>VBOX01000060.1 GCA_005893265.1 Candidatus Eiseniibacteriota bacterium | reverse complement strand
TCCTATCCAATCGCGAACGGCGTGGCCGTGGACACGGCGCAGGGGTCGAGCTACCACAATCCGGGCGGGGTCATCTATCTGGTGGCTGGAGGTGGCGGGCGCGGGCTCTATGGGATTTCCCCGAACGATCCGCTCACCCGTTCCGCGTTCAGCGTCTTCCACACGGTCGCGGTCGACGTGGTGGGGGATTCGGTCTACGTGCAGGCGGTCCTGCCCGATGGCAGGGTGTTCGATTCGTTCTCGATCAAGAAGAGCACCACCACCGCGGCCGAGGTTGCGGGTCTCAGCGCGGTGCCGGAGGCGGAGGGGATTCGCGTACGTTGGCGCACGACCGGCTCATCGAAGGCACAAACGTTCTATCTTTACCACGGAGTCTCGGAATCATCCGCCACGGAGCCGGTCAATTCGGGCGGGTCTATCGCCGGGGGTCCGGGGTATTCCTACCTCGACCGCAACGTGAAGCCGGGCCGCGCGTACGTCTACAAGCTGGGTAGGCTCGGTGCCTCGGGCCATATGGAGTTTCTGGGCGTGGTCCGGGCCATCGCGGGAGCATCGCTCCGGCTATCCGTGCGGGTGCCGCAGCCCGATCCGTTCGATCGCGAGTCGGAGCTTTCCTTCGCGCTGCCGCGCGCATCTTCGGTGCGTCTCACGGTCAGCGACGTCACCGGAAGGCGCGTACGCCGCTTGATCGCGGGGAATGTCTTGCCTTCGGGGAATCACCAAGCCCGCTGGGACGGCAAGGACGAACGCGGCCGGCGGGTTGCGTCTGGAGTGTATTTCGCGACGCTCGAGGCCGGCGGGAGGGTCGCCCGCACGCGCCTTGCCCTGTTACGTTGACGCGACGGCCTCGTCGGGCTCCGCGAAGTCGCGCTGGTAGATACGCAGGACGGCCAGAAGGAGGCTCACGCTGAGCGGGCCTAAAACGAGGCCGACCGGGCCGAACGCCGTGATGCCCCCGATCAAGGCGAAGAAGACGATGGCGCCGTGCAACTCCATGCCGCCTTTGATCACGATCGGTTTCAGGATGTTGTCGACCATGCCCACGACAAACGTGCTCCAGATCGCGAGGAAGACCGCCGCATAGACGTGCCCCGATAGATAGAGATACACGGCGACCCCGAAGGAGAAGCCTCCGGCTCCAAGAATCGGAATCAGTCCCAGGAAGAACGTCACGAGCGCGAGGAACGATGGATTCGGCGCGCGCGCGATGAGGTAACCGGCCAGCGCCGCCGCGGCCTGCGCTCCCGCCGTCACCACCGACCCGAGCAGCACGCTGGCCGAAACGCGGCGGAATTCCGAGAACAGCTCGCGCATCTGCCTTCGTTGGAGCGGCGAAATCACGTCGAGCCACGCGAGCAGCCTCCCGCCGTCCAGAAGCATGAAAAAGAGCGCGACCGTCATGAGCAAAGCTTGAGCGACTATCTGCCCGGCCTCGTTGATGAGACGTGGGATCGAAGCCGCGGCCCGGCGCTCGAGATTGAAGATGAACTCCGAATTCTGATCGCGCTCCGGCAGCTGGTGCCACATCTGGGCGACCCAGCCCTGGATCGGTTCGGGTGCCTGGCGGATCAGCCCCTCCACGCCTTGCTCGGCGAGCACCTGGTGGAGGGAATCGAGGGTCTCCGCGGCCTCCCGGACCGCGATCACCCCGAGGGCCGCCACCGGCAGGACGAGCGCGAGCGCGAGGCAGGTCGTGATGACGCTCGCGGCGATCGTCCGGTTCCCACGCAGGCGGGTCACGAGCCGGGCGTACCAAGGATGAAAAGTGACCGCGAGCACCGCGGCCATGAAGAGGGCGGCGGCGAAGGGTCGGATGATCAGCCCCACGAGGACGAGCGAGCCGACAAGCAGCACGCTCAGGGTAGTCCGGGCCGATCCGTTTGCCCCTATCGCCATGGTGCCTCCGCAGCAGGAGTCCCTGTTCAACGGCTGGGTCGACGGGTTCGATGGTGACTGCTCCCATGAGTATACCGTTCTTCGCCGGACGGATGCCGTGGACAGCGCCGCCCCGAGCGGGTACGGTTTGCCGCCATGGTCGGCCAGACATCTCCGCAGCGCGAGGAGCCCCAGCTCAAACGGCGGATCGGGCTCTACGCCGCGACCGCGATCACGGTAGGGAGCATCATCGGATCGGGTATCTTCCGCTCCCCGCATTCCGTCGCGCAGGAGTTGACGAGCCCGGCCGCGGCGCTCCTCGCGTGGGTGCTCGGCGGCGTTCTCTCGCTGTGCGGCTCGCTTGCCCTGGCCGAAATGGCCGTCACCCACCCGCGCACCGGCGGGCTCTACGTCTTCATCCGTGAGAGCTTCGGCGACCGGCTCGCCTTCATTTTCGGATGGGCAAGCCTCTGGGTGATCAAGCCGACGGTGATCGCCTCCATCGCGAGCGTGTTCGCGACCTATTTTTGCCAGGCCGTCGGGCTCGGCAAGGGCGCCGAGTTTTTTGCGGGTTTCGGCGCGATCGCGTTCCTCACCTTCGTCAACCTCCTCGGCGTGAAGCAAGGGACCGGCACCCAGACCGTGCTCACGACGCTCAAGGTTCTGGGGATCCTGGTCCTCTGCCTCGCCGCGTTCTTCCTTCCCCACGCGGGGGCGCCCCATGGACAGGTCGTGACCGAGCCGCACCGCGGACACCCGTTTCTCCTCGCCTTCGCGTTCGCCATGATCCCGATCTTTTTCGCCTACGACGGATGGACCGACTCCACCTACGTCGGCGGGGAGATCGTGAACCCGGCGCGGAACTTCCCGATCGCGATCCTGGGAGGGACGCTGCTCGTCGTCGCCGTCTACGTGATCACGAACCTGGCCTACTTCTCGGTGCTGAGCCCCGCAGAGGTGGGCACCTACGAAGCGGTCGGAGCGGAGGCCATGCGGCGCATCCTCGGAGACTGGGGCGGCCGCGCGCTCGCGGTCCTCGTGGCGGTCTCCACGTTCGGCACGGTGAACGCCTCGATCCTGACCGGCCCCCGTGTGACGCTCGCGATGGCCGCCGACGGGCTCTTCTGGAAGCGCGCGGCGCACGTGAACGTGGAACGCGGCACCCCCGACGTCGCCCTCTGGATCCAGGGGGCACTCTCGACGATCTGGCTCTGGTTCGCGGGCGGGTTCGAGGACGTGTCGGGCTGGTTCGTCACAACCTCATGGCTCTTCTATGGCCTCACGGTCGCGGCGCTCTTCGTGTACAGGCGCAAGGTGCGCCAGGGCCTTGTTCCGGCGCCGAGCTATCACACGCTCCTCTACCCGATCACCCCGGTCGTGTTCATCCTGGTCACGGTCGCGATCGTTGCGAGCGACTTGAGCTCGAGCGGATGGCGGGCCGCAGCCGGCGTGCTCGTCGCCGCGCTCGGGTTCCCGTTCTCCTACATCTGGGCGCGCAAGGGTCGCGGGAGAGCCACGGCGGACCGCACAGGGTGAAATCGAGGCGGACACGAGCGCCAGGACGAACGCGCGCACCGGATCGCTCGCACGCAGAAGCGCGGCCCGGACTTTCGGGGCGCTCGATGCTGCTCCTCTTCGTGGTGGCGCTCGTGTTGCGGCTCATCCACGTTCTCGCCATGCGCGCGAGCCCCTACTTCACGAACCCCGTGATCGACGCGGCAACCTATGACGACGCGGCGCGTGCCATCGCCATGGGTCGCGGCCATCCCGACCTGATCTACTGGCAGCCGCCCGGCTATTCCTACGTGCTCGCGTGGATCTATTCCACAGCGGGTCTCGGCTATGTCGCCCCTCGGATCGTACAGGCGTTCCTCGGCGCCGCGAGCGCCGTGATGACCGCTTGGATCGGGGCGCGCCACTTCGGACGGGGTGTCGGTCTCGCGGCAGGATACGGAGCGGCGCTCTACGGCATGCTCATCTATTTCGACGGCGAGCTCCTGACGCCCACCCTCACGATCGCCCTCCAACTCGCGGCGGTCCCCGCGGCGCTCCTCGCGAGCGATAACCCTCGGCGCAGCACCTGGCTCTGGGGCGGGTCCGGGGTTCTCGCCGGGCTCGCATCGATCGTGACGGCAACGTCGCTCGTGATCGTGGCGGTTCTCGCGGCGTTTGCGCGCCGGCGCGCATGGTTGGTCCTCCTCGGGGCCGCGCTCGCCATCGCCCCGGTCACGTGGCGCAATTGGAAACGCGGGGGTGAATTCATCCCGATTTCCTGGAACGGTGGGATCAACCTCTACATTGGAAATAATCCGCGTTATGACGAGACCGTCGCGATTCGTCCCGACCTGCACTGGAAGCGATTTGTGTTGGAGCCGCGGCGGGAAGGGGTGCGGGGCGTAGGGGCGGCGTCGAACTACTTCGTCGGGAAAGTCCTGGTCTACGCAGGGTCCGATCCGCTCGGCTTCGCGAGGCTTCAGCTCAAGAAGGTCTACCTCTTCCTCGCGGGGAATGAGATCCCCCGCAACCAGGAGATCTACCCGGCCCGGGAGTATTCGCCCGTGCTTCGTCTCCTCTTGTGGAAAGTCCCCGGGCTGGCGTTTCCTTTCGGACTGCTCATGCCACTCGGGCTCGTCGGGATGGCGGTACGCTGGCGCCGCGCCCCGATGCTCGCCGCGATCGTGGTCGCGTACGGAGCGGCCGTTCTCGCCTTCTTCATCACGGCGCGCTACCGCATGCCCCTCGTTCCGTACCTCCTCATCTTCGCGGCCGCCGGTGTGCGGTGGCTCTTCAAGGAGGCGCGGGCTCCGGCGCGCGCCGCGGCCATCGCGTCGGTGGTGGTCCTGTTCCTCCTGGGCAACCTCGCGCAGGGGCCGATGCCGAACACGATGAACGCCGACGCCGAATACAGCCTGGGCGTGAAACTCGCGGTCAAGGGGCTCTCGGAGGAGGCCACGCGGCTCTTCGAATCGGCGATCCGGAAACATCCCGACTACTCGGAGGCTTGGGTCAACCTCGGCGTTCTCCAAGCGACCCATGGACGAGCCGCGGACGGCGAGCGCTCGCTCACGCGCGCGATCGAGGTCGATCCCGAAAACGCGCTCGCGCTCACGAACCTGGCCGTACTCCGCGAGATGTCCGGGCGCCCGGACGAGGCGCGCGCTCTCTACCAACGCGCGTACAAGATCGATCCGAGCGACGAGTTCACCCGGAGGAAGCTCGCCGCGCTCGCATCTCCGAACCCGACCCCGCTAGAGACTGCGCAACCGCTTGGAGGCAAACCCAAGTAGGCCGGTCGCCGCCGCGAGGGAGCCGATCCACCCAAAGAGAACCGGCGCGGTCAAGCGATCCAACACGAGCCCGGTGAGCCCGGATGAGACCGCCGTCGTCCCCAGCACCACCACGTTGACGAGCGCAAACACCCTTCCCTGCAGTCTGGGAGAGATCATTCCCTGCAGGAGGGTCGTGCGCGGAATCGTGATCGTGGGAATGACGAGGGCGTGGACGAAGGAGATCGCGACCAAGAAGGGGAGGCTCCTGCATACCAGGACGGGGATATAGGTCAACCCGTCCAGGGTGATCCCGATCAGAAGCAAGCGCCCGTATCCCAGACGTGCGCCCAGACGCCCGATCGTGAGGCTGCCCAGGATCATGGCCACGCCGTAGGTTGCCTCGACGAGCGCGTACGCGGACGCATCGCCGTGGATCGTGTCGCGGACGAGCACCGCGTTCCCCACGATCGCGGGCCCCATGATGAAGAGGTTGTCGAGCGCGGTCAGCGCGAGGAGGAGAACCAGCGTACGGTCGGACGCGATCTCCTTGAGGCCGGATCGGAAATCCTGCGCGAGCGTGATCCGCTTCGGATCGTTCCGGTGTCCTGCTCCCGCGCCTCTCAGGAAGACCAGCGCTCCCAGGGAGCCGATGAAGAAGATCGCTCCTGTGGGAAATGCCGATCCAACGCCGAAGTGCTTGATGAGGTAGCCCGCAACCATCGGTCCGGCGAAGAATGCGCCCTGCTGCGAGAGCTGGACCCAAGCGTTCGCCCGATTCAGCCCGGCAGCCGGGACCAGCTCGGGGAGCATGGCGTCGCGGGCGGGATAGAAGAGGACGGAGGCGGTGGCGACGCCGAACGCGATCGCGGTCAGAAGCATGGGGGTGAGGCCGCTCGTCAGGTAGAGCAGGGAGCCGATCGCGAGGAGCGCCGCGCGGGCTGCGTCCGCGCCGATCATGACCCGTCGCCGGTTCCATCGATCGACGAGGAGCCCGGCGCCGATTCCAAAAACCAACGAAGGTAGATACGAGATGGTCGCCGCGATGCCGGTCGCCGATTTCGAGCCGGTGAGGTCGAGGATGAGCCAGATGAAGGCGAGCTGGAAGACCGAGTCCCCGAACTGCGAGAAGAACTGGGCGCTCCAGAGAAACGCGATCGGGGCGGGCGCGCGAAGGGGGCCGGCGCTCGTCGCGTCCGGCCCCCTCGGGTTCGGAGGTGTTGCGATCAGAATCCTATACCTGCGCGGTTGCCGCCCGCGGCTGGAACTCCGGAGAATTGTGCTCGAAGTCCCACAGGAAGGGCGGCTCGATCCCCATTTGGCGGAGATAGGCGTAGAGCTGGCCGCGATGGTGCAGGTGCTCGTCGTAAATGATCTGGACGCAGACGAATCCCGGGAAGCTCTGTCCCCAGGGCGTCTTGACCATGGCGGAGATCTGCTCGTCGGTCAGCGACTGGACGGCACTATCGGTCGCCTTCCAGCTGTCGGAAGCGAAGCGCACAAGATCGTCGTGCGACTTGATCCCCGCGCCGGCCTTCGCGTCATCCTCGTCGTTCCACGTGATCTCCCCTTTGACGATGCCATCCGCGATTGCCGGCATCGCGGTGTACATGTGCACGATGAGTTCTTTCGGTGTGCGCATGTCCTTGCACGGCTTGGAATCGATCTTGTCTTTCGGCACTTCCTTGATCCCGCGCAACGTGATGCCGTTCACGGTCCTGAAATGATCCCACCAGCCTTTGAGCTGGGCCTTGTCCATCGAATCCTCCTACTGCGCCCGGACGTTCCTGAAACGCCGTGTTCGCTACGAGGACGGAAAAGCACCTCGGGCGTAGGGCCCAAGGTGCCTCCGCGCACGTTGGTCGTTTGAGCGCTTAGTTCGTGGCCTGCTCCTTGATGTCCTTCGACGCGATGTCGAACGTGATCATGAAGCCATTCGTTCCCTTGAACTCGAACGCCTTGTCGCCGAGACGATAGGTCTCGATCTCGTTCGGCATGAGCACGAAGCCGTCGTTCCTCGGCGCGCCGAAGTACTTGAGATTCTTGATCACGACGGGACCGGCGGCGTTCTTGTTGACCGAGCTCTTGAGCATGACTTCGCCGGCCTTGCCGCCGTCGAGCGTCGCGTGGGCAACGTCGGATCCGAGTTTGTGCTCCCACATGACCGGCGCGTCCGCTCCAACCGCGAAGGACGCCCACTTGACCGGGTAAACCTTGCCGACGATCGCCTGGATTCCTTCGCGCTGCGCTGGCGTCACGGAGGGATCAAACGTGAGAACCGCCCAATCCGTCTCGCCGTTTGCGAAGCTCGCGCCCAGGTCGCCGGAGATCCAGAACTTCGCGCCCGCGAGGCTCACGCCGTTGTACGTACCGCGATTCACCTTGTACGCGTTGTTGAAACGACAATAGGTCTCCTTGTGGCCCTCCTGCCCTGCCATGTGCCCTTCATGCGAGGCGGGCTCCGTGCTGAAATAGCACTGGCAGAACATCGGGCAGCTGCACGCCTCGATGATCGTTGCGTTCATGGTCCAAGGCTTTGCGGGAGCCTTTGCGTCGGCTGCCATCAGCGAACCCGCGAAGACGAAGAGCAGACCTAGGCCGAGAAGAGAGAGGCGAACCTTCATCTGACATACCCCCTTGCCATGTTGGATGTGATTTGGGCGGCGAGGCCGCCCGGTGGAATGGAGCGGCGATTTTCCGGTCCCTCGCTCCGGGAAAATGCCGCCGTGCGGAGATGGAGGTTACACCGGGAGCCCACCAATACCAGAAGTTTTTTCGAATTTAGCGGCTCAGGAGAGCGCGGAGGGAAGCTGCCGGGATGCGCTGTGCCAGGACCTCAATGGGCTCCTTCGGGCCATGAAGGCGGATGCTGATGAGGCGGAGTGTGGCCGGGTTCCGCGCCCGCCCGAGGGCGGAGGGCGGATCGGAACCCCTCTTGAGGGCGCTCCTGATTCCCGCCTCGGTACGAGGGTCGCCGATGAACATGGTGAGCGCCGCCGGCCGGAACGCGCTTTGCCGGGGTGTCATGGACGCGACCCGTTCCTCCGCGGAGCCGGGGACGATGGTGGAAATCTCGACCACGACGGCGTCCCGTAAAGGGAGGATCCGCGGGGTGCCCCCTTCCGAGCCGAGATCCGCGAGCCGGGATTCGCCGTTCAGCTCGATACTTACCTCGATCGGGCCAAGGAGCTCCCGCTCCTCCGCCGATGCTTCCGGGCGGTCCCCCGGGGTCTCGTAATAGAGCTCTGCGGTCGCGCGGCCGGGCCGCGTCCAAATCCTGGATGTTGGATCCCACGGTGCGCGCGGGTCGATCTCGAGCTTTGCTCCCTCCGAGTCGAGGACGTAAGGCTTCTCGGGTGGCGGGACCAGGCCGGCAGCCTTTTCGAGGGATCGACGCAACGTGCTCTGGGCGACCGCGGGGATCGTTTTCATCGCGGGCCCTGTCACCGCCGCCCCCGACAGGGCAACGGTGGCGATGGCGGCTGCGATCGCCAGGGCTGGTACAGCCACAACCAAGAGACGTGACCTCGTATTTCGCGGGGACATTCGACCCCTCCGATTCATGTCACTCCGGCAAGCCGCGCGACGGCCTCGTTGAAGACCGCGGCTTCGGGGAGCAAGCTCACGACCACGCGGCGCTCCTCGGCGATCTCATAGAAATGTCCGGGATGAACCAGGACATTGTGCGTCCGAAGTGCCTCCAACGCGAAATCGCCGGTGATCCCCGGGGTTTCGAGGACGGCGCTCCATCCACCCTCTGCCTCCAATACTCGAAATCCCGGTCCTCCATTCCCCAGCGCGCGCAGCCGGGCCAAGTTGACCGCCAGTCGCTCTCGGAGCCTCCTTTGAAACCCGTGCCTCGCCTCTAGAAGGACCGGCAGGGCCACCTGGGCCGGGGTGGAAACCGAGAGAAAAAGATCCGCGATCCACTCGAGGCCGCGCAACGCGTCGCGTCTCTGCGCGGCAGGACCCGCGAGCGCGATCCACCCCAGCTTCATCTGAGGCATCCCGCACAGCTTGGAAAGTCCGCCCAGCACGAAGGTGACCGCGCGCCGCTCGCCGAGCATGGAGGGGAGCGGTGTGGAGGAAGGGGGCCAGGGAAAGTCCCCGAACACCTCGTCCGAGATGATCGCGATGCTGCGTTCCGCGCAGAACGATTCCACTCTCGCCGCCTCATCACCGGAGAGGCATGATCCGGTCGGATTGTTGGGCTGGACGAGTACGACGGCCCGCGTACGCGGTGAGACCGCGGCCTCGAGGGAATCCATGTCGAGCTGCCAGCGGTCATGGTAGGCGAGCCGGTAGCTCTCGACGCGGACCTCTTCCAACGCGGCCAGCGGCGCGAAGAGGGGGTAGCTGGGCATCGGAATCAGGATCTCGTCGCCGGCATCGCAGAGGAGGCGCATGAGATGCGCGTAGGCCTCGCTCGTGCTCGCGACGAGGACGAGATCGCCGGCCGAAACACGCCCGGCGTAGTAGCGCGCGACCGCTTCCCGCGCCCCGAGGGACCCCAGGGGATCCGGTTCGTAGAGGGACCCACGCGTGTCCGAGAGCGCCCGAAGCTCCACCGGCCCGGCGCCCGGAAGGCCGACGCGCGTGGGGTTCGATTCGGTGAGGTCCAGGATCCTGTCGCCCACCCCGCGCTTCTTCTCGAGAAGCTCGGTGAGCTCGTTGGGCGCGAAATCCTCCGGTAGACGGCGCGATGGCATCGAGGAGCGCTTGGGATGGATCTAGTCGATGCTCCGGGGGGCGGTCGCCATCTTCCAGACCATGTTCACGATCGAGAGCACGATGGCCGCGATCAGGGCCGGAAGGAATCCGTTGATGCTCAACCCGGGCACCAGAAATGCGACCAGGAGAATCACGATCGCGTTGACGACGAAGGAGAAGAGGCCGAGCGTCAGGATAATCAAAGGAAAAGTCAGGATTGTGAGGATCAGGCCGAACGTCGCGTTCACGATTCCCAGCAGGAGGGAGGCAACGATCGCCGAAACCCAGCCGTTGACATAGAAGCCGGGAAGGTACTTGGCAAGCAGAAGGAAGACGGCGGCGTTGAGCAGCATGTGAACCAGCGCTTTCGCCATCGGATGCTCCATTCCAGGTTGGGCTGACGGCCTCCGTAGGGACACCTAGATGCTAGCACGTAGGAATGGGGCTTGCCAGCGCGCCTCGGATGGTCTATCGTACGTGCGCGCTCCCGCATTGGGGAGCGTGGCGCGTTCGCCCGCGCCGTAATGCGCCCCAGGAAGTTGCGGCACCGCATCACCGCCTACTCCGGTCCGATCGCAGGGGTTAGTTCCTGTGGGAAGCTACAGGAGTGACCCATGGATCAGGAATTCTGGTATCGCTGTGTTAAGTGCGGTTATATGTACACGCCACAGCAGTTTCAAGCTCTCGCTCAGCTGCGGGCGTCCCAGACGGGGGAAAAGGTATCGGAGCTGCTGACCGCCCCCGAACGGGTGCCTTGCCGCAACCGGGGCTGCACCGGGCATCTCAGCCGGACTGATTCTCAGTACAAAGAGGCCCGCTAGGGCTCGCGGCCCCCGGGGCCTCTGACCCGGACGGTGGGTCGGCGACGGCGTTGGCGGCCGCGCTTCCCGCGAGCGTCCCCCATTCCCCCGGCGCGCTGGGGTCCGAGCAGTCCTCGAAATAGCCGCAGTTCCCGCACCGAACCTTGCACCCGCGCTCCTCCAACTCCTTTCCGCAATTAGCGCATAGCACTTTCTGGGGGTCCTTTCCTCGCCCGCGTCCCTTTGACCTTGTCGGGTAGCTTCGATGGCCGATATACTGCACGGCTTGGATTTTTACAGGGAATTCCGTGGATGAGGGAAGGAAACCTCGCGGATCGTCTGTTTTTGCTGCGGGAAAGGATCGTCGGGGCTTGCGCCCGATCGGGGCGGGATCCCGCCTCGGTCCGGCTGCTACCAGTCACGAAGGGGTTCCCGGCAGACACGGTGCGTGAGGCGATCGCCCTCGGATTACAAGAATTCGGCGAGAACCGGGTCCAGGAAGCCGAAGGGAAGATACCATCCGTTGAGCCCCGCCCCCGATGGCACCTGGTTGGGCACTTACAGAGCAATAAGGCCAAGCGCGCGGCTCAGCTGTTCGACGTGATTCATTCGATTGACTCGGACGCGATCGCGGCCGAAGTCTCGAGAAGGGCTGTCCAGGCCGATCGCAGGATTGCCTGCCTCGTGGAAGTGAACACCTCCGGGGATCGGGACAAGTTCGGCGCGGCGCCGGATCGCGCCCTCGAGCTTCTCCAGGCTGCGGGCCGGCTCGAGGGAATCGAGCTCCAGGGTCTCATGACGATCGGGCCGCTGGAAGGTGGCCCCGAAGGAGCGCGACGCGCGTTTCAAAGCCTGGCAAGGATCCGCCGCGAGGCCGCCGGAGCAGGGCTCCTTACGGAAGACGCCGACCTCTCCATGGGGATGTCGGACGATTTCGAGATCGCCATTGAAGAAGGCGCGACGATCGTCCGGGTGGGAACGGCCCTCTTCGGGTCGCGGCCCGGTGCCGCGGGTCCCGGTACAGGGTCCCGCGTTCTATGAGGCTCAAGCTCAAGGTCACGCCGAAGAGCCGCGCCAATGAGATTGTTGGCGTTCGGGAGGACGGAGCTCTCCGGATCCGGGTCACCGCCGCGCCGCAGGATGGCAAAGCCAACGAAGCGGTGATCCGGCTCCTGAGCGAGGCGCTCGGGTTGGCTCGAGGCGCGATCCGGCTCGCGGGAGGCGCCTCCTCGCGGGAGAAATGGGTCGATCTGGATGGAATCGACGAGGCGGAAGTCAAACGCAGGCTGGGAAACTGACCTGAAATGAGCGTCGTGATGAATCAAGCCACAGGCGAGCTCAAGGCGATCGAGGGGGCGCGGGAATTTCTCGCGCCCAAGCTCGGAATCACCCCGGAGATCGGGATCATCCTGGGCACAGGGCTCGGTCAGTTCGCCGCCGCGATGAAGACCTGCGCCTCCATCGCCTACCGCGACATTCCCAATTTCCCGGTCCCCTCCGTCGAAAGCCACGCCGGAGAGCTGGTCTCGGGAACGCTCGGCGGACGACCCACCGCCGTGATGAACGGACGCGTCCACTATTACGAGGGCTACTCGATGCGCGACGTGACCTTCCCGGTTCGCGTGCTGCGCGCCCTTGGCGTGAGAACGCTCCTCATCACGAACGCCGCCGGTGGCATGAACCCGCTGTACGCGGCCGGGGACATCGTGGTCGCGGTCGATCACATCAATCTGATGGGCGAGAACCCGCTCCGGGGCGCGAACGAAGATTCGCTGGGCCCGCGGTTCCCCGACATGTCCGAACCCTACAGCAGGGAGCTGATCACGCTGGCGCTCCAAACGGCGCGAGAGGAGAAGATTCCACTCCGGGAAGGGGTGTTTGTGGGCGTCGCAGGACCCAATCTGGAAACGCGCGCCGAGTATCGGTTCCTGCGTTGGGCCGGCGCCGACTTGGTCGGGATGTCGCTCGTGCCGGAGACGATCGTGGCGGTCCACGGCGGGATGCGCGTGCTCGCACTCGCGGTGGTCACCGACACGTGCTTCCCCGACGCCCTCGAGCCGCTCGACGTACCGAAGATCCTCGCTACTGCCGCGAAGGCGGAGCCGACGCTGACGCGCCTCGTCACGCGCATCATCGAGCGCATGCCCCGGGCGTCCGACGCGCGGTGAGCGTGAAATCCGACATGTTCCTCCCGGTTTCGACGAAGCTCGACCTGCCCGAAACGGAAGCCCGAATCTTGGAATTCTGGCGTGAAACGAAGGCGTTCGAGGAAGGACTGAAGCGGCGCGAGGGCTCTCCCCCGTTCATCTTCTACGAGGGTCCCCCGACCGCGAACGGCCTGCCCGGCGTGCACCATGTCCTGTCACGGATGTTGAAGGACATCGTTTGCCGCTACAAATCGATGTGCGGCTTTTACGTTCCGCGCAAGGGCGGCTGGGATACCCATGGGCTTCCCGTCGAGATTGCGGTCGAGCGAGAGCTGGGGATCAGCGGCAAGGAACAGATCGAATCGTTCGGGATCGCAGAGTTCAATCGCCGCTGCCGGGAAAGCGTGTTGCGCTACGAAGCCGACTGGCGCCGACTCACCGAGCGCATCGGGTACTGGCTCGACATGGACCATCCCTACTTCACGTTCGACAACACCTACATCGAGACCGTGTGGTCGCTCCTGCGCAAGTTCTGGGATGGGGGGCTCCTCTACCAGGGGCACAAGATCGTCCCTTACTGCCCGCGATGCGGCACCCCTCTGAGCAGCCACGAGGTGAGCCAGGGCTACGAGGAGGTGACCGAGCCCTCCGTGACCGTGAAGTTCGCGCTCGAGGACGAGCCGGGCGCGTTCATCCTCGCGTGGACGACCACGCCGTGGACCCTTCCGGGCAACGTGGCGCTCGCCGTGGGGGCCGACATCGTCTACGTGCGCGTGCGACAGGCGCGTGACGGGCGTGAGGAGCGCTACTACCTGGCGAAGGAAAGGCTCCCTCAGCTCGAGGGGGAGTACACGATCGAGAAGGAGATGAAGGGGCGCGAGCTTGCCGGACGGCGTTACCGTCCGCTGTTCGACTTCATCGACCTCGCCGAGCTGGCGGGCAAGAAGGCCTACTACGTTTGTGAGGCGGATTTCGTCACGACCGAAGATGGAACCGGCGTCGTCCACACGGCGGTCATGTACGGAGAGGACGACTACCAGCTCGGGTTGAAGCTCGACCTTCCCCAGCACCACACGGTCGACCCGCAGGGGCGTTTCACCACCGAGGTCAAGCCGTGGGCCGGACGCAATGTGAAGGAGGTGGAGAAGGACATCCGGGAGTGGCTGCGGGGTCACGGCCTCCTCTATCGCGAGGAAATGACCACGCACAGCTATCCCTTCTGCTGGCGATGCGACACGGCGCTCCTGTACTACGCTTGGAAGACTTGGTACATCGCCACCACGCGCTATCGTGATCGGATGCTCGAGGCGAATCGTAAAGTCGCGTGGCACCCCAAGGAGATCGGGGCGAATCGCTTCGAAAACTGGCTCGAGAGCAATGTGGACTGGGCGCTCTCACGGAATCGCTACTGGGGCACGCCCCTTCCGATCTGGCGGTGTGAGAGCTGCGGTCAGGATCGCTGCATCGGGAGCATCGCGGAGCTGAGGAAGGGGCAAGGGGTGCCCGATCCGCTCGACCTCCATCGCCCGCACGTCGATCAGATCACCTTCCGATGCGCGAAATGCGACGGTACGGCCCGCCGCGTGCCGGAGGTCATCGACGTCTGGTTCGACTCGGGCTCGATGCCCTTCGCGCAATGGCACTATCCCTTCGAGAACGCCGACCGCTTCGACTCGCTCTATCCCGCTGATTTCATATCGGAGGGAATGGATCAGACGCGCGGATGGTTCTATACGTTGATGGCGATCGGAGTCTTCGTCACCGGGAAGTCGCCGTACAAGCACGTGCTCGTGAATGAGCTCATCCTGGACAAAGAAGGCAAGAAGATGAGCAAGTCTCGCGGGAACGTGGTCGATCCCGACGCGATCCTGAACCAACGCGGGGCCGACGCTCGGAACGCTCAAGAACACGGCCCAGTTCTTTGCCTTATACGCGAATATCGACGGCTACGACCCCTCGTTCCGGGAGCCATCGAAGCCGACGCTCCTGGATCGATGGGTGCTCTCGCGCCTCCATACTCTGGTTTCGGCGTGTCGCGACTCGCTCGACGGTTACGAGTTGACGCGCGGCGCGCGCGCGATCCAGGAATTCGTGGTCGAGGACCTTTCGAATTGGTATGTGCGCCGCTCCCGCCGGCGGTTCTGGAAATCGGGAGACCGCGCCGACAAGCGGGCCGCCTACGATACTTTGTTCCGCTGTCTCGAAACCGTGGCCCGGTTGCTGGCGCCCTACACCCCCTTCGTTTCCGAGGAGCTTCACCAGAGCCTCGTGCGTCCGGCGAATCCCGACGCGCCGAAGAGCGTGCACTGGTGCGACTACCCTGAGCCCGACCGTGCCGCGATCGACGAGGGGCTCGAGCGGGCCATGGAAACGGCGCTGCGCGTCGTGAACTTGGGGCGCGCCGCGCGGAACGCGTCCTCCTTGCGGGTCCGCCAGCCTCTGAGACGCCTGGCCATAGCCGGCTTGGGGGATGGCGAGCGGGCGCGGGTCGAGGAGGTCTCCGATCTCATCCGGGACGAGCTAAACGTGAGGGAAATCGTTTTCCCGCCCCATCGCGGGGAGGTTCTGGAATCCATCGTGAAACCCAATTACCCGGTGTTGGGTAAGAAAGCGGGAGCCGCGATGAAGGAGCTTGCGTCCAAGGTCCAGGCGGCCCCGCCCGGCGAGATCCGGGCCGCGATCGCGGGGGGAGGGTGGAGTGTCGAGGCGGCGGGACAGCGCTTCACGTTGACCGCCGAGGATGTGTCGGTGCTGGAGTCCTCGCGGGCGCCCTGGGTCGCCCAGGCGGACTCCGCGATGGCGGTCGCGGTAGACGCGACCCTCGACGAGGAGCTGCGCGCCGAGGGCCTTGTCCGGGAGTTTGCACACCGGATCCAAACGCTGCGCAGGAGCGCCGAGTTCGACGTAACGGATCGGATTCGCCTCCATTGGGAGCTGAGTCCCGGGCTGGCCGACGCGTGCGCGCGATACGAACGGTTCATAAGGGAAGAGGTGCTGGCAGAGGAGGTCGTCCCCCGAATCGCGGGAAGCGGCCCGGTTGAGGAGTGGACCTTTGACGGAGAGCGGGCCCGAGTCGGCATCGAGCGGGTTCACAAAGGAGGGTGAGCGGTTGCTTACCAAGAAGGATCTCAAACATTTCGAAGAGCGACTTCTCGAAGAGCGCAAGAAGCTCTTGAGCCAGCTCGGCTATCTCGAGAAGGCGATGGGGCAGACTCAGAGGGACTCCTCCGGCGATCTGTCTGCGTATTCCTTTCACATGGCGGACATGGGTACCGATGCTATGGAGCGGGAGAAGGCGTTTCTCTTCGCTTCCGCGGAGGGGCGCCAGCTAATGAGCGTGGACGAGGCGCTGCGCCGGCTCTACCGCAGCGAGTACGGCGTCTGTGAAACGTGCGGTAAGGAGATCGGGAAACAGAGGCTCGATGCGATGCCGCAGGCCAACCTATGCGTGAATTGCCAGGAGAAACAAGAGAAGGCGTCCAACGCGGCGCGATGAGCACGCGCCTCGGGACGTTCCTCGCGTGCGCCGCGGCGGTACTGGCCCTCGATCAGGCGACGAAGGCGCTGGCGTCGACTCACCTGCTCATGGGCCAGCCGGTCCGCATCCTGGGAGAGTTCTTCCGGCTGACGCTCGTGCACAACAGCGGTGCGGCGTTCGGCCTCTTCCCAGGCAGCCGGCTTCCGTTCATCCTGGTTTCCGTGCTCGCGATCGCGGTCGTGCTCTTTCTCTTCGCGCGTGACGCGTATCGCAGCCTTCTGAACCGCGTCCTCCTCGGGTGTATCCTGGGTGGCGCGCTCGGCAATCTCGTGGATCGCATCCGTTGGGGGAGGGTCGTCGATTTCATCGACGTGGGGTTCGGCACACTCCGATGGCCCGTGTTCAATGTCGCAGACTCAGCCGTCACCTTGGGAGTGATCCTCCTTGCCTGGAATCTCGCCCGATCCGGCCGCACCGACCCCGATCTCGAAAGTCCACCCGGTTCCGACTTCGCGCGCGGGTGAGCGCCTGGATCGCTTCCTAACCGAGGTCGAACGCTCGCTGTCGCGATCCGCCGTCCAGCAGCTCATCGATGCCGGATGCGTTCGCGTGAACGGCGCGCCGGCGCGTGCAAGCCGGCGGGTCAAGGTGGGGGATCGGATCGAGGTTACCCGCCCGCGCCGCGTGCCCACCCGGCTTCTGCCTGAGGATATTCCGCTCGACGTGGTCTACGAAGACGAGGCGCTGGCCGTGATCGCGAAGCCGGCGGGGATGGTGGTCCATCCCGCAGTAGGGCACCGCACGGGAACGCTCGTTCACGCGCTCCTTCACCGCTATGGACCGCTTCCTAGTGCCGCGGGCCTCGAGCGCGCGGGGATCGTGCACCGGATCGACAAGGGCACGTCGGGCCTCCTGGTTGTCGCCCGCACCGAGGCCTCGCACCGGGACCTATCGAGGCAGCTCGAGGTGCGCGACGTGCGGCGGGTCTACCGGGCGCTCGTGTGGGGGCGCATGCGCGAGCTCCAGGGCCGCATCGAGGCTCCGCTCGCACGAAGCGCCCGTGACCGGAAGAAGTTCGCGGTGGTTTCACGAGGGGGCCGTTTCGCGGCCACCCGATACCATGTAGAACGGACGTTCGACTACCTCTCGGAGCTCACCCTGACCCTCGAAACGGGCCGCACGCATCAGATCCGCGTTCACCTGGCGCACCTGGGGCATCCCGTGTTCGGCGATCCGGAATACGGGGGCCGTCGCGGTCCCTTGCTCAGGCTCCCTCCCGCGCACCGGGCCCGCGCCGCGCTCCTCCTGTCGGACCTGGATCACCAAGCGCTCCACGCGGAGAGGCTCGAGTTT
Source organism: Candidatus Eiseniibacteriota bacterium (assembly GCA_005893265.1). Taxonomy (GTDB): domain Bacteria; phylum Eisenbacteria; class RBG-16-71-46; order SZUA-252; family SZUA-252; genus WS-7. Next base: position 3,482 of record VBOX01000060.1, on the reverse strand, counting down.
CGCCATCCCGAGACCGGGGAGCTCACGCAGTTCACCTGTCCCGTGCCGCCCGACTTCGCGGCGGTGCTCCGGGCCCTGGCGTGCGGGTGCTAGGCGTGGATTTCGGACTGAGGAAGCTCGGAATCGCCGTGAGCGACGAAGGCTCGACGCTCGCGACGCCCCATCGCGTCCTGCGCGTCGACTCGGTGCGTGAAGCGCCCGCCGCCGTTGCGGCGGTGGCCGCGGAAGTGGGCGCGGAATCGGTCGTGGTGGGGGTTCCCCTGGGGTTGGAAGGCGAGGAGCGACGCTTGGAGGTGCGGCGGGTGGAGCGGTTTGCCCGCGCGCTCCGCAGGGCGTCGGGGCTCACGGTCCACCTCGTGGATGAGAGCTTGACCACGCGCGAGGCCCAGGACGCGGCGCGGCAGAGGGGACGTCCCGCCCGAGACCCTGATCGCCACGATCACGCGGCCGCCTTGATTCTTCAACGCTGGCTCGACCGCCCGCGCCGGACCAGGGGAGGGGCGGATTGAAGCGACGCCACCGGATCCGCCGCACCCTCCTCTTGGGCGGGATCGTGGGGGTCGTTCTGCTCTCCGGAATCCTCTTCTTCCCCGCTTCGGTTACCCGCGTCTACGAGACGCGGGAGGTCCTGATTCCCCGAGGCGCGAGCGTGGAGACGATCGCGGGAATCCTCAAGGCGGACGGTCTCGTGAAAAGCCCCGAGCTCTTCGCGCTCGCGGCGCGGGTCCTGGGGTACGACCGGCATCTCAAGGCCGGCCGCTACACGATTCCCGTAGGTGCGAGCATCTACCGAATCCTGCGCCAGCTCTCGAGCGGGATGGGAAAGCAGGATATGGTGACGGTTCCGGAGGGGCTGCGCACCGACGAGATCGCGCGTGTTCTCGCCGCTCAGTCGAAAACCGATCCGTCCCGTTTCATGGCCCTGACACGGGACTCGAGCTTCGCGGCGTCCCTCGGCGTGCCGGCGGATCGCCTGGAGGGATATCTCTATCCTGACACCTACCCCTTCTATCCACTCCTTTCGGCCGAGGAGGTCGCCCGGGTGATGGTGGGACGCGCGCTTCGCGTGTTCGAGGAGGAGATGGCGCTGCCCGGCGCGCGCGAGGGGCTCACCATGCATGAGCTCGTGACGCTCGCGTCGATTGTGGAGGCCGAGGCTATGGTCCCGTCCGAGCGACCGCGCATCGCGGCGGTGTTCTACAACCGGCTGAGGCGCGGTATGATGTTGCAATCGGATCCGACCGTTTCCTATGCCCTCGGGGTTTTTAGAAACAGGGTCTATTACAGCGACCTCAACGTGAAATCGCCGTACAACACGTACCGGAATCGAGGACTCCCGCCAGGTCCCATTTGCAGCCCGGGCCGCGCGGCGTTTCATGCGGTGCTCTTTCCCCTGCCCGACTCGACCGAGCTCTATTTCGTCGCGCGCGGCGATGGGACCCATATCTTCACAAAATCCTGGGAGGACCACCTGGCCGCGATCGCGCACGTTCGGGCCGTGGCCAAGGTGGAGTCGACTCCCAGGCCCGCGGGGCTCTTGATGCAGGGTCCTATGCTTCGCGCCGTGCCCGATTCAGCCCCGCCCATGCTTCGCGCCGCAATCGTGAGCGCGCCGTCGAAGCCGGCGGGACGCGCGAGTGTCGTGAGCGCGCCGTCGAAGCCGGCGGGACGCGCGGGTGTCGTGAGCGCGCCGTCGAAGCCGGCCGGACGCGCGGGTGTCGTGAGTGCGCCCGGGCGATCCACCAAGCGCGCCGAGGTTGTGAGCGCGCCCAAGAAGGGCACCGGCACCACAAAGAGCACGACGGCCAAGAAGAAAGCTGCTACGAAGAGATGAGCGTGACCGCGACCTTTTTCCCCCGACCCGGTCCTTCATCCTCGGCCGCGCAGGACCTCCCCGTGAAGCGGGCGCGACTCGAGGGGATCTTGAATGGCCTCGGTCGCGTCTTGATCGCCTACTCGGGCGGCGTCGACTCGGCGGTCCTTCTCGCGGAGGCGCACCGCGTGTTGGGGAGCCGGGCGTGTGGCGTGATCGCGCGAAGCCCTTCGCTCCCCGAGCGGGACCTTGCCGACGCGCTCTCGGTCGCTCGGGAAGGAGGATTTCCGGTGCGGGTGATCCGGACCGAGGAGATGGATCGCGCGCAATACCGCGCGAACCGGCCGGACCGGTGTTACCACTGCAAGACCGAGCTCTTCGAGAAGCTCGAGCTCCTCGCCGTCGACGAAGGCTGGGACACGCTCGCGTACGGCGCCGTTACGGACGACTTGGGCGACGTGCGTCCCGGCATGGCTGCGGCGGAGCGCCACAGGATTCGCGCCCCGCTTCTCGAGGCCGGGCTCTCGAAGCTGGAGACTCGGATGCTGGCACGGCGCCTCGGGCTCAGAGTCTGGGACAAGCCGCAATCCGCGTGCCTCGCGTCCCGGATTCCGCACGGATCCGAAGTCACGCAAGAGAAGCTGAGGCAGGTCGAGCTCGGGGAGAATGCGCTCAAGGAGCGGTTCGGGCTCCGGGTCGTGCGTTTGCGCCATGAGGGGCTGAAAGCCCGGATCGAGGTCGATCCCGCCGAGATTGCGCGGCTTCTCGCCCCGGAGCAGCAAGAGGCTATCCTCACGCTTGTAAGGGGGCTAGGATTCTCTGAGATGGAAATCGATCCGCGGGGCTATCGGCGGGCTGACCCACTGCCACCTAACGATTTGGAGGACTGAGCGATGCCGACCCCTGCCGAGCTGCGCCGGCAGCGCCGGGGCCCCGGGCCACGCCCGAGCGAGCCCCCGAATGTGGAGCTTCCCTTCGGAAGGAAGAATTACATCCTCTTCGGTCTCGCGGCACTCGTCATACTGGTCGGGTACGTCGCGCTTTCAAAAGGCTCCATAACCCTCGCGCCCATATTGCTTTTGACAGGCTACCTGGTCCTCATCCCCTGGGGTATCCTGGCCAAGTAACGGGGGGCGAATAGCTCAGCTGGTAGAGCACTTGCCTTACACGCAAGGGGTCACAGGTTCGAGCCCTGTTTCGCCCACCAAAAATCAGTCCCCAACGGCTGTTAGCGATTTCTTGTGCTTGACTTTGCTGCATGTGCGTGGTAGAATCTTTTCTGTTCAGCGAGTGCACGATCCCGTAGCGCCCAATCAAGACGAGAGCTTGAGCGCAAGCAAGCCTTTGGGACTTATTTGAATAGTTTGACCATCTCATAAATATAAGATTGCTCGAAAGGAGGTGTTTCTTACCGCCACGGCAATACGCCTACAACCTTCGTGTACGCAGCAAACCTCTACATCCCTTTGCTAGTACGCAGCAGTTGAGACCGTAGGAGGTGTGATGATGTTGAGATTGGCCAAGCTGGGCATTGCGACGGCCGCACTTGTGGTGTTGATCGTCCCGGCCGCCTATGCGGGAGTGCCGGATGTAACGGTGAATTCGTTTTTCGTGCCGCAAGGGGGTCCTTTAGCGACACCTTGCGATGGACTGACGGGACACTGCTGCG
>VBOX01000059.1 GCA_005893265.1 Candidatus Eiseniibacteriota bacterium | reverse complement strand
TGGGGTGCTCCAGATCCTCGAGAGATCACCAGGACCGCGGACATCCAGCTTCGCGTCGACAATCGCTACGTCGTCCCAGACGAAGTCGTAGCCAAGCGATCGCCAGTAGGGCAGGGCGGCAGCCAGGATGACGAGGGCCGCCAGAAGGGGCCAGTAGCGAGGTCGGGCCGGGCCCCAGGTACGCTCGGCACGCGGGTTCTGGACATCCTGAGCGGCGCGAGATGCTTGGGGGATTTTGGGTTGCGGGGCTCGGAAACGCGCCATGGGGGAGACGTTAGGGACAGGGCGCGGGGGCGGTCAATGGCTATATCGCCACGTGGTGCGAGTGGGGTCCCTCCGGTGAAGAGGTGAGGCGGCGGCCGCTCGTTGACTCATAGGGCCTCGCCGCGCTACATTTCGTGTCTACCCCCAAGGAGCGATCCAACCCGACATATGGTCAGGAGCATGACGGGTTACGGTCGGGGCGAGGTCATGATGAACGGCCTGCGCCTGACGGCCGAAGTCCGATCTGTAAATCATAGATTTTGCGAGCTTTCGGTCCGCTTGCCTCGGACTCTGTCGGCGTTCGAAGCGGAGGCGAGAAAGCTCCTCACGGAGAGGCTCACCCGGGGCAAGGTTTCGCTCGCGGTCACCTGGGGTGGCGAAGGAGAACGCCAGGCCGAGCCTACGGCCACCCTGAACCTCGACGCGAACACGGCGGATCGGTACATGGAATTGATCGGCCAGCTCAAGTCCAAGTACGGTCTGTCCGGAGACATCGACCTGAAGTCTTTTGCGGGGCTCCCGAACATATTCGTGTGGGAGGAGCCTTCGTCCAACGCCGATTTGTACCTGTCCCTGCTCCGCGAGGTCGTCACGAAGGCCGCGGACGACATCATCCGGATGAAGGAGCTCGAAGGGGAGGCCTTGAGGGCCGATCTCGAGGCCCGTGTGGACTCGATCCGGAAGCGTGTGGCGCAAATCCGCGAGCGAGCACCGGAGCGCCTCCGAGACGCGCGCACGCGGCTGCGAGAGCGGGTCAATCTCCTTCTGGAGCAGGGGGAGCTGCCGGAGGAGAGGATCGCGCAAGAAGTCGCGATTCTCTCGGACCGACTCGACTGCACCGAGGAATGCGTGCGGCTCGAAGCGCATTGTGGTCATTTCAGAAAGCTCTTGGAGGAGGAGAGCACGCCGGGGCGGAAGCTCAATTTTCTTTTGCAAGAAATGAACCGGGAGATCAACACGATCGGGTCCAAGTCCTCCGATGTTCCAATCGTGGAGCAGGTGGTGGAAGTGAAGGAGGAGCTTGAGCGTATCCGGGAGCAGGTCCAAAACATCGAATGATCTCGACGCCTGGCTTCGCGCCGGGCATCGCCCTTTCGTGGTCGTGATCTCGGGACCTTCGGGTGTGGGAAAGAGCTCGTTCGTGAAGGAGCTTCTGGGGGCCGGCCTGGATTTGGAGTATTCCGTGTCCGCCACCACGCGGGCGCGGCGGCCGCACGAGGCGGACGGGCGCGATTACTTCTTTCTCGGCCGCGACGAATTCAGCCGCCGGATTGAAGCGGGCGATTTCGTGGAGTGGGCGGAAGTCCACGGTGAGCTGTACGGGACGCTTCGGAGCGAGACGGAACGACGGCTCATGTCGGGGAAAAACGTGCTCCTGGACATCGATGTCCAGGGAGGGCGCGAGGTCCGGAAGGCCTACCCGGACGGGGTGTTCATCTTTGTGCTGCCTCCATCCTTGTCGAGTTTGGAAGAGCGGCTTCGGGGGCGGGGGACGGATCCGGACGAGCGGATCCGGCTGCGCCTCGATAACGCGCTCCGGGAGATCAACCTCGGGAGCGAGTATGATTATGCGGTCGTGAACGACGATCTCCCGTCCGCGCTGCGCCGCGTCGCGTCGATCATCGTCGCGGAAACAAGCCGGGTTTCGCGCCGGCTTCCGATGAAATCAACCTAGCACGAGATGAGAATCTCGAGTTCTTTGGAGGTACATGTGCTGGACGAAAAAGGCGTGCTTCGCTCAAGCAACATCCCGAACAAGTACGAGCTGATCATCGTGGCGGCGAAGGAAGCGCGCCGGTTGAACGAGCTCAGCCGCCAGACCGGCCTCAATCTGGGCGGGAAGGTGACCAACGTCGCCCTCGAAGAGGCGCTCAAGGGCAACGTGCTCTATCGCTATCGGGCGGAATCCGAGGAGCTGAAGCCGGAGATCCCGGAGAGCGCCGAGGAGTAGCGATACCGTGGCGACGCGTTCCGGGCTCGAGCAAGCGCGCGTCCTTCTCGCGATTACGGGCGGGATCGCCGCCTACAAGGCCCCAGAGCTGGTACGGCTTTTGGCCAAGGAGGGGGCCTTGGTTTCCGTTATCCTCACACGAAACGCGCGCCGCTTCGTCACACGCGACGCGCTTCGGGCGGTCACGCACGGCCCGGTTCTCAGCAACCTCTTCGAGGCCCAGGCGCTCGGCCAGGGTCCTTGGTTTCCGGGCTCGCCTCCGTCTTCCCTCGGCATGGCGCACATCGGAATGGCCCGCGAGGCGGACCTCTTTCTTATCGCTCCCGCGACCGCCAACCTGCTCGCGAAGCTGGCGCACGGCTTGGCCGACGACCTCCTTTCCACCGCGCTCCTCGCGACGCGCGCCCCCGTGCTCATCGCGCCCGCGATGAACGTCGCGATGTGGGCGCACGCGGCCGTGCGCGAAAACGTCCGCATCCTGCGCGAGCGGGGCGTGAGCTTCGTCGACCCCGAGGAGGGCGAGCTCGCCGACGGCGAATGGGGTATGGGCCGCATGGCGGCACTGGAAACGATTGTCGCTGCCGTGCGGGCCGTGATGCCGGCCGAGCGCCCCGCCAAAGGCGGGGCCGCCGATGCCGCTCCGGGGCGCTTGCCCAGGGCCGCGCGGGAAATCGCTCGTCCCGTGGAGGCGCCCTACGGCACGTCGCCGGGGCCCCAAGGCCTCTCGCTCGTGAGCCAACCTCTCTGGGGGCGGACGGTGGTGATTACAGCGGGGGGAACCGAGGAGCCAATCGATCCCGTCCGCGTGATCACCAACCGGAGCAGCGGCAAGATGGGCTTCGCGCTCGCCGACGAAGCGCGCAGGATGGGAGCGCAGGTGAAGCTCATTGTCGCGCGCACGAGCGCGCCGCCGCCCGACGGAATCCCGCGCTTCGAAGCGCTCACGGGGGATGCGATGGCCTCTGCGGTGCGCGACGCCATGCGCGACGCGGACGCGCTGATCATGGCCGCGGCGGTGAGCGATTTCGCCCCCGCCAAGCCGAGCGACTCGAAGCTGAAGCGCCGGGAAAGCGGCGTGACCCTGGAGCTTCGCGCGACGCAGGATATTCTGGCATCGATCCGGAAGGAGTTTCCGAAGAAGCAGATCGTCGGGTTCGCCATCGAGACCGAGGACGAAGAGCGGGGCGGCATGGAGAAGCTCAAGCGAAAGGGGCTCGACCTCATCGCGATCAACAACCCGCTCAAGCCGGGCTCTGCGTTCGGCTCGGACCAGAACGAAGTGATCCTGCTCGACCGCTCGGGGGAGGCAGAGCACCTGGGGCTGCGCTCCAAGCGCGACGTGGCGCGCGCGATCCTGCATCGCGTCGCGCGCGCTCTGGAGACCGAGGTCGTGCGGTGAGTGATCCGCGGGAGGAGCTGACGGGGTTGGCGCGCGAGGCGCGTGTGCTCCTGGAACGCGAGCGTGCTCGGGGGCGCGCGTACGTGACGCTGGCGGGCCGCGCGATGCAACCTGCGGACACCGGCCCTCGACCGCGAGACGAGGCGTCGCGGGCCCAGGTGGCGCCCTTGGCCTCATCGCCTGATCCATTCACCCCCCACTCGTTCACCGCCGACTCCACGACCCGGGCCAGCACGATCGCGCTCCCGGGGTTCGAGTCGCTGGTGCCCTCCCCGGCCGGCCTCTCGGTACGGGAGGACCTCCCCGATGACCTGGGCACGCTGGCTCGTCTCGTCTCCGAATGCCGCAAGTGCCGTCTCTGCGAGACCCGCACGAATACGGTGTTCGCGGATGGAAGCGTGAAGGCGAAGCTTCTCCTCATCGGGGAAGCGCCGGGCCGAGACGAGGACTTGAAGGGTCTTCCTTTCGTGGGGCGCGCGGGGCAGCTTCTCGACAAGATGATCGCCGCCATTCAGCTTCGCCGGGACGAGGTCTACATCTGCAACGTGCTCAAGTGCAGGCCCCCCGAGAATCGGACTCCGCTGCAGGACGAGGTGGACCAGTGCATGCCGTATCTGGAGCAGCAGCTTGCGCTCGTCCGTCCGGCCCTCATCTGCGCGCTCGGCCTCTCGGCGGTGCAGGCTCTGCTAAAGACCAAATCCTCCATGGCCTCCCTCAGGGGACGCACGTTTGAATACAAGGGTATTCCGCTCATCCCGACGTATCATCCCGCAGCGCTCCTTCGAAATCCCGGCTTGAAGCGCGAAGCCTGGGAGGACCTGCAGCGCGTGCGTGACACCTTGAAAGCCCAAGGGGCGAGTTGAGGAGCCTGTAATGGAGCGTGCGGCAGGACGGGTCGCGGTCGAGCGCCGGCCCTTCGAGAAGGAGGACGTCGTGGAGGGAGGACGGATACCTCCCCAGTCCCTGGACGCCGAGCGCTCGGTGCTGGGGGCGATGCTCCTCTCGCGCGACGCGATCGCCGCCGCGATCCAGAACCTCGACGAGCGCTCCTTCTACCGCGAGACGCATCGCAAGATCTGGCGCTCGATGATCAGCCTCTTCGATCGGAACGAGGCGGTGGACCTGGTTACCCTGGTCGAGGACCTCAAGCGAAAGAAGGACCTGGAGGCGGTCGGCGGCGCGACCTACCTCACGAGTTTGGACCAGTTCGTCGCCACCGCGGCGAACGTCGAGCATTACTGCAAGATCGTGAACGAGAAAGCGACGCTCCGCCGCTTGATCGACGTCGGGACCGAGATTGTCGGGGAATGCTACGACCAGAGGAAGGAGCCCGCCGCGCTCTTGGACCGCGCCGAGCAAGCGATCTTCGCGATCTCGGACGACCGGCTCCGCACGGGATTTCACCCGATGCGCCAGCTCGTGCTGCAGGGTTACTCCGCGATCGAGGAGTATCGTCAGCGCAAGGTCCACGTCACGGGGGTACCCTCTGGGTTTTACGACCTGGACGAGATGACCGCGGGATTTCAGAAATCGGACTTCGTCGTGATCGCCGGCCGCCCCTCGATGGGTAAGACGAGCTTCGCGATGAACATCGCGGAGAACGTCGCGGTCCACCTGAAACCGGCCGAGCGTCAGGCGATCGCGGTTTTCAGCCTGGAAATGTCCAAGGAGTCGCTCGTCCAGCGGCTGATGTGCTCCCTCGCGCGGGTCGACATCCATAAGATCCGCCGCGGCTACGCGAGCAACGACGAGTACAAGCGGCTCCAAAACGCGGCCGCGCAGCTCCACGAAGCGCCGATCTACATCGACGACACCGCGGCGATGAGCATCCTCGAGATGAGGGCCAAGGCGAGGCGACTCGTCTCCGAAGTGCCGCTCGGGCTCATCATCATCGACTATCTGCAGCTGGTCCGAGGACCCGAGTCATCCGAGAATCGCCAGCAGGAGATCTCCGCCATTTCGCGCTCGCTGAAAGCGCTCGCCAAGGAGCTCCACGTTCCCGTCATCGCGCTCTCCCAGCTCTCCCGGGCGGTGGAGACGCGTGGAGGCGCGAAGCGCCCGGTGCTCTCCGATCTTCGCGAATCGGGCGCGATCGAGCAGGATGCGGACGTGGTGCTCTTCGTCTATCGCCCCGAGGTGTACGAGACCGACCCCGCGAACCGCGATGGCAAGGCGGAGATCATCATCGCGAAGCAGCGCAACGGCCCGACCGGAAGCGTGGATCTCGCGTTCGTGAGCGAGTGCACCCGGTTCGAGTCGCTCCGAAGCGTACCGGAGCCGAAGTTCTAGCGCCCGCGTGAACGAGACGAGCGCCGAGCAGCTCGCCGACCGCGCCCCGTTTCGCTTCATCCTCAACGGCCTCAGGGACGCGGGGGAGGTGCTCATCCTCCTTGGGGACGTGCTCCGCGAGCTCCCCGGGGGCCTCCGGAAACTCCCCCTCCTCGTGCAACAAATGATGGCGATCGGCATCGGCTCGATGCCGTTGACGCTGATTGTAGCGCTATTTACGGGCGCCGTGGCCGCGGTGCAAGCGAGCTATCAGTTCCGCGACTATGTGCCGATGATTTACCTGGGCACCGTGATCGGGAAGTCTGTGGTGATCGAGCTGGGGCCGGTGCTTACCGCGCTCGTCGTGGGCGGGCGCGTCGGAGCCTCGATCGCCGCCGAGCTGGGCACCATGCGCGTGACCGAACAGGTGGACGCGATGGAAACCATGGGAATCAGCCCGACGCGGTACCTGGTCGTCCCGCGGGTCGTGGCCGCGACGCTCATGCTTCCCGTGCTCACGATCTTCGCGGACATGGTCGCGATTTTCGGCGGGTACCTGGTTGCGGTGTTCACGCTCGACGTGAGCGGACATACGTTCACGAGCGGGCTCAGGCTCTATTTCCATCTGCGCGACGTGTTCTCGGGGTTGATCAAGTCGTTTTTCTTCGGTGCGATCATCTCGACGATGGGATGTTATTACGGGCTGAAGAGCGAAGGAGGAGCCGAAGGGGTGGGGGTCGCGACGACGCATGCGGTCGTGGCATCGTGCCTCTTGATTCTCATCGTGGACTACCTCCTCGCGTCGTTCCTGTTCCGGGTGCTCTTTGCCTGATCCCTCGATCGTGATCGAAGGGGTCTGGAAGCGGCTCGGCGCGAAGGAGGTGCTTCGCGGCGTCGACTTGACGGTCGCGGAGGGAGAGTCGGTCGTCATCATCGGCCGGAGCGGCACAGGGAAGTCCGTGCTCTTGAAGCACGTCGTCGGACTGATCGATCCAGACCGCGGAGCCGTGCGCGTCGACGGCCAAGACGTGCCCGCGCTCAGCGTCAAGGAACTATTGGATCTCAGAAAACGGATGGGGATGCTCTTCCAGGGAGGCGCTTTGTTCGATTCGCTCTCCATAGCCGAAAATGTGGGGCTGCCGCTTCGCGAGCACACGCGGATCGCCGAGACGCAGGTCGACCTGTTGGTCCACGAGAAGCTGCACCTGGTTGGCCTCGAAGGAGTGGAGACCATGCGTCCCTCGAGCTTGAGCGGCGGGATGAAGAAGCGCGCCGCCCTGGCGCGTGCGCTCGCCTTGAATCCGAAGATCATGCTCTACGACGAGCCGACCACGGGGCTCGATCCGATCACGGCCGACCTGATCAATCGGCTGATCCGCCGGCTACAAGAGCGGCTTGGAATCACCTCGATCGCCGTGACCCACGACATGCGCAGCGCTTATCACATCGCCGACCGGATCGCGATGCTCCACGAGGGCCGGATCCACGCGATCGGAACCCCTGCAGAGATCCAGGCGTCGGCCGATCCAGCGGTGAGGCAGTTCATCGAGGGGAGCGCCGAAGGGCCTCTCCTCCCCACGTAAAGGGTCAGGGATGAACCATACGTCGCGCCGAGCCGCCATCCAGGTCGGGATCACGGGCCTCCTCGCCCTCGTGATGCTCTTAGCGGGCATCGCGTGGATCAAGGAGTACCGTCTCGGACAGAAGAAGAAGATCCTCGTGGCCCGGTTCGAGGAGGTCGGGAATCTATCCGAGGGGGATCCGGTCTCGGTGCGCGGCGTCAGGAAGGGCGTCGTCCGCGAGGTGAGGCTCCTGGACCAGGGCGTGCGCGTGGAGTTCGAGATCGACCGGGACGTGGTTCTCCACCCCGACGCGATGATCCGGGTCGCGAACATCGGCTTCATGGGGGAGAAGTTCCTGGCCTTGGACCCCGGATCGGCGCCCGGCCGGTACGATACCTCGAAGCCCATCCCCGGCCGTTTCCAGTCGGGCGTCCCCGAAGTGATCTCGGGTGCGGGGGAGCTCATCACGCAAGCAACGGAGCTATCCTCGCGGCTCAATGAATTCCTGGACGCCGTCGATCCGGCCACGATGGAGCGGGCTTCGAAGAATCTCGAGAAGATGTCGTCGAACCTTTCAAATGCGGTCGAGAGGAATCAGGAGGATCTCAGGCAGGCCATCCTTGATTTCAAGAGCGCGGCGCACCAAATCAAGACGATCGCGTCGACCAACTCGGACCAGGTCACCTCCTCGATCCGCGACTTCGGAACGGCCTCGCAACGGCTCACCGCGCTTTCCGAGCAGCTCTCCGTGACCGCCGGGTCGCTCAACCGCGTGGTCTCGCGGATCGACAACCAACAGGGATCGCTGGGGAAGGCGATCGCGGATTCCTCGCTCTATGACGAGCTCAAAGAGACGCTCCGCAACACCAACGACCTGGTGAAGGACATCAAGAAAAACCCGAAGCGCTATCTCAAGATCGGTATTTTCTAGCGGACATCGGCCCCGAAGGCCCGCTCGGGAGATCACGCAATGGCCAAGAAGGCACCTTCATCCTCCGCACTCCGTACGGTTTTTCTCTGCTCCGCCTGCGGTAACGAGAGCCCCAAATGGTTCGGTCGCTGCCCGCACTGCAACGAGTGGAATACCGCCGTGGAAGAGACACCCCGAGCCTCGACGCACCCGGAGAAACACGGTTACGGCGTGGGCGCCGGAGCCCCGGAGCCCAAGCGCCTCGCCGATATCGAAGGACGCGGCGAGGACCGCCGCCGCTCCGGAATCGGCGAGCTGGACCGCGTCCTCGGCGGCGGACTCGTCCCGGGCTCGCTGGTTCTGATCGGCGGTGATCCCGGCATCGGGAAATCCACCCTGGCCCTCCAGCTGGCGGGCGCCTTGGGCCGCGCGGAGCACAGCGTGCTCTACGTCTCCGGAGAGGAGTCGCCGAGGCAAGCCCGGATGCGCGCCGAGCGGATCGCGCTCCGCGGGGCCGCGGATCACCTTTGGCTTCATTCCGAGATCGACTTGGACGCGATCGCGGCCGAAGTCGACCGCCTGAATCCGTCCCTTCTCGTGATCGATTCGATCCAGACGCTCTACGTCCCGTCGCTCAACGCGGCGCCGGGCAGCGTGTCGCAGGTCCGGGAATGCGGCTTGAGGCTCCTTCGCCTCGCCAAGGATCGCTCCCTTCCGGTCATCCTGATCGGACACGTCACGAAGGACGGCTCCGTGGCCGGGCCGCGAACGCTGGAGCACATGGTCGACGTCGTACTCTACCTGGAAGGGGACGCTCACCACGAATACCGGATCCTGAGCGCCGCGAAGAACCGCTTCGGCTCGACCAACGAGATCGGCGTCTTCGAGATGCGCGGCGACGGCCTCTCCGAGGTGGAGAATCCCTCGGAGCGCCTCCTGCGGGACCGCGGACTCGAGGTTCCGGGCTCAGCCGTCGTCGCGTCCATTGAAGGATCCCGCCCGCTCCTCGTCGAGGTGCAGGCGCTCGTGGCCCCGACCCACTTCGCGAACCCGCAGCGGGTCGCGCAGGGCGTGGATCCGAGGCGCCTCGCCGTCGTGATCGCCGTGCTCGAAAAGCGGGCGGGGCTCTCGCTCGCGGGCACCGACGTGTTCGTCAACGTGGCGGGGGGCATCCGGCTCGAGGAGCCGGCGGCGGACCTGGGCCTTGCGCTCGCCCTCGCGTCGAGCTTTCTCGACATTCCCCTGGCCCCCGACATGGTCGCGGTAGGCGAGGTCGGACTCGGAGGGGAGCTGAGGCCCGTGCCCCATATGGAGCGCAGGCTTCAAGAGGCGGTGCGCCTCGGTTTCCGCTCGGCCGTGATCCCCAAGCGAAACGCCCCCGCGGCGGAGTCCGGGAAGGGGAAGGCCGCTTCGACGATCGAGCACGTCGCCGCCGCGACGCTGGACGAAGCGATCGATCGGTGCTTCCCGGCGCGCGCCGCGGGGACCACGCGACCGTCTCCGGGCCCACGGCCCGCGCGCACCTCGACACGGGGCTGAGGCGTGGATCTGGCGGTCATCCTGGCCGGTGCGGGGGAGGGTCGCCGCATGGGCGCGCTCGGGCCGAAGCTTCTCCTCGAGGTGGGCGGGCGCCCCGCGCTCCAACGCGTCCTCGATACGTTTCTCGAGGTCGAAGCCGTCGGGGAGATCGCGGTGGTCGTTCCTCCCGCGCTGCTTCACGACGCGGAGCGCATCGCCTCCTCCCGCCAGAATCCGCGCAGGGCGCGCATCGCGATTTCGCCGGGCGGGGAGACGCGCCGGGATTCGGTGCGGATCGGAATCGACTCCCTTGCCCGCTCCCTTCCCTTCATCGCCGTGCACGATGTGGCCCGCGTGCTCGTGACGCCGGTTTTGATCGAGCGTGTGCTCCAGGCCGCGCGGACCACCGGCGCCGCGATCCCTGCCTGTCCGGTCCGCGATACTCTGAAGGAAGTCGCCGGCGGCCGGGTCCTGCGTTCGGTCCCGCGCGAGGGGCTTTCGGGGGCCCAGACGCCCCAGATCTTCGCGCGTGATATACTCGCGCGCGCCCACGCGCTCGCCGGAGAGCAACATGCGGAAGCGACCGACGACGCGATGCTGGTCGAGAGGCTCGGCTCCGAAATCGCCGTCGTGGCGGGCGAAGCGGCGAATCTCAAGCTCACCGAACCCGGCGACCTCGTCGTGCTGGAAGCGTGGCTCAAGGCAGGACATGAATCGGAGGGATGATGGGTGGATATCGTGTCGGAATCGGCTACGACATCCATCGTCTCGAGCGCGGGTTCCCATTGGTCCTGGGCGGTGTCCCCCTCGCGCATGATCGCGGGCTCAAGGCGCATTCCGACGGCGACGCGCTGGCGCACGCAATCGGCGACGCGCTCCTGGGCGCGATGGGGCTCGGCGACTTGGGCGCCCATTTCCCCGATACGGATCCCGCCTACCGAAGCGTATCGAGCCTCCACCTTCTTGAGCGGATCCAAGGGCTAATCCAGGAAAGAGGCGCGCGCGTGGTGAATGTGGACTCGACCCTGATTCTGGAATCACCGCGCGTCGGCCCCCACGTGGATGAGATGCGGGAACGGCTCGCCCGGGCCCTGTCCTTGAATCCCGAGCAGGTGTCGGTCAAGGCGACGACGAACGAGCGGCTCGGCGCGCTGGGTCGAGCAGAGGGAATCGCGGCCATGGCTGTGGCTCTGGTGGAGGTGACGGGAGCATGAGGATCGCGGTTCTGATGGGTGGCACGAGCGCTGAGCGGGAGATCTCGATTCGAACGGGGGCGGGCGTGAGCCGCGCGCTCCTGAGCCTCGGCCATGACGTGGTCCTGCTCGATACGGGAACGGGAAAGCTCTTAGAGGAAAAGGAGCTGCATGCGGCGCTCAAGCAGCCGGGCGGCTCCGCCATCGCGCCGACCACGCTCCCGCAGGCCGCCGCCAACATCGGGCTCGAACCGTTCGTCCGCGGGATGCCGCGGGACATCGAGCTCGTATTCGTCGCGCTGCACGGCGGCGACGGGGAGAATGGAACGCTTCAGGCGCTCCTCGATCTCGCGCAGGTTCCGTACACCGGCTCGGGGGTGCTCGCCTCGGCTCTCGCGATGGACAAGGCGATGTCCAAGCGGATCTTCGTCCAGGAGGGGATTCCCACGCCGGAGTGGGTGGAGCGCTGGGCGCCCGAGGATCCGTCGCAGCCATGGATCCCGGAGCTGGACGACGAGGAGATCGAGCGGCTGGGCGGCTTTCCGGTCATCGTCAAGCCGAACGACCAGGGGTCGACCGTGGGGATCACGGTCGTGAGCGAGCGGGCGAAGCTCAAAAGCGCTCTCCTGACCGCGCGGCGTTACGGCCGGCTGGCCCTCGTCGAGCGGTACATCCCCGGTCGCGAGGTCACCGTGTCGGTCCTCGATAACTTGGCGCTCCCGGTCGTCGAGATCATCCCCGAGGTGGGCTTCTACGACTACGAGCACAAGTACACCGCGGGCGCGAGCCGCTACGAAGTACCCGCCAAGATTCCGCATGAGACGAGCGAGCGGCTCCTGAGCCTGGGGCTCAGGGCCTGCCGCGCGCTGCGCTGCCGCGGCGTTGCGCGGGTCGATTTCCGCCTGCACGAGGACGGCACGCCGTACTGCCTGGAGGTGAACACGGTTCCCGGCATGACCGAGATGAGCCTCGTGCCGAAGGCGGCCGCGGCGGTCGGCAAGAGCTACGAGGACCTCGTGCGCACCATCGTGGAATCAACCCCGATCCGGGCCCCGCGATGAACGTGCCCGCCGCCCTGCCGACCACCGACATCGTGACGATCCTGATCCGAATCGGCCTCATCATCATCTCCGCGTTCCTGTTCTCGCGCCTCGCCGCGATCGCGATCGGACGGATCGAGCGTGCGATTCGCGCCGGCACCCAGGGCTTCGCGATCGAGCGCGAGAAGCGCGCCAAGACCCTGGGACAGATCCTCCGGAGCGTCACGTGGCTCGTGCTCGTGCTCGTGGCCTCGCTCATGGCGATCCGCGAGCTGGGCTTCGATATCACGCCGGGGCTCGCGGCGGCCGGGGGCTTCGGCATCGCCGCGGGGCTCGGGGCCCAGACCTTGGTTCGGGATTGGATCGCGGGCGTGTTCATCATTCTCGACAATCAGTTCGCGGTAGGGGACGTGGTGCGCACCGCGGGCGTATCGGGAAAGGTGCAGTTCCTGTCGCTGCAGCACACGGAGCTTCGTGACGGAGAAGGCGCGCTCCATTTCATTCCGAACAGCGAGATTAAGGTCGTCACGAACCTCTCGCGCAGCTGGTCGCAGCCGACCGTCCGTATCCCGATCGACGCCGTGGAGGATCCGAAGCACGTCGTGGCCGTTCTCCGGGAAATGCTCACGCGTTTCGCCGAGGATCCCGCCGTGAAGCCCCATCTCGAAGGGGAACCCAAGGTTCTCGGGATCGAAGACATCTACGCCGGCTACTTCACGGTGCTCTTACAGGTCAAGACCAATCCCGGGCAGCGGCTCGAGATGATGCGCGAGCTTCGCATGGCGGCCCTGCATCGCCTCCGTCAGGAGGGGATCTCGGTTCGTCCCTCGGCGGGATCCGCGGGTACTACGTGAGCCTGCGCGTCTACGACACGCGCCGGCGGCAGAAGCTTCCCTTCGAGCCGGTCCATCCCAAGCGCGCGGGCATGTACGTCTGCGGAATGACGGTGCAGGACAAACCCCATGTCGGTCACATGCGATACGCGGTCGCGGGAGACGTCATGCGCCGCTACCTCGAGGCGAAGGGGTTCGCGGTCACCTACGTCACCAACTTCACCGACATCGACGACAGGATCATCGACCGGGCGAACCGTGAGGGCGTCCCGTTCGGCGACGTTTCGGAGCGGAACATGGAGGCGTTTCTCACCTACGCCGACCTGCTGAACATCAAGCGTGCGACGCACTATCCGCGCGCGACCGAGCACGTGCCGGAGATCATCGAGTTGATCCAGCGATTGATCGCGAAAGGGCACGCCTACGCCTCAGGAGGCGACGTCTACTTCGACGTGCGGAGCTACCCCAAGTACGGGGAGCTTTCCGGGCGGAAGCTCGACGAGCTGCGATCGGGCGTTCGGATCGAGGTCGGGGAGTCAAAGCGCGACCCGCTCGATTTCACTCTCTGGAAGGGGGCGAAGCCGGGGGAGCCTTCGTGGCCGAGCCCGTGGGGGCCGGGGCGCCCGGGCTGGCACATCGAGTGCTCGGCGATGGCGATGAAGTATCTGGGAGACACGTTCGATTTTCACGGGGGCGGGCAAGACCTCATCTTCCCGCATCACGAAAATGAGATCGCGCAAACCGAGGCCGCGACCGGGAAACCGTTCGCCCGCTATTGGGTCGAGAACGGCCTGGTCCTCCTGAGCGGGACGAAGATGTCGAAATCGGAGCAGCATTTCTTCCTGATCGAAGACGTCGCGCGTCAGGTGGAGCCTCAGGTGATCCGCTTCTACCTCCAGAGCACCCATTATCGAAGCCCGATCGAGTGGAGCGAGGAACGGCTGCGCGAGGCGGGAACCGCCTACGCGAGGCTGCGCGCGGCGCTCGCGACGGGGGAGAGGGCGGTGGGAGCGCAGGACGGCGCGGCGGCCGGGTCCGCCAGTGCGCGCGGGGCATCCGCCGCGGAGCCCACGGGCCTGCAGGCCGAAATAGAGGAAACGGCGCGGCTGTTCGAAGAATCGATGGACGACGATTTCAACTCGGCCAAAGCCCAGGGGCACTTGTTCGATCTCGCAAAGGCCATCAACCGCGTGGCGGAATCGGACGCTTCCACCCCGAGCGAGCGAGCCGCCCTGCCGGAGGCGAGCCGCACCCTGAGACGGCTGGGGGAGACCCTCGGTCTATTCTGGGGGGCCCAAGCCGAGGAAACGGCGGCCCCGGACGAGGTGCAAGCCCTTGTGAGACAAAGGGATGAGGCGCGCCTCCAGAAGCAATGGCAACGGGCCGATGACCTTAGGGCAAAGATCGAGGCCCTGGGCTACGTTCTCGAGGACCAAAAAGGGGGGACGCGCGCCCGGCGAAAACCCTAATCCCGATTGAGGATCTACCAAGCCAGCCGATGCGTATCTTTCAGCGGCCGAGCACACTCAAAGACGAGCTTCAGATCCTCTTCCTCGCAGTAGGAAGCGCCTTCCTCGTTCTAGCGACCGTCCTGCTCTATCAGAATGGGCAAGCCGCCCTCCGCCGCCAGCTGATCGCGAGCGCGTCCTCGGCGGCCGAGACCGCGTCCGCCCTCGTGAGCCTGGAAGACCATCGCGCCGTGCGCACGCCCCAGGACTTCAACTCGCGTCCGTTCCGAGACATCGTCCAGAGCCTGGGCGCGCTGCGACGCGCGAACCCGGACATTGTCCATCTCTTCATTCCTCATTCACCAGGGCATGGCGGGCACGACCGCCGAGATCCTCGACATCACCAATCCCCAGCGCGCGCGCGCGGTGGCGGTGAGCCCGATCATCGGACCGCACGGCGGCTCGGTCGGGCTCGTCGTCGTGGAGCTGAGCGCGGCGGGGTTGATCCAGGAAGTCCGGCTGCTCTGGTATGTCTCGATCGCGATCTTCCTGGTCGGGCTCGTGGTGAGCGTCGTCGCGTCGAACCTGGCCTCGCGCTGGGTCACCCGGCCGATCGAGGAGCTGCTTCGCGGCGTCGATGAAATCGCCAGGGGCAATCTTAGGGCGCGGGTCTTGAGCCAAAGCCGGAATGAGCTCGGCGCCCTCGGATATGCGTTCAACCTGATGGCCAAGAGCCTCGAGGCATCGAAGGCGAAAAACGACGAGCAGCAGGCGCTCCTGCGTGAGCTGCATCGGACCGGCTCGCAGGTGGCGTCCACACTCGAGCTGCCGCGCATGCTTGAGACCGCTTCGCGCGGGCTCCGCGCGATCTGCGGCGGCGAGGAGGCCTTCGCGGGAGCGATGGGCCCCCGGGACACATCGGTACGCCAATGGTCGCGGTCCGGGCCCGGCAGGCTCGATATCGAAGGATGGGACACGCCGGTGACGCTGCTCGAGGAGGTGCTCCGCGGCGACACGCGGCTCCTCGCGCGAAACGAGTTCGCCGCCGCGGGGCTACCCATGCTGCTCGACCGCCCCGGCGACTACGCTCTCGCCGCCCCGCTCCGCGTGAGCGACCAGACGTTGGGCGTTCTGATTGCGCTCGGAAGCCGGTCGCAGTTTCATCCGGAGGGGATATCGCTCGCGGCGCTCTTCGCGCGCCAGGTATCCGCAGCCGTGGGAAACGCGCGCCTCTTCGAGCAGGTGCGGGCGGTGGATCGCTCGAAGAGCGAATTCCTTTCCATCGCGTCGCACGAGGTGCGCACGCCGCTCACGGTCATGAAGAGCTCCCTCGATATTCTCGTCTCGAGCCCCAAGTTCGAATACACCGCCGACCAGCGGCAGCTCATCGCATTCTGTCAGGAATCGGTGGAGCGTCTCATCCGGCTCGTGAAGGACATCCTCGACGTCTCGAAGATCGAAGCGGGCGTCCTTTCGATCCAATTCCAGCCGACCTCGCTGAACGACCTCATCGAGAAATGTCTCTTCTGGGTGCCGCAGCTTCCGGGTGGGCAGGGCATCGAGGTCGAGGCAAGGCTTCCGAGCGAGCCCGCGATGGTGCTGGCCGATCCTCAGCGAATCATGCAGGTGCTCGAGAACCTGATCGCGAACGCGATCAAATTCTCGAAGCCGGGCGGCAAGGTGACGATCGAGCTCAAGGGGCACGATCGCGAGTACGAGGTGATCGTGTCGGATCAGGGGAAGGGCATTGCCCCCGACGACCTGATCCGGATCTTCGGGAAGTTCTACCAAGTCGCCGATTCCGCCACGCGCGAGCAGGGAGGCACAGGGCTCGGGCTCGCGATCTGCAAGGGAATCGTCGAAGCGCACCATGGGAAGATCTGGGCCGAGAGCGCGCTCGGGGATGGGAGCCGCTTCCATTTCGACCTGGCGCGCGTGATGGACGCGCCGATCGGGGATCGAGCCGAGGGAGTGATCTCGGTCGACTCGCTCCTCTCATCACTCCGCACCGCTTCCGCTCGCGCGGCCCGAATCGAGTAGTCACCGCATACCGATCCGCAATCACCGCAGCGCCAAGCTCCGGTCCGTCAGTTGACGCGTTCGGGTCCATGCACGTACACTGCGCCCGGCGAGTCCGCCCGCGCTCGCGGGGAGTCCGCCGAGGGCTGGCGTAGCTCAATTGGTAGAGCATCTCATTTGTAATGAGGCGGTTGGGGGTTCGAGTCCCTTCGCCAGCTCCAGATCTTAATTCAGCAAGGGTTGGTATGCCGGAGGGGTTCCCGAGTGGACAAAGGGAGCAGACTGTAAATCTGCCGGCTTAGCCTTCGAAGGTTCGAATCCTTCCCCCTCCATATCTAGACGAAACATCTAGACGAAACGAGCTAGGATCTAGGTGAAATGCCCGTCCGGCGGACGCGCCGGCGGGACTCAAGGCTTTGAGCGGGAATAGCTCAGTGGCTAGAGCGTCAGCCTTCCAAGCTGAGGGTCGCGGGTTCGAATCCCGTTTCCCGCTCCATTTTTCCTCCTTACCTGGTTATTCACACGTTTCCACCGATAGCATCACGCTGTAAACGAATGACTTAGGAAGTTATCTTCCGAGCCCTCGGCCAATCGTGTCGGCCTTTACAGGGCACTACGCCGGGCCCAAATTTCTTATTGACAGCGATTTCGAGGGGGTTTAGCTTCATCGGTTCGCGACTACCGGCGACCTTTTTCCGCGAGGAGAGGGTCGGGACGGGATATTTTGTCCTGTTGGGGAAGCTTTCGAGGTTGTTTGGCGCCTTGTGGGGCTGAAGTTTCAGGTCGGCCCTTGCTCGCATCCGATTTTGCCGCGCGCCGCACCACTGCCCACGTAGCTCAGTCGGTAGAGCATTTGCATGGTAAGCAAAAGGTCAGCGGTTCGATTCCGCTCGTGGGCTCCATTCTCCGCATCGCGAACGTGACGAGTTTCAAAAATGAGACGGCACCCGCCCCTCGTGTTCGATGATCGCACGCCTCTCGGGTAGGAGGGTTTTTCTCAATGGCGAAGCAGAAGTTTGAGCGGAACAAGCCTCACGTGAACGTGGGGACGATCGGTCACGTGGATCACGGGAAGACGACGTTGACGGCGGCGATCACGATGGTGTTGTCGCAGAAGAATCCGAAGATCCAGGTGAGGGATTACGGGTCGATCGACAACGCACCGGAGGAGCGGGAGCGGGGGATCACGATCGCGACGGCGCACGTGGAGTACGAGACGGACAAGCGCCACTACGCGCACGTGGACTGTCCTGGGCACGCGGATTACGTGAAGAACATGATCACGGGTGCGGCGCAGATGGACGGGGCGATCTTGGTGGTATCGGCGGCGGACGGGCCGATGCCGCAGACGCGGGAGCACATCCTGTTGGCGCGGCAGGTGGGGGTACCGTACATCGTG
>VBOX01000044.1 GCA_005893265.1 Candidatus Eiseniibacteriota bacterium | reverse complement strand
GACAGCGACATTTCCGCTCGGAAGACGTCGCTCGACGCGCGGTTCTCCGATTGAGTGCGCGTGCGGGAGACGAAGAAGACGAGGAGGACGGCGAGCACAACGGCTCCCAAACCAAGGAGGATCCGGGTTCCGTGCTGCTCCCAGACCTGGGTGCCCAGGAACGCCGCGGTGACGAGCGGATCTTCCTTGATTTGGCGTTTCGTCAACTTTTGATGCTTGACCAGACGAGTCGTCATGGATTTCTCCGTACGGGTTGAGCACGCAAGTCTAGCAGTGCCGGGCGAAACCTGTCAAACGGCGCTAGCGCTCCTGCAGGGCAACGAGGAGCGCCGCGGCCACGAGCGTCGCCTCGGCTTCGAAGGCGCGCTGCCGAATGACCGCCACGAGCTTGCGCTCCCAATCCTCCTTGAGCTGGAGCATGCGCCCCGCCTCCCGGTCCTCGGGACGGCGGGCCCGCCCAGCCCGCTCCTCGGCAATGAGCGACCGATAATGGCTGCTCAGCGTCCGCATCTCGCGATGAAGCTCCCGCCGCGCTCGGTCCTCGTGGGGCCGGAGCTTGCGACGGGTGCGGCTCTCTAACAGCCGGAGCGCCCGGGTCCAGGTGGCCGCGAGCGCTTGGGGATCCGGCTTCGGAATCCGCGCGAGCTCCTCGGTCCTGGGCGGCCGTAGCAGCGAGTCGCGCGGAACGCGCATGCCTCCCGTGCCCCCGACCGGGAGCTCCTGGATGAGGAGCTCCTCGGGAATCTCATCGCTCCCGTACCGAATCCTCCAGTGAAGCCTCGCCCACACCTTGGGTACCGGCGTCGCTCCTTTGGGCCAGGGTGTCGGGGCGACCAAGAGGGTCACCTGCCCGCGCGATCGGCCCAGAAGGAGGATCCGCTCGGTCATCGCGGAATCCATTTCGGCTCCGCGCGCCGCGCGTCCCGCCGGGGCCGCCACCAGGCGCACGCGGTCGACGCCCAGCGAGCCTTCAAGGTCGGGTGTGAGCGCCGCCTCCCAGATCATCCCGTTTCGGGACACCACGGCCCCCCGTGCTTCCAGGATCGCTGCGAGGATCTCCGGGAGCTCCGCCCGCCGGCGGTCGCCGCTACGATGGCCCATTCTGGTCCACCTCATCGAGGAGCTTGCGATCCAGCTCCTCCACCGCCTCGTAGCGTTTCCTACCGACGAGGAGCGCGGTGCCCAGCTTCGCGAACTCCCGCTCGAGATCGCGCTCTCCCTTGGCGGCCGCCCAGATCCGGAACACCTCGTCCTCGAAGGACCCCGCCTCGGCATAAGGCCCAAGCACCATGTCCAGGTCGCCGATGACCGTGCGGAAAAGGTTGATCTTCTCGTGAACGATCTGGAGCACGTATGACTCCACGGTATTCCTTGCCGTGAAGTTGAAGACCTTCACATCCTGGGTCTGCCCGAGGCGATGCAGCCGGCCGATTCGTTGCTCGATTCGCATCGGATTCCAAGGGAGGTCGTAATTGACCAGATAGTGACAGAACTGGAGATTCCGCCCTTCCCCCCCCGCTTCGGTGCTGACAAGAACCCGCGCACGGTCGCGGAATTGCTCGATGGCCGCCTCCTTCTCCCGCAGGGACAGCGCCCCGTGGAAGACCGCCACCTTGATACCGAGTTGGCGAAGCGAGCGCGCGAGGAATTCCAGCGTCGCGCGGAACTGCGTGAAGATGACGCACTTGTCCCGCGAGCCCCCGAGCAGCTTGGCGATCCCCTCGAACTTGGCGTTCGTCTCGATCGAACGCGCCTGGCGCAGCAGATCCTCCATTTCGGAGCGCTCGAGTCCCGGGCCTTCCCTTGCCAGGAGCTTGCTCAACGTAGGAATCGCCGCAAACGTGCTCGAGCCCATCTCCTTCTGAAGCGTCAGCAGGGTGAGCTTGATCGCGCCGCGGCGCGGTTCTCGATGCGCGTGGAGCACGCGACGAACGAACCGGGTCACGTTGTCGTAAAGATCCCGCTCTGGAGGCGAAAGGTCGAAGAGGATGTTCGAGACCTCGCGGCGCGGGAAGCGGATCGACGTGCTCGCCCGCGTCGTGCGGATCATCGTCTCCGAAAGAAGCGCGGCAAGCCTCCCCGTGTTCTGGGGCATGCGCTTGTCCCCCCGCCGCATGAACTCGCGTCCGAACGTGCGGTACGTGCCGAGGAGCCCGGGCCTCAAGAGCTGGATCAGGTTGTAGAGCTCGTGGAGGTCGTTCTGCACCGGGGTCGCGGTCAAAAGCAGGAGATAGCGAGGCGCGAGGCGGTCCAGGAATTTCCACGCGAGCGTCTTCTGGTTCTTGAGCCGATGGGCTTCGTCGACGACCACGAGATCGAACGAAGCGGCCGCAACCTTGTCGCGGTGTCGAAGAAGCTTGGCTGTGTCCATCGAAGCGAGCAGAAGGGGCTCCTCCCACCACGCCGTACCGTGTTTCAGGACCGCGAACTCGAGATCGAACTTGCGGCGAAGCTCCTGGTCCCACTGTTCGACGAGCGACGCCGGAACCAGGATCAGCGCACGCTGAACCAACCCGCGCAGGAGATACTCCTTGAGAATGATGCCCGCCTCGATCGTCTTTCCCAGACCGACCTCATCCGCGAGAAGGGAGCGACCGCGCATCCGGCGCAGCACCGTCATGCACGCCTGGCTCTGGTGCTCGTATTTCTGCACGTCGTGGAGGAGATCGAGCGAGAGGAGCCGGTCGAATCCGCGGTGCAGCGTGAACCGCTCGATCCTGAGCCTCAAATCGAAGTCGCTCGGCTCGTCGTAGGGTCCGGCGGCCAGCCTCCGATAAAGCTCCTCCGATATCCCGGCCACGCGGAACTGCGTGCGCGCGGGCACCGCGAGCCCCCCGGCCACGGGCGCCGCCGCGGGCTCAGCCGAGAGGACCGACGGAGCGCGAGGACGTCCGGCTCCTCGCGCGGTCTCGAGCGGGTAGAGGGAGGTAAGCCTGCGAATGCCGTCCGGAAACGCGATCTCGAGCACCTCGAACCCATCACGCTCGCGGACCTCGACGATGAGCCCCTCGCCGAATTCGCGGTGATGAACGCGGTCTCCGACCCGGAAGCCCGCGCGCGGCGCGCGGCTCCTCTCCCGTATCATCCGAGCTCCCATACGTCCCCTTCGGACGGGATTCGGGGCTTCAGCTCGGCGATTCCCTCGGCGAGCGCCTGGGCGCGCTCGTAATCGGCGTGCACGATCGCGCATCCTTTCGGGGCGCCGCACGACCTCGCCTGCGCCACGAGCGCGTCGTGATCGGCGTGGGCGCTGAACCCGTTCAAGACCTCGACCGTGGCCCGAAGGGTGTGGATCTCGCCGAAGATGCGGATCTCCTCCCTGCGTTCCACCAAGCGCCGCCCGAGCGTCCCTTCCGCCTGGTAACCGACGATCACGATCGTATTCTTGGGATCCTCGACCGTGTGCTTCAGGTGATGGAGCACCCGTCCCCCCTCGCACATGCCGGAAGCCGCGATCGTGATGAACGTCCCGGGCTTGTCGTTGAGCTTCATCGAATCCTCGGCTTCCCGCACCAGCGTGATCCGGCGAAGGCCGAGCGGATCCTCGCCGCGTCGGATCCCGGTCATCGTCTCCTGGTCGTAGACCTCCGGATGCCGCTGCACGATTTCCTGAACGTTCGCCGCCAGCGGGCTGTCCACGTAGATCGGAACCTCCGGGACCCGGCCCGCGAGGAAGAGCTTGTCCAGGGCGTACACGACCTCCTGCGTGCGTCCGACCGCGAACGCGGGGATGATGATCCTCCCCCCTCGCTCGAGCGCCTGGAGTACGACCCGTCCGAGCGAGTCGCGGAGCGACGCTTCCTCGGGATGGTGCTTTCCCCCGTAGGTCCCCTCGGTCACCAGGTAGTCGGCACGCGCCAGAGGCGCGGGGTCGCGCAGGATCGGTCGATTCGGACGTCCCAGATCGCCGGAAAAGACGAGCGATCCCCTCCGGCCGTTCTCCTTCCACCGGATCTCGACCGACGCTGCCCCAGGAATGTGCCCCGCCTCGTGAAGGGCGACTTCGACTCCTTGGAGCGGCACAAAGGGCTCCTCGTAGCCGTGGGGCACGAATTGGGTGAGCGCTCGCTCGACGTCGGGCGGTGTGTACAGAGGCTCGACCGGAGGCTGCGGATGGCCCCG
>VBOX01000058.1 GCA_005893265.1 Candidatus Eiseniibacteriota bacterium | reverse complement strand
TCAGCGCGTTCCGGAGGAAATTCGCTACGCTCACGCCCGGGATGGCCGTCGGGTACTGGAACGCGAGGAAGATGCCCTTCCGCGCGCGCTCGTCCGGGGAGAGCTCGAGGACGTCCTCCCCCTTGTAGAAGACGGTTCCCTCGGTCACCTCGTATTTTGGATTCCCCATCAGCGCGTTCGCGAGCGTGCTCTTGCCCGATCCGTTCGGTCCCATCAGGGCGTGGATCTCGCCCTTGTTCACGGCCAAGGAAAGACCCTTCAATATGGGCTTCCCGTCGATCGAGATGTGTAGATTTCGAATTTCCAGCGTGGGGGTGGCGCTCATGTTCTCCTTCCGTTTGTCCTGACCTAAAGTGTGAAGCTGTCCCCGCATCCACATGTCTTTTTGACGCGCGGGTTCTTGAACTGGATGCCGGTTCCCAATAGCCCGCGTTGGTAATCGATCTCCGTCCCCGCCAGAACCTCCAGCGAGCGCGGATCGATATAAACGGTCAAGTCTTCGTATTCGAGCACGGTGTCGCTGCCGCGGCGTTCCGTCGTGAAGCCGAGAAAGTAACTGTACCCCGAGCAGCCCCCCGCCTTGACCCCGATTCGAAGCGCCTGTCCTTCCTTCCCTTCGTTCCCGCGGATACGCTTCACGTAGGTAACGGCGGCGGGCGTGAGGGAGATGGAGCGCGCCCCCTCGGGTTCGCGGGTCTCGGTTTCCGTCGTGCGCATATCGTTGCTTGGCTCTCCGCTCATGGGTTCTCCGGCGCGACGTGGAGGAGGATTCTCTCGGACCGGCCCGGGTCGGTGTGGAAGCCCGCGACGAGCGCCGGCTCCTGCTTCATGCCATGATCCTCGGGGCAATGCGGGCAGTCCTGCTGCGTCGTCCGCGGCGGCCGGCACGCTTGGCAGGTGCGCAGATACTCAAGCGTTCCTTCCAGCTCGCGCGCGAGCGTCTCGTAGCGAATGATCGCCTGGCGCGTCTCCGTGAGCTTCGTCTGGAAGGTCTCACGCACGACCGCCATCGCCTCGGGGCCGTACCTGCTTCCGTGCCAGGCCTCGAGAAGGCCCTGAATCTGGTGAAGCGAAAGCCCCGTTTCTTGGAGGAGCTCGATCCACCGGATTCGCGTGATGGCGGACTCGTCGTACAGCCGGAATCCCCCGTTGCTGCGCGCAACCGGGTGGAGCAGGTCGAGCTCCTCGTAAAGCCTGAGCGCCCGGACCGACTTGCCGGTCTGCCTTGCCAAGTCGCCAACCTTGAGATGCTTCGATATGACGGCTTCCATACGATACCTCCCGGACATCCACATCTTACCCTTACGCAAAGGTTAGAGTCTAACGAAAATTTCGGCCCGGGAGCCTCGGGTGTTGAGCGGATTCAATGGTTGGTCAATATTTGAGATAACATGTGTACGTATAGTGAGTTAGATGTTTCAATCGCCTGGCGGGGTCCAAGCCCCGGGCCGCGACAGATGGCCAGGACAACCGGGGGTCACCACCGTAGGTTCGCTGGTGTATATTGATGTGAGCCGGAGTCCATTCCTTCTGGAGGTTTTCATGAAGCTGATCCAGGGCGCGCTGCTAGCCATCTTGATCCTCGTGCTCGGCCTTACCGCACTTTCTTGCAAGAAGAAGTCGAACCCCGTGGCACCCGGCGGTGGAGCCAACGTGACGATCGACATCGTCGCGGACATGGGATCCGGGGCGTTCGGTTCCTCGCCCGTTACGGTCAACAAGGGGCAGACGGTAGCCTGGCGCAACACGCGCGGCATCACGCACACGGCCACCGCGGACGGCGGCGCGTGGGACACCGGCGGAATCGCCAACGGCTCTACGAGCGCTGCGATCCAGATGAATACGGCCGGGTCCTTTCCGTATCACTGCGCCATCCACCCGAGCATGACGGCCACGCTCGTCGTCAACCCCTAGCGCGACCTGCCGGATTTTCGCTTGGGTCGATGCGGCCGACGGACCGCGGAAGAGCGGGGCCCGGTCTCGACGGTCGTCCATCGCAGGAACGGCAGGAGCCGGTGTAGCCCGCCGTGCGTCCCCACCAGGGACGGACTTTGGAGCGCCCCCAGGGGCGCGATACGCGGGACCCCCATCGCCGCCAGGGCCGCGGCTAAGGCAACCCTCTCCCGGCCCTTTGCCTCGAGCCCGATCGCCTCGATAAAGCGCGCGGCCGGCGCAAGCGCCGCCTCGACTTCCTGCACCCCGTCCACCGCGTGGACGCGCACCGTGCGATACGCGGGCGTGGGCTCGAAGCGCGCACCGTCCTCGTAGACCAGGGTCCAGTCGGTCCCCTCGCTCGAAGCAAGGACCTGCGTGCCTCGACTTCCGGTTGCCTCCTCGAAATGCGCCTGCGCACGATAAAGCTGCACGCGCGCGGCCTGGCTCGCTTCGGGCTCGCGTCGGGGCAGCCCGTCGCGGAGCGTCTCGAGCGCCCCGCCCAGGGCCGACGCGAAGGCCGCGGGTCCGACATCCCCACCGCGCTCGACGTAGAACGCGTGTGGCGAGAGGCAGCCCTGCTGATCGTAGAGCGCGACGTCGAACGCGGCCCGCGCCGCGAGGCTCCCCAGACCCGGGCGCGTGAGCGAGGCCCTGGAGATGTACGCGACGCTCACTTTCGAGCCGTGGATCACGATCTTGGCTTCCGGGTGCGTTTCGCGGGCGATGCTCATCGTCGAGTTCTCTCCTCCGAACGCGAGCACCGCGGGCGCGCGTCGTACGGCCGCGCGGTCAAGCTCGATGGTTCCCCCTTTCCACCACACGACGGCAATGCAAGCGCCCAGGCCCCGGTCCTCCTCCGCGATCGTCCTCGCGAGGAGCGGTGCCAAGACCGGCTCCTGTGAGGAGGCCTTCGCGAAGAGCGCCGACTTCATGGCGAGCGCCGAGTAGAAGGGCCAAACCGGTAGCCCGGGCACGTTCCCAGCGTAGATCTGGAGCATCCACTCGGGACCGAACGCCTGTCGCGGAATCCCCTTCCGATCGGGCGTGGGGTGGTCGAGCGCGGTCGCCGACCCCACCTCCGAGGCGACCCAGCGCGAAACGCCGCCCGCCGAAAGAGGACCGAAGGTGTCCGTGAGCGCCCGCTCGATCATCGGGGTCGAGAAACGTCCGGAGTGCGCGAGCCACGCGATGGCGTTCCGGCGTACGGGACTCTGCGGATCCAGGAACCGCTGCGCGACGCGCTCGAGCACGCGATGGATCTCGGCCGCGGGCCGGCGCGCGAGATGCTCCGCGCGCGCCGAGCGGATCGCCTCGACCCAGGTCTCGATCGAGGCTGGGCTGACCGTCGCGAGCCTCAGCTCGATCGCGTCGTGGGGCGGGCCGAACCGTTGGACGCTCGTGTCGGCGTCCCGCTCCACGTCGGGCGGAAGATAGAAAGCGTCAAAGAGCCCCTGCGTCATCGCGGCATGCCCGGCGCGGGGTCCGCTCGCGCCCCGCGTTCGCGCTCGAGGAATTGCTCGAACGGGAGCGAGCACCCGCGCCGCTCCGCCTCGCGGAGGCGACCCTCGAGCGTGAGCCGGTTGCCCGCGACGGCGCCGACATCCTCGGTCTGAATCGCGAGCGGCACGTCGAGGTTCGCGAGGTCGTAGTGGACGAGGAGCCCCGGTCTGCCTTCGGGCAGATCGAGCATCGTCTCCGGATCGAGCACGCGGGTGCGCACCCAGGGAGGGATCACGAACCCGGCCCGCGCCGGGCGCCGCTCGTGCGCGGCGAGGAGCGTGTCTTCATAGAATTGGCTCCCCATTTCCGCCATCCCATATTCGTTCACAAGGTGCGTTGGCGGAATCCCGAGCACGCTGTGAAAGGAAGCGGCGATGTCGTTCCGGAGAAGCTCGACCCGCGTTCCCTTCGCCCCTCCGGTATCCATCGCCCGGCTTCCTGGGGGGAGCGCGAAGCGGAGCCCCCTCCGATCGCACCGCTCGACGTAGGCGCGGAGGAGAAGCGTGGTGCCGAGGAGAAGGACCGGCACCCTATCGTCGCGGGAACGCGCGAGCTCCGCGTCGGCGCGCTCCCATCGTGGTTCTCCGTGTTCGACGATCCATATTGGAGCGTCGCACAATCGGCCAGCGACACGGTCGGCCATGAACCAGAGCGAGGAGTGCGGCGATTCCGCGCGCGTGGGTCCGAAGATGATGATCTTGAGCCGCGCTCCGTCCGGCAGGAGGTGCCGAGCGAAGCTCTTGAGAAGCGACGTCTCATAGAGGCGGGTCGACTTGAGCTGCACACGGCCTGGTCTCGTGATCGTCGTCCCGCTCGTCTCGAACGTGACGGCGGGGGATGCCGGCGCTTCGCCTCTAACCGCCGCCCCGTCCCCGGCTCGCGCCGCGCTCAGGCCGTGCTCCTTGAAGGCCGAACAGGGCACCGGCGGAATTTCGCGCCAATCACCCGACCTGCCGGACCATCGCCCGACATGTCGTGCGTACGCCCCGTACTCCGGTATCGTGTCGCACTGGATGCGGAAGGACCGAATCGCGAGGTCCGAGAAGGCAGCCTCCGCCCGGCGCGTGTGCGCCTCCTCCCACCCCGCCTCCGAGATGAAGCGGACGAGATCCGCCTCCATCTTGCGCGTCGGGTCGGTGCCTGGGATCTCGCGGGCGGTCACGCCGGCCCTCCGCACGCGAGATCAGCCGCTCGCTCGGCGGTCGCGGCCAGATCCACAAGGGCGCGGATGGGAGCATCCACCTCGAAGCGGCGCGACAAGACCTCCAGGAGGTCACGCCACGGCTCGCCCAGGAGCACGAGCTTCCGGTTCATTCCTTTTCCGTGCATGAGAAGGGTCCAGAGCCAGAAGACTTCGCTCAACGTGCCGACACCACCCGGAAGCGCGATCGCGGCGTTCGTCCCCTCGAGCAGTCGCTCGATTCTGCCCGCGAGGTTCGGCGAAGGAATCACCTCGTCCAGGTGTGGATTCGGCGCTCGCGTGTCGTCGAACCAATCGAGCGTGCACCCGACTACCCGGCCGCCCGCGCCCTTCGCGCCCTCAGCGACCGCTCCCATGACGCCGGCGTAGCCGCCGCAGCGAACCTCAGCGCCTCGGCGAGCAAGGGCACGACCCAAGTCCCGTGCGAGATCGTAGTTGGGGTCCCCGGGCGGCGTGCGGCTGCTGCCGAAGACGACAACCGATGTCTTCATTTTGCCTCGATCGACGCGGAGCGGCAACCCTTTGGGCTGCTTCCGTATCGGTGGCGCCGGATGGGCCAGCGTGGTACCATTGTTGCCGTGAAACGCCACAGCGATTCGCCCGCCGGCGATCGATCCGAGCGGATCGTTCGGCTCGCGCTGGCCCAGATCAATCCCACGGTCGGCGATCTCCCCGGAAACGCCAAGAAGGTCCTCGAGACCATCGAGCGTGCCCGCGACCAAGGGACGGACTTGGTCGCCTTTCCCGAGCTTACGCTGACCGGGTATCCACCCGAGGATCTTCTTTTGCGCCCGGAGTTCCTCGACCAGAACCAGGCGGCCCTGGAGGAGGTGGCGCGCGGCACCACCGGGATCACCGCAATCGTGGGTTTCGCGCAGCGCGCGGACGACGTCTATAACGCGGCCGCGATCGCGCACGACGGCGAGGTGGTGGGAATCTACCAGAAGCGCCACCTACCGAATTACGGCGTGTTCGACGAAGTGCGCTATTTTCGCCCCGGAAACGAGTGCTTCGTCTGCAAGCGAGGCGCCCTCACGTTCGGCGTGAACATCTGCGAGGACATCTTCACGCCCGTGGGCCCGACCGCGGCGCTCGCCGTTTACGGCGACGCAGAGGTGGTGATCAACCTATCCTCGTCTCCCTTCCACGCCGGCAAGTCCGAGGCCCGGGACCGCATGCTCTCCACCCGAGCCCTGGACGGCGTTTCGGTGGTCGCGTTCGTGAACACCGTCGGCGGCCAGGACGAGCTGGTCTTTGACGGCAACAGCCGCGTCTATGGGCCCCAAGGCGAGCTCTTGGCGCAGGCGCGAGCATTCGAGGAAGACCTGGTGGTCGTGGATATCGATCTCGAGAGCGTTTTCCGCGCACGCCTCCACGACCCACGGAGCCGGATCGCGGCGCAACGCGACGATGCTCCCGAGATGAGCGTCGTGACGCTGCGCCCCATACCCCGACGGGCGCGCCCCAAGCTCGGCGCCCGGAAGGTCACGATCCCGAGCGGGGCCGAGGAGATCTACCGAGCGCTCGTGCTCGGGACGCGCGACTACGTCTCCAAAAATGGATTCGAGCACGTGGTGATCGGATTGAGCGGCGGGATCGATTCCGCCCTCACCGCCTCGATCGCCACGGACGCCTTGGGCCCAGCGCACGTGACCGGCGCCTTCATGCCCTCGGGGATCACCTCGCGAGAGAGCGGCGAGGACGCGGCGGCGCTCGCGAAGAATCTCAAGATCGATCTACTCACCGTGCCGATCGAAGCGGAGATCGACGCGTACCGGGAGAGCTTGAAGCGGATCTTCGCCTCGTCGCAGGAGGACGTGACCGAAGAAAACATCCAATCGAGAATCCGTGGAACCGTTCTGATGGCGCTTTCGAACAAGTTCTCCTGGCTCGTGCTCACCACCGGGAACAAGAGCGAGCTGTCGGTCGGCTACGCGACTCTCTACGGCGACATGGCCGGCGGCTTCTCGGTATTGAAGGACGTGTCGAAGACGCTCGTATACGAGCTGGCCCGGCATCGGAACGCCGCGGCCCAGACGCCATGGATTCCGGAGCGGTCGCTGACCCGGGAGCCTACGGCGGAACTGAGGCCGGGGCAGCGCGATACGGACACCCTCCCGGCTTATGACGAGCTCGATCCCATCCTCAAGGCGTACGTCGAGGAGGACTCCGAGGTAGAGCGGATCGTTGCGATGGGGTACGATCGCGCCCTCGTGCAGCGTGTGATCCGAATGGTGGACCGGGCCGAGTACAAGCGCCGCCAGGCACCTCCCGGGATTCGGATCACGCCACGCGCCTTGGGTAAGGACCGCCGACTCCCGATAACAAATCGCCATCAACCCTGGCGTGACTGACGTGACAGACGACTCGAAGCCGAAGACGGAGGATCCGATGAAGAAGCTCGCCAGTCCGGCGACCGCGGGAGCGGTGGGTCCGGTGGGAGGAGCGTCCCCCGCGATTCCCGCCTCGCCACGCGCCAACGCCGAACGTCCCCAAACAAAAGGAATCCAAGTGAGCGAACACGCGTACCCGTCCGTCGATCTCGAACCCTATCTGAGCGCTCGGGACCGCAAGGGCGGGAAACGAGTCCTTCGCGACCGCTCGGGCGGGATCGCGCTCGTCCGGGAGGACGCGCTCAACCAGGATCTGTTTCGCACGAATGGGGTCCCGCTTCACAACGTGGGCCGTCGCTTCCGCGTCGTCGGGGAAGACGGCATCACCGAGCAGGAACGCTGGATCGCGCCCTTCGACGTGATCCACCGCTCCCGCGAAAATCCGAAACACTTCGACGGACTCAAGCTCCCGTTGGGCGAGCTCGTCTTCGACCACGGGCTTTATTTGAAATTCAGCCCCGGGGTCGCGGAGCTGGGCGTGAACGACCGCGGCGACGTGCTGTTGCGGCGCGATTCGTCCAGCGATCCCACCATCGGGCCGGTGTGGAACTCCTTCAACACGGTCATCACCGGCCGGGCGAAACGCCTGGTCACCCGGACGACCCTCGACGCGCACAAGGCGGATGTGAAAGAGGCGGCCGGCTGGCTCAAGGCGCTCGAAGCCGTCTCGAAGCAGAAGACCTTGATCAGCCGCTTCTCATGCGCGGGTGTGCAGTACACGCACAGAGGGAACGTCCCGTATTTGAGGCGCACGTCCCAAACGAACTTCTTCCCGCCGCAGGACGCCGAGATGATGGTCATCGCGAAACAGATCGACAATCGCTTCCGCGAGCGCGGTATGAAGAAGGCCCCGCGCGTCACGATCGTGTCGCTCATGGGAGTGCCGCGAAGCGAGGCCGAGCACGCGCAATTCTTGCGGCTGTTGAAGCGTGCCCGCGTCTCTGCCGAGAGGCTCGGCATTCCGTCGCGGCTCCGGGATTCCCGCCTGTGGGACCCGGATTCGAAGGCGGTCGTGACCTCGAACTTCGTCTACTTCTGCCCGCTCTCCGATCTCAAGGACGAGGTCACGATAATCACGGTGAACACGGACTACCACGGCGAGGTGAAAAGCGACCGGCAAGACGACCGCGGGCGCTTTCTGGGCGGAGCGGAACGAGGTCTATCGCCGACTGGAGCTCAAGCGCCGCTATCGGATCGACCTCGAGCGCGAGGGTTTGTCGGGGAACGAGCTGGAGGAAAAGCTCGAGCGGATTTTTCCGGAAATCGGGATCCTGTGCCAGGAAGACTGGATCGAGATCCTGAAAGACTCGAAACGCGGGTGGGTGTTCTGGTCGACGGAGCGCTGCCTCTACGCCCGCACCGGGGGATTCCCGGGACTGAGATTCGTGCTCTCCGATAACGAGCCGATCTTGGAAAACGTCACCGCCGATTTCGGCGGCGGCGGAACGATCGACAAGCTCGGACGGATCACGCACGACTACTTCCCCGAGCGGATCTTCTACGATCCCACGTGGGGTCACTTGTTGTACGACCGCAAATCCCGGCCGATCGCGGCCAACGTTTTTCTGGAGCGGAACCCGAGCCTGGATTTCTGCGTCAAGCGCGTGGGATCGGACGAGGCGCTCCAATGGCTCCTGATTGGGCGCACGCCGGGCGGAAAGCACGAGCCCTTGTACAACGCCTACCCCGATTTCAGCGGGCTCTTGATGACGAACGGGGTCGTGGGAGAAAAGCTCGTCGACGCGGTTCGCGAGGCGGAGCGGGGGGATCTCGGGCCGCTCGGGAACGGGGACGCGACCCTGGGTCGCGCGATTTACGACAAGCTCAAGATCCAGCTCGATCTCTGGCGGGAGAACTGCTCCCAGGTCCCGACCTACATCGTGAACGGGGCTGCCGGGCTCGAGATGACGCAGGACATGAACTGGCTTCTCTCCGAGCATCCGGACGCGTTCGGTGATTGGAGAAAGGTCACGACCGTGGATTTCCAGCGCTACATGAACGAGCGCTACGGGGTCACGTACAGCGGGCGCGGGGCCTGGACGCACATCTCCCCGGCGCAGCGCATGGCGCGATAGGCGCGGCTTGCTAACGCAGGATTAGCACCGGTCGCGCCGCCGTGCGGCCGCCCGCGCGCACGCGGAGCCAATAGCGGCCGGAGCCCAGGCGCCGGCCGCGGTCGTCGCGGCCGTCCCAAATACAGCGTACGAGACCCGCGGTCGACGGCTCCGAAGACGAAGAAACGACGAGGAGACTTCTCACCAGCCGCCCCTGAATATCGAATACCCTGGCTTCCATCCCGCCGACACTCAACCCTCCCGATGGATCGAACACGCGGATCTCTGCGCGTTCCACCACGGGGTTCGGCATCACCGAGACGGTGAGCCGCGGCGCCCGCGGGGGCGTCGGCTCCTCTCCCACCGCCACGATCGTCGCCTGTCCGGGACGCAGCAGCAACGCGCGCGTGCCGTCCGACACCAGAAGATCGGGAATCGGACCCACCGTGCCCAAAAACCGAAGGGAGGTCGCAGAGGAGCTGGGCGCCCGATGCCAGGCGACCTCGAGCGCGCGCCCTTCGGTCCATAGTTGACCGCGCGAGAGCGTAACGGTCGCGGTGTAGGGAGGGGACGCCGTGGGCGCGATCCGATCCAACTCCGCCGCGCCGGGGACGCGCATCAACGCGACGCCGCCCGTTCCCTGCGCCACGGCCATGTTTCCGGTCCAGGTCCCGGCCAAACCAATCGCGGGCGCCACGGTCTGTTGCGCGAGCACCAAGGCGGGCGCCCCCCCCAGTGGCGCGCGAACGATCTGCATCCCTCCAGCCGACGCCGCCACCGCGAGGTAGATGCTGTCGCGCGTGTTCGAGATCCAGGCGACGTCGCGAGCGTAGGGCGTCCCCCACGCAGACGAGAGCGCGACCGAACCGAGCGGCGCGAAGGTGACCACGGCGGGCGCGCCGGACCCGACGGTCAAGTGGTACACCGAGACCCCTTGAGCCCCGTCCGCAAGCGCTAAGTCGGTCGAGCCCGCGCCGGCGCGGCGAAGCTCAAGGTCCAACGCGCTCCCCGGGGTCGGCAGAGTGCCCGCGGCATACGGGACCCCCCCGAGGGAATCAAACGCCGCCGTCACGTCGATCGCGACGATGCCGGAGCCCGTGCCCGCGAGAACCGAAGCTGGGTTGTAATCCGACGCGGTCGGCACCGAGCCGGTGTCGGCGTCGGCGATGAGCGCGACGATGCGCCCCGACGCGGCGCGAAACCACGCCACGTCGGTCGCGAACCCCGGAAGGGGAATCGTTCGCAGAATCCGATCGTCGATTCCGTTCATGTCCTGGTCGAAGAAGTCCTCCCAGGTGCCGAACGGTGGATCGATCACGGTGCGCAGATCGAGGAGCATCAGCCCCGAACGCCCCGCCGCGAGTAGCCCGAGGTCGAGCGTGTCCCCGGCCGGACCCACGAATCCCGGCACGACCGCGAGCGCCGCGGCGTACGACGGAATGCGCACCTGCCCCACCAAGCGGTCGTCCGTCCCATTTCCGTCCGTGTCGACCTCGCCGATCCGAGCGAGCGTCGTGCCCGCGCTCAGGACGCGCACGCCGTCGAGCCCGGCCGGGAGGAGCCACACGCCGCGCGCCGCAAGCTCCACCGGGCCGTCGCGTCCTGCCGCGGGCTCTCCCAGCGGGGTCAAGCCCACGGGAACGAGCGCGGCCGGTAAAGACTCCGGTAGCGCCGCGGAGGAGAGCGCGTGGCCGATCGCGTTCGAGATGCCACCGAGGCTCGTGAGGCTGCATTGCAGTGCGTTGGCGTTCCCGCCGTAGGCGCTCCCCGCGATCGTCGTCGGGGCGCTGACGGTGATCGTGGCGCCTGCCGGCAGATTCACGTCAGCCGGGGGCTCCGTGCCCGGGAAGATGCCGTCGGTGTTGTTGGGATCGGGATTGGTGCGGCCGTTCGTGACTTGGACGGACTCGGCGCTCGCCACCATGCTATGAACCTGGAAGGAGATCGTGCCCGCGGTGTTTGAGGGCGCCGACCAAGCCGAAGGGGAAGGCCAGACCTCGGGCCTACCGCCGGTCGCCGCGAAGATCGCCGAGATCGCCTTCGCCACGTGCCCGCCCCCGACCTGATCGGTAAGCTCCACGGACAAAGACGCGCCGCCGAACGCGAGTGCCGGGACGGTCACGGAAAGCGAAACGCGCCGGACGCTGTCCGGAGGGACGACGATCGAGCCGTTCAGCGGCGAGACGCCGAGCGCGAAGGCGCCTCCCGGGGTTGCTGCCCAGATCAGGCTCGCGGGCGCGCCGTTCGCGCGGAGCGTCATCTCGATGGAATGCGTCGAGCCGGGAGCGAACGTGGCGGTCGGCAGGAGCACCGTGACCGGGCGCGGAGGGATCCAGCCGGTCCCCGCCCGGGCGGGGGGAGCATGGATCGCCCCGGCGAGGAGGGGGATGAGCGCGAGCGTCAGCGCAAGTTGTGGAGATGGTGCTCGCATGTGCCTCGGTTGAAACGAAGCGGGGGCCGGTGGAACGCGCCGGCCCCCGTCCTCGCGTGCTTCGAAACTAGGGCGATTACTTGAGAATCGTAATGCCCACCTTCTGTGAGAAGCCACCGGCATCGATCCGGGCGTAGTAGTGCCCCGACGCGACACCGCGGCCCGAATCATCCGTTCCGTTCCACACAGCGACGTGTGGTCCGGCCGGCTGATCGCCATCCACGAGCTTGCGAACGAGACGGCCGTTCACATCGTAGATCCGGAGCTTCACCCCGTAGTTCGCTCCACCGCTTCTCGGCAACACATACAGGAGCTTGGCTTGCGGGTTCGCGGGATTCGGTCCTGAGTTCGCGAACGCGAATCCATCCTCTCCCACCAGGCCGCCGATCCGGCCGGCCAGCGCGGGCGCCGCGATCACCTTGGCGCTCAGGTTGTACGTTTGAGGCACCCTTACACGGGGCACGCCGCTCGGAATGAAGAGCGACCCCTGGATATCCGTCACCTCCAGGAAGAATTTCCTCGCAGCGTTGCTCTTCCCAGGTCCAGGCGGAACCGTGAAGGAGATTCTCGGATTGAGCCCGCCGTTCGAGTCGTCGTCGAAGGCGACGAGATCCCCGTTCTGGTCGAAAATGAACATCACGAGGTCCTGATCGTTTCTGCCGTCGAGACCGGTCGAGACAGCGCTCGCCTGGATCACATCGCCCGGTTTCCCGTTGATCAGATAGTAGTCCTGATCGCCCGCGGGCGAATAGGTCTCGGGCCGATTCACCGTCGGAAGGGTCAGCAGCTTCGCTTCCGTGGCATTGGCGCGGCCGTTGTGCTCATCCGCGTCCGAGTTCAGTCCCGTAATCGTCGTGTTGGACGTCAGGGTCTTGTGCCCTGCGTCGTCCACTGCCTGCACGAACCAGAGCTGGGTCCCACTCGGGAAGGCCGGAATCGTATCGGTCCTCATCGAGATGTGCTCGGAGCCGCCCGCGCTGCCGTCGGTCTCCAACAGACCGGACGCGAGCCGGCGCACGAGGTTCACGTGGTCGGTCGAGCCGGGCGCCATCGGGAACCCGTCGAGCCGCTTATCGGCTGGGTTGGAATAGGTGAACTCGTATTTCGTCGCTCTCTGGTTGGTACCCAGGTTCGCGACGGGCACGATCGGAGTCAGGTCAGGCGACCCGAGTTGCGCGGTCATGCTGACCGCGACGTTCCGATCGATGAGGGTCCCACCGGTCCCCGCCGTGCTGATGCTGTAGTCGTTCGCGAAGAGCCCCCTCTCCATATCCAGGAAATCCATCCGGAGGAACGGGAAATTCGCTGGGAAACCGGGGGCCTGGGCCGGGAACTGGATCGCCCAGAAGAGCACCTTGTCGGGGTCGTTGATGGTGACCCCGACGGGAATCTCGTTGGCACCGTTCGGGCTTCCGACGAAGGGCGCGATCTGGAAGAGCGGCGCCGCGAGGTTCGGAAGACCCGTCGCCGTGTTCAGCTCGCACAGCCGCACGCTCGGGAACGTCGCGTCGAGCGGAGGCAGGCCGAGCTGCGCGTTGAACGTGAACGAGGGGAACGTGACCTTCGTGATCGTGTAGGGGGGCGTGAACGGAAGATCGAACCGTTTCGCCAGGAAACCCGTGTTGCGGAAGGTCACGATGTTCTCGAACTGGCCGTACTGCGCTACCTCGACCTGGCCCGGGAACGTGTTCGTGATGAAATTGATCCCGCCGGCGTCGGAGCCGGCGCTCACGTTCACCGGGGTCGATTCGAGCGCATGGTCCGTAAAGCCGTTGCCGCCTTCGCTTGCACCGTTCCAGTAGTCGACCTCGAAGTTGACGTCGAGCCCATTGAAGATACCGCCCACGTTGATGTCCGCCGCGATGGTGTGAATCCCGTCGAGCGGAACGATGCGGACGTCATAGGAGCCCGCCGGGAGACCGTGGATGGTGTATTCACCCAGTCCATTCCGGACCGTCAGCTCGCCGGAGATCGCGCTGATGGAGTTGAGAGGATCCTCCAACGGACCCGGGGTGCCCGCGACCAGTGCCTCGACGTGCGCGCCGAAGATGGCCGAGCCGTCGAAGCCGCTCACGACCGTACCGCTGATGGTTCCTGTCGTCGCCGCGAAATCCATCGCACCAGGAGAAAGCCCACCTGGCCTCGAGGCGGATTCAGGGTAGATGGTCGAGTTGCCGGCCATATCATCCAGCTCGAGCGTGCGCTGCCGCGTATCGCCGATGATGAACGGAATCATCGTCGCGTTCGCGACGCTCGTGTGGTCGAGACCGAAATAGTGGCCGTATTCGTGGGTGACGACCGACTGGAGATCTACGCTCGACTGACCGGAAGGAGGCGGCGTGAGGTTCGGCGAGGACGTAGAGCAGAAGAAATCCCGATCATTGAACACCATGTCGGCGTCGAGCGTATGACCGTCCGTGAGATCGAGAGTGACCTGTCCCGGGGCCCCCGTGTATTCGACTGGGTTCACCGT
Organism: Candidatus Eiseniibacteriota bacterium; assembly: GCA_005893265.1. Classification (GTDB taxonomy): domain Bacteria; phylum Eisenbacteria; class RBG-16-71-46; order SZUA-252; family SZUA-252; genus WS-7. Next base: position 19,852 of record VBOX01000058.1, on the reverse strand, counting down.
GAAGAAGGATGTATTGATGTTCTCCCACGTTTCCGCCGATGTCTGCACGACCGAAAGCGCCGTCGCCGATGGAATATCGGCATTCGTCGGATTGATGACGCTCACAAGCGGGAGCGAGGATTCGAGCCAATGAGCCTGAACAACACCCGTGGTCCCCTGGCGGGTCAGGCGGATGAATGCGGAAGCAGGACTGACCAGCGTGAGCGCGAAGACGAACGCGCCGAGCGCGGCCAGGGCGATACGAATTCGATTCGATTTCATGGTCTATCGTCCTCCGCTACTCGGTTGGGGGGTTGGGGTCGACCTGGACCTTCCCATCCGAATCCAGGCTCGTCTTGATGCCGTCGAGGAAAGCGTTCAACGGCATGTCCGGCGACGTCGTCGCTTCGACATGGCCGCCGCTCTTCGTGAGGAACTCGGTGCCGGCGAGGTCGTTGCGGACCATCTTCACGCCGTTCTTCGCGGTCGTGACCGAGTACTTGCCCTGCTGGAGCCCCATCACCCACGGATATCCCGCCGCGTCCTTCTGGGTCAGGAATACGACGACTTCCTCGCCCTTGCGGAAGTTCGGCATCCCGGGAACCACGTAGGCGATGTTGCCCACCGTGCCACCGATCTGACGAAGCGTGATGGTTGTAACGCCCTTCGAGCCCTTCACGGGCTGGAGCACGCTGAGCGTAAAGTAGGTGTAGATCTCCTTGTGGGCGGTGTCCCAGCTCGAGACCGCGTCATCGACGCGCGCCATGACGATGGATTCCGATTTCTTGGTGAGTTCTTGGAGTGTCAGCTTCTGGACCGTGGTGGCGAAGGCCACCTGCGCGCCGACGAGCGCCAGCGCGGCGATTGCAATGATCAGGAAAAGTCTAAATCGATTCATCGCCTGTTCTCCTGATGTGAGGATCTGCTTCGGCGGCCCCGATGGGTCGCGTGACACGTGCGATGAGGCGGGACTGCGGCAAAAACTTGGAGTGGGGTTTTCTGCGGCGATCACCTCCCCGCGGACCCAAATGGATCCCGTTGCTGAAACGCCATGAAGTTTGGAAGCGAAGCGGTGGTCGCGGATCGGCAGGAGCCTGCCGTGGGACTCGCGCGCTGTGTGCCCCCGAAGTGGGCGGGATTATATCAAATGTCTTGAGTTATGTCAACGGAGAGCGACTCAGCTTTCGTCACCTGGTGGGACATTTTGGACAGAAATGTCCCTGACCGACAGTCAGAGTGGCCACGATTGCAGACTGAGGTGTGTGGACTTTTCACCTTGTATCGCGAGGACATCGAGATTGTGGGCAAGGGTTTCGGGCGCAATGTAGCCCATCCCCAGCCCTTCGCCGCTCCCGGGCTCGCAAGCTGTGCTGGTGACGTGGCCCGCGGCGATCCCACCGGACCGAAGCTCCGTCCCTTTCGGGATCGGCCCGCCGTGCCATGGGAAGCGGAAGCCGACGCGCTGCCGTCGCACATGACCCCGATGTGTCGTGCGCGCCACCACTTCCTGCCCGACGTAACAACCCTTCGTGATCGAGATGGCTTCCGGCAGGGAGAGCTCCGTGGCGATGCGATCCAGGTCGAGATCGATTCCTTGGAACGGGAGGCCCACCCGGATCCGCCACGCCTGGAAGGAAGTGGGATCGACCGAAGCCGGGATCGAGGCGGCGTCTGACTCGGCAGGAACCAACACGAACGAAAGCGGCTCGGCACCGATCGCCAAAGCGCCGGGGATCTTCGAGGCAACCGCACTGGCGAGAGGATCGCGCTCCGGCCCGGCGACCCCGAGGAGCCGCGGCGCACCATCCGGACCCTCGAACTCGACGACCTCCATGATGCGAAATCGCTCGAGGTGAGGCCTGAGACCCGCGCGGGCCCCTTCATCCGCGATGATCGTTGCCGAGCTTGAATCCGCCGCAAACGCGATCCACGCGAGCGCGACCGGCCGACCCTTCTCGGTGAGAAATAGCGTCTTCGCCGCCGCTGCAGGCTCCGAAGCCGCCGCGAAATCCTGTGTCGCGGTCCCCTGCAAGAATTCGCGCGATTCGGGACCCCTGACCCGGACCACGGTCCAGCGGCCGAGGTCGACAACGGCGGCCGCCTCCTTGAGGGCGCGATACTCCTCCGTCAGCCGCTCGACCGAGGATGTGGCCGGACGCGTCATGCCCTGACGATAGCACCACCAGGGCGGGTCGAAAAATCTTCTTGACGGCGCGACCGATCATATCGTAGATTGACGATTAACGATTTTGCATTGGGGTTCCTATCCAGGAGGCGGTCCCATGGTCGATCGCATCGGTCTTTTGAAGCGCCCGGCTTCGCCGCGGGGACGCCGCGTCCCCGCGAAGGGGGACGATGATCTCGCGGGCCTCGCGTGGGGCCTCGCGCATCCGGCGCGGGCCGCGATCCTCCGCCTTCTGCTCGAGCGTGGGGAGTGTGTCTGCGGAGCAATCGTCGACTCGATGCCGCTCGCGCAGGCGACCGTCTCGCAGCACCTCAAGGTACTCAAGGAGACCGGATGGATTGAGGGGGAAATCGACGGGCCGCGGGTCTGCTACTGCCCGACGGCAGGCGCGATGACGCGGTTCAAGCAGCTACTGCAGAGCCTGGAGTCAGGCGAACGGAGGTAAATGCCATGGGAGCTGGAAGCGATGCCCGAACGGCGGTTCGAGAGCGGTACGGGGCGATCGCGGAGGGCAAGGCGGGATGCTGCGGCTCGAGCGGTTCGGAATGCTGCGGGGACACGGTCACGAGCGGGCTCGCTGAGCTGGGATACAGCGCGGCCGACGCCGCCGCCATACCAGCAGGAGCGGATTTGGGCCTAGGATGCGGAAACCCGATCGGGCTGGCCGAAGTACGGCGCGGTGAGACCGTGCTCGATCTCGGCTCGGGCGCGGGGGTCGATGCCTTCCTGGCGGCGCGCGAGGTCGGACCGGAGGGGCACGTCATCGGCGTGGACATGACGCCCGCGATGATCGACCGCGCCCGGGAAAACGCGGCCAAGGGAGGCTACTCGAACGTCGAGTTCCGCCTCGGCGAAATCGAGCATCTGCCGGTACCGGATGCGTCGGTCGATGTCATCGTGTCGAATTGCGTGGTGAACCTCTCCCCCGAGAAGGACCGCGTCTTCCGCGAGGCGTTCCGGGTGTTGAGACCCGGTGGGCGCATTCTGGTGAGCGACCTCGTTCTGGAGAAACCGCTGCCGGAGGAGACGCGTGAGTCGATCGAGGCCTACGTCGGCTGCATCGCGGGAGCCTCGCTGAAGGTGGACTACCTGCAGCTCATCCGCGGGGCCGGGTTTCAGGACGTCACGATCCTGCGTGAGGGTCGGTACGGGGTCGAGCCGGTAACCTCCGTCCAGGTGCGCGGCACGAAACCCCAGGGCCCCGCCGGTGGACCGGCGCTCGGACGGTGAGGGAGGCTATTCGCGGATGACCGCTTCTCCCGCCGCGTCGTAGCTCAAGACGGCATGAATCGGGAGGGCCGAGCCCAACTTGGCCCTCCCGCCCAGGAACGCAATCTCCACGACGAACGCGAATCCTACCGGCTTTAACTCCAGCGTCTTAAGCAGCGCCAGCGAGGCGAGCGCGGTGCCGCCCGTCGCAATCACGTCATCGGCGATCAGGACGCGCGTCCCGGGAGCGAAAAGCCCGTGGTGCGTTTCGATCGACTCGTTCCCGTACTCGAGCGTGAACTCCTCGCGCGCGGCCGATCCCGGAAGCTTCCCCGGCTTTCGCGCCAGCATGAGCCCCGCGCGCCACCGCGCGGCGAGCCCCGCCGCGACGAGAAACCCGCGCGCCTCGATTCCGAGAACGACTTCGGGTGGAGCCTTGTCGAATGGGCGAGCGAGCGCGTCGAGCGCGCGCGCCCACGCCGCGCCGTCCGCCCAGAGCGGCGTCAGATCGCGGAAGAGAACGCCGCGCTTCGGGAAATCCGGGACAGCGCGTACCCACGCCGAGAGGGGCTCGTCGGATGACGAAGGATTCCTGAACGGAGACTCGGACGTGGAGCCCTACCCTCCCAAGGATCCGATCATGACGATCGGGCCGGTTGGCTCGTTCCGGGTAGGCGCCCCGCCCCGCGGCTCGAGGGAGATCGCGAACGCGGTCAGGCCGGCCGGATCACCGATGTCTTCGATGCGGAGCACGGCGCGCCCGCTCGGATCGGGCCGGATGAGCCCGAGCGATACCGGCGTATTGCCGCGAAGCGCCCAAAGCTCGTAGTCGCGTCCACTCGGAGCCTTGAAGTTCTGGAACACAAGGATGGCTCGGTGCGTCTCGGGATCCACCGTCGCGCGCGCGCGGAGCTCGGCCTCCCCGGCCGGCGTGAGCGAGAAGGAAGCGGTTCGGGCACCAGGCGAAGCCAGCACCGCTGCCCAACGCCGCTCGGAGTCGAGATCGCGGGTGAGGTTCTGGACCTGGTCGCGGGCCCGGTTCAAATCCTGCCTCAACCGAGTCATTGTCGTGAAAAGGACCCCCGTCGCGAGAACGAAGCAGGCCGCGAGCGCCCAACCCAACCGGGGCGGCAGCGCCCACCGTTTCTTCATCGGAAGGATCCGCCCCTCCTTCGCGCGACCGCCCTCCGCGCCCGCGTCGCCCCGTACCGCGGCGAGGACCCTCGCTTTGATCGCGGGGCTGGGCAGCGCCGGGGGCACCGACGCCGCGAGGAGCACCGCGCTACCGCCGAAATCCCGCAGCGCGCCCTCGCAGACGGGGCACGCCTCGGCGAGGTGTGCCTCGAGCCGGCTCCGGTCGGCCTCATCGAGGCACCCGAGCACGTACGCCGCGCAAAGATCGAGATGCTCGTCGCGATGTTGGCTCACGCCCACTCCTCGTGCGGCAGAAGCTCACGAAGCCGCGTGAGAGCCTGCCGCGTCCACGATTTCACGGTGCCGAGCGGCGCGCCGAGCCGCGCGGCGATCTCCATCTGGGAGAGCCCGTCGAAGTACGCGCTCTCGAGCACGCGGCGGTGCTGCGGCTCGAGGGAGCCCAGCGCAATCCGGATGCGCTGGCCGATTTCGTTTCGCGCCGGCCGCGAAGAGGGATCCTCCGCCGGCTGAGCGGGGCCGGTTTCGGCCTGAGCCTCGGCGCGCTTCCGCGAGGCGGCGCTTCGATAGCGGTCAAGCGCCCGCGTGCGCGCCACGGTCAGCAGCCAGGCCGCCACGGGACCGCGCCGGCCGTCGTAGGTCGATGCGGTCCGCCATACCTTGACCCAGGCTTCCTGCAGGGCGTCCTCCGCCTCGGGGCGCGAGCGCAGGATTCGCAACATCATTGGATAGATCAGCGGCGTGTACCTGTCGTAAAGCTCCTCCAGCGCGCGCGAATCGCCGGCGTTCAAGCGCCTGATGCTTGCGACGTCTTGCTCCTGCCGCGTCATGACCGGGGATGAGCCTCGCGCAGATCGGGTCCCATTCTTCTCTTATACGTAGCTCGCGGTGAGATGGACCAGGGCCGCGGTGAAAGATAAGCCCCGGGCGGGTTTAGGGCAACGACATGGTATTCTCCCGCCCATGCGGAAGAAGCGGCTCCTGATCCTGGGTGGGGGATTCGCCGGCCTCGACATCGCCCGCTCCATCGGCAAGTCCCGGGCGGCTCGCGACTACTGGGACACGCTCCTGATCGACAAGGAGAACTTCTTTCAGTTCAACCCTCTCCTTCCCGCAGTCGCCGTGGGAGCCGTGGAGACACGGCACATCGTCTATCCGCTGCGCGACATGGCGCGACATCGCCAAATCCGATTCATCAAGAACAAGGCCACGCACATCGACCTCACGCGCCGCGAGGCTCTGCTGCACAACAACCTCGTCATGTCGTACGACACCCTCGTCATCGCGGTCGGGAGCGTCACGAACTACTACAACGTCCCCGGAGCTCAGGAACACACGCGTCCGTTCAAGACGATCGTGGACGCGATGTACCTCCGGGCGCGCGTCGTGGAGCTTTTTGAGATGGCCGAGCAGGCGGAGACGGCGGAGCACCGGGCGAAGCTTCTATCCTTCGTGATCGTGGGAGGGGGCGTCACCGGCGTCGAGGTCGCGGCCGAGCTGATGGACATGGCACGCGACACTCTCCTTCCCAAGTACCCGCACCTCGATCGAAAGGATCTCTCGGTAACGATCATCGAAGGGGGGGATCGCATCATTCCCGCGGCGAGGCCCGAGCACTCAGCCTACGTCTACCGCTTTCTCGTGCGCCGTGGGGTACGGATGCTCATCGGGCGTCCGGCGGCCCGCGTGGAGCCCAAGTGCGTCCACCTCGCCGACGGGAGCAAGGTCGAGGGGTTCACGATCATCTGGACTGCGGGCGTTCGTCCCCCGGATCTCGTCACCGGCCTGCCTGTCCTTCATATCAAGGATGGCCGGGTTCGTGTGGACGACTACCTTCGGGCGCTCGATCCGGAGGGGAAACCGATCGAAGAAGTATTCGTGGCGGGAGACTGCGCGGCCTCGCTGCGCCCCGATGGCGCCTACCAACCCGCGTTGTCGCAAACGGGGGTCGCCATGGGAACCTACATCGGAGGGTCGCTCGTCAAGCGCGCCAAGGGAAAGCCCGTGACGCCCTTCCGGTTCAAGCCGGCCGGCTACATCATCTCGCTCGGGAAGCACAGCTCGGTGCTGGAGCTGTTCGGGGTGCCGCTCTCGGGGAAGCTCGCATGGCTCCTGTGGGCGGCGGCTTACTTGATCAAAATGGTCGGGTTTCGAAAGCAGCTGGAGGTGGGAATCGATCACCTCACGCATATGATTTTCGAGCATGACTCGTCCCAGATCTTGAACCGCAGGCAGATCCTCTCCGATGAGGAGCTGAATCTTTCGCTGGGCCGGTAAAATCCGAGCCGGCTGAGAAAGAAAGGCCTGCAAGGGATCATAGCTTCTGTCACGACGGAGCGGTTCCGGGCGTATACTGGTAATCGGATACGCTGCCCGAACGGATCCCTTTCCGGGCAGCACGCGTGACAAACCCATCCAGGAAGGAGTTCTAAATGAAGCGAATCTTCGGAGCGTGTCTGGTTTTGGCCGTGGCACTCCTCCTATTCGGCGTTTTGGCCTACGCCGCGGAGAAGCCGGCCGCCGCATCGAAGACCATGACGGGTGAAGTCGTGGATTTGGGCTGCTATCTCGGGAGTGGCATGAAGGGTGCCGGCCACAAGGAGTGCGCCTCTACCTGCATCACGAAGGGGGGCCCGATGGGGCTCCTCACCGCTAAGGGCGTTCTCTACGTTCTCACGATGAATCACGACAACGCGGATGCCTTCAATCAGGCGAAGCAGTACGCTGGAGGACAGGTCAAGATCACCGGCCCGGCCACGATGAGGAGCGGGACGAGGTCTCTGCAAGTAGACGCCGTCGCGGCGATGTAACGAGTCGGCCCGCCGGCATGAATCCAAATCGGCGCGTGGGCTGCCCTCCGGTATCCCACGCGCGATTCTATTTGTGAAGAAGCTCCTCCAGCTTCTGGTGCTCTTTTCGCTGGCGGCGCTCGCGCTCTGGACGACGCTGCTTCGACCGAAGCTCACCCCGGTGGAGCGCGGCCGCCGTCTCGCAGAGGCGACCGGATGTTTCGGGTGCCATGGCCCCGAAGGGATGGAAGGCACGGCGAACCCCGGGCGTGCCGAAAAGACGGTTCCCTCCTTCAAAGCGCTCATGATGTACGCGAAAAGCGAGCAGGAGGTCCGCGAGTGGATCCGCGACGGCGTTACGACCGCGCGATCGAAGAGCCAGAGCTGGCGCGCGGACCGCGAGGCCGGCGCGCTACGAATGCCAGCCTTTGGAAAACGCCTCAAGCCGCATCAGATCGACGACCTCGTCGCCTTCGTGATGGTAGCCTCGGGCGAAAACTCGCCCAAGGACTCCCTCGCTCTCGCGGGACGCAGCCGCGTCCAGGCGCTGGGATGCACGGGTTGCCACGGGCGCGATGGCCGCTACGCGCGTCCGAATCCGGGCTCGCTCAAGGGGTATATCCCACCCTGGGACGGTGAGGACTTCGCGGAGCTGGTGCGGGACCGAAAGGAGTTCGACGAGTGGGTACGACGGGGCAATACAGGTCGATTCGAGACCAATCCGCTGGCGATGTACTTCCTGCGTCGAGCCGCGGTGCACATGCCGGCGTTTGAGCGTTTCCTGGAGCCGGGCGACCTCGACGCGCTCTGGGCCTACGTGGGATGGCTCCGCGGACGCTCTAAGGGTGGGGCGGTGTCCGACGGGCCACCACCAGAATCTCCGTGAGGTAAAAGAAGAGCCTTCCTCCACGCCACTCCGGCGCGAGCGCTTCGGCCGCGCCTGGCGGCGCCGTCTCGAGCCTTCGCTTCAGCTCGGCTTTCACCGGGTCGCTCACGGTTTGCAATCCCGCCCACGCCTCGAAATCGCGTGCCTTCCGGAACGTTTCGGTCGCGTTGATTTGGAGGCCGGCGTCCTGAAAAAATCGCAGCCACGCAGTCGCGGTGTACGCCCGGACGTGGCTCGGATCTCGGTATTTTTCGAAATCATTGATGAAATCCGCGGTCGGGCGGTCCTCGGGAACGAGGTTGTCGATCATGGCGGCGATTCCGCCGGGCTTGAGCACGCGCGCCATCTCGCGGACGAATCGGGCGCAATCGGCGAAATGATGCGGCGCCACGCGGCAGGTGACGAGCTCGAACTCCCCATCTTGAAAGGGCAGGGAGCAGGCGTCGGCTTCACTGAAGCGCACGTTCGTGACGCCCTTGCCGCGTATGAACCGCTCCGCGGCATCGAGCATCTCTTGCGTGAGGTCGGTCGCAACGACCTCGCTCACGCGCGTGGAGAAGGCAAGCGCGGTGTGGCCGCCCCCGGTGGCGATATCGAGTACGCGCCAGTCCCGTTTGGGATCGACCAGCTCGAGCATCCGGTCGAGGCTTTCGCCTTTCGAATGGTCGGTGCTCGATACGTAGCGTTCGGCGTTCAAGCCGAATTGCCGTTTGACGAGATCGTGGAGATCGGTCAACCGGTCACTTCTTCTTCGCGGCGCGGCGACGCCCCGCCGTCGGGCGGCGACGACGACTTGCCCTCGCCGCGACAATGCGACCCTGGCCCGCTCCAGCCGCCGCTCGGCCTCGGCGATCCCGTTCTGACCGGCGACCCCGGCGACCGGGTTTCGCCGCTCCCGGCAGGGCCTTCAGCTCACGCTTCCCCATCGAGCGCATGCGCCGCCACGATTCGAGCGCACCCCGGCGCGGCCTTGTGCGCCCCGTCTCCCATCCAAAAATCGACTGCGCCGAAACACCGACAAGCTTTGCGTAGACGCGGCGGCTCACTCCGAGTTTCTTCCGATGCGCCTTGACCCATTGCGGGGAAAATCGGATCTGGGGACCTTCTGACGCCACCACGGTCTTGCGTGCGGAAGCGATGGAGCGCTTCGCCGCTCGCTCCATTTCGACCATGAGCCTGCGTTGTTCCGCGATCCGGCGGCGCAGCGCGGTCACGAGCTTCCGGAGAGGTTTTACGGAAGCTCTAACTTCCTTGCGCGCCAGACGGCGGATCTCGCCTTTCAATACACCTGCCAAATTCGGCACGATGGCCTCCGGGTGAATTTGCAAAAATGCCGAAGCATTGGTTCGCTCGGTTTGCGGGGTGATTTGAGTATAAATCCTGGCGGCGTTTTTTGGAGACTAGTCTTTGTAGAAAGACCGCCCGCTCAGCGCCATTTGCTGCAATCGCCCGCAGGGGCCTGCGGGTGCGCCCTCTTGCTGGCGGCGCGCGAGCCTCTCGACGATCGGTCCAATTCCCACGGCGTCGGCGAAGCGGAGGAGCCCGCCGCGGAATGGTGGAAAGCCAGTCCCAAACACCATCGCGAGATCCACGTCCTCAGGGCGCGCGACGACGTGCTCTTCGAGCGCGAGCGCAGCCTCGTTCACCATCGTGTCGAGCAGTCGATTCGCGATCTGCTGGGGCGCGAGGGGGCCCTCCTCCGGCGTCCCCGACTCGATCGCAGGGTTCACGCCTTTGCGCCGGCCACCTTCATAGCCGTAGAAACCAAGCCCCGTTTTCCTCCCAAGCTCCCCCGCGGCCACAAGCCTGTCGATCAAAGTGATCTGCGATAAACGGTTCCCGAACGAATCGTTCAACACATGCGCCACCTTGCGGGCGACGTCGAGCCCGATCTCATCGAGCAGCTCGAGCGGGCCGACCGGCATCCCAAAATCACGGAGCGCGTGGTCCACGGCACGCACAGGCTGCCCTCGCTCCACCAGCGCGACGGCTTCGCTCAGGTAGGGCATCAACACACGGTTCACGAGAAACCCCGGCGCGTCCGCGACCAGCACGGGCGTCTTCCCCAGGCGCCGCGCGAGCGCGATCACGGTTTGGACCGCTGTCGGATCGCTCAAATCCGTCCGGATCACCTCGACGAGCGGCATCCGGGTCGCGGGATTGAAGAAATGCATCCCAACGACGCGTCCGGGAACGCGTAGCCCTTTCGACATCGCGCGAACCGAGAGAGAGGAGGTGTTGGTCGCGAACACGCACCCGTCCGGAACCTGCGCTTCCAGCTCGCGGAAAAGCGCCTGCTTCACGGGGAGGTCCTCGACCACAGCCTCCAAGACGAGATCGATCCGCTTGAGCCCAGAAAGGTCGAACACGGGCTCGATTCTTCCGAGCGCCTGCTCCATTTCGGCCTTCGTGAGTCGGCCGCGCGAGACCTCGCGCTCGAAAAGCGACCGGGCGTGGGAAAGCGAGCGAAGGAGCGGATCGGGCTTGAGATCGCGAAGGCGCACGCGCGCGCCGCGGCTCGAGAACAGGTAGGCAATCTCGCCCCCCATCGTTCCCGCGCCCATGACCGCGACGTGACCCACATTGCGGGCGAGCGGCGTCTCGGGTCTGCGCTTCGCTTCCTCACGCAGGGTGAAGATCCGACGCAGGTTCTTGGATTCGGGGGTGAAGAGGAGCCGCGCGACCGCTTCACGCTCCACCTTGAGACCATCCGCCGAGGAAGCGCCCCAGGTGGTGCGAAGAACGCCGATGATCTCGAGCGGCGCAGGATAGTGGCCGTGAGTTTGTTGCAGCACGCGCCGTCGCGCCTGCGCCAGGACCGCTGTGCGTAGCGGAGCGATCGCCTCGATGACACGGAGACCGAGAGGCGGACCCCGGCGCTTCACTCCGCGCGGGTCTTGCAGCAGCGCCTCGGTCCATTGGATCGCTCGCTCCGAGAAACGCTCGTGAGGCAGGACCGCGTCGACTAGCCCGACGCGGTAGGCGCGGCGCGAATCGAGGGAGCGGCCCGTGAGAAGGAGATCGAGCGAAGGCAGGAGCCCGATCAGCCGCGGGAGTCTCTGTGTTCCGCCGAATCCGGGAAGGATCCCAAGCTGCACCTCGGGGAGCCCGATCGCCACTTTTCGCGCATTCGATGCGAGGCGGTAGCGCATCGCCAGCGCAAGCTCCGTTCCGCCGCCGAGGCACGGCCCGTTGATCGCGGCAACCGTGGGATACGGCAGGAGAGAGAACTCTTCGAAGAGCTGCTGGGCCTCGCGGGACTTGGCTTCCGCTTCCTCCGGGCTCGTGAGGCGGTCGAACTCGGCGACGTCTGCGCCCGCGATGAACTGCTGGTCCTTGCCGCTCAAGAGGATCAGCGCACGGGGATAGGCGTGATCGCTCCGCTGCCTCAGCGCGTCGAGTACCCGTCGGAGCGCCGTCAGCGACTCGGAATCGAGGAGGTTCACCTTCCGCGCCGGGTCGTCGAACCAAACGAGCGCGATCCCGGAAGCGTGCGCTTCGAGCCGGAGCGGTCCGTGCTCGGTGCGGCCGGTCTCTTCCTCGGGCTCCCGGAAGGCGAGGCTCACGGGATCCCCAAGGGAGCGCTCACGCCGCGCGCTCCAGGACGAGGGCCGCTCCCTGCCCGCCGCCCACGCAGAGCGTCGCGAGCCCCAGCGGCACGTCGCGCTTCCGCATCTCGCGCAAGAGGGTGAGTGCGAGTCGCGTGCCCGAGACCCCGACCGGATGCCCGAGCGCGATCGCGCCACCGTTCACGTTCATGATGGAGCGGTCGATCTCGCCGATGGGACCTTCGAGTCCGAGCTTCTCGCGGCAGTACTTCGCGGACGCCATCGCGATCTCGTTCGCGATGACCTGCGCCGCGAAGGCCTCGTTCAGCTCGATCAATCCGATGTCCTTGAACGCAACCCCCGCGCGCTTGAGCGCGAGGGGCGTGGCGTGGGTCGGGCCAAGACCCATCCGCGCAGGGTCGAGCCCCACGAATGCGTACCCTTTGATGCGCCCCGCGGGCTTCAACCCAAGCTCGCGCGCCTTGTCGGCGGAAGCGACCAGGATCGCCGCTGCGCCGTCCGTAATAGGGCACGAGTTTCCGACCGTGACGGTTCCGTAGCGGCGGTCGAAGTAGGGCTTCAACTTCGCGAGCGCCTCAAGCGTCTGCCCCCTGCGCGGGCCCACGTCCTCAGTGACCGCCTGCCTGTAGGGCGGCGCGAACACCGGAACCATCTCCTGCGCCATGCGCCCCGATTCCATCGCCGCCACCGTGCGGCGGTGGCTCTGGAGCGCGAAGTCATCCTGCGCCTCGCGCGAGACCCCGAACTCCTTCGCCAGGATCTCCGCCGTCTCTCCCATGTTGAGGCCCGAGACCGGGTCGGTGAGCCCCTCGACAAGCGCGATGCGCGGCTTCAAGTCGCGCGGTCGTACGGTCGAGAGCGCAGCGAGCTTGTCGCCCGGCGACTTTGCGCGCGCGAGCCGCTCGAACATGTGGGTCAGCCCCTCGCTCATGTACAACGGGATCCGGCTCATCGATTCCGCCCCGCCCGCGATGATGAGGTCGGCGTCCCCCGCCGCGATCTTTTGGTGAGCCTGGGCGATCGATTCCAACCCTGAGGCGCAGTTCCGCTGCACCGTGAAGGCGGGGACGCGCTCGGGGATTCCGGAGAGGAGAGCCACGACGCGTGCGATGTTCGTGGACTCGGAAGGCTGGGCCACGTTTCCCAGGACGACTTCGTCGATCTCGGCGGGGTTCACACCCGAGCGGGCGAGAAGCTCCGTCACGGCGACGCGGCCGAGCTCGCGGGCGGAGACATCGGCGAGCGCCGTGCCTGCCTTGGCGAAGGGGGTCCGGTATCCGTCGATCAGAACGACTTCGCGCATGGTCTCTTGCGAGAATCGGGCGGGATACGATCGAGTCTAGCCACGCTTTCCGTACTGTGTCACAGTGCCGTGAGGAGGTCAACGCATGGACGTTCGTACGGTTCCCGACCTGCTCCGCCACTCTCTCGAAGTACACAAGAAGCCGGACGCGTTCTTGGTGAAACGGGAGGGTCGGTGGGCTCCGGTTTCGATCGATTCGTTCGCGAACCAGGTGCGTGCGCGGGCGGCGGATCTCACGAGGCGCGGCGTCGTGCGCGGAGACCGCGTGGCCATCTTCTCCGAGAACCGAATCGACTGGGCCGTTGCGGACCAGGCGGTGCTCTCGATCGGCGCTGTGTGCGTGCCGATCTATGCGACCCTGCCCGCGGACCACGTTGGCCCGTTGCTCGCCGATTCCGGCGCGGTTGGAGCCTTCGTGTCGAGCGAGGCGCAGCGCGCGAAGGTGGAGTCGGTGCGCTCGCAAGCGCCCGGGCTGAAATGGGTGGTGAGCTTTGATGTGGACGGGGCGCCGCCAGGGTCGCCTGCCGCGACGGCCGCGACGCCCCCCGGCCCTGACGACCTCGCGACCATCATCTACACCTCAGGCACGACCGGCGTCCCCAAAGGGGTCATGCTCACGCATGGCAATCTCGTCTCGAACGCGCTCGCCTCTTTGACCGCGCTCGACCTGGGACCCACCGACGTCCACCTCTCCTTCCTTCCTCTGAACCACATCTTCGAGCGCACCGCGGGCTACAACGTCATGGTCTACGCGGGAGCGACGATCGCTTACGCCGAGTCGATCGAAAAGGCCGCGTCCAATCTGATGGAGGTGCGGCCCACGTTGCTGCTCGCGGTGCCGCGCTTCTACGAGAAGTTGATCGATCGCATTATGGAGGTGGCGAAGGCGGCCGGGTTCCCACGGGACGTGATGGCGCTTTGGGGGCGGAACGTGGCCCAGAAGTGGGCGGCCCTCAAGCTCGATGGGCGACCGATCCCGCCTGGCATCGCGCTCCAGCACGCGCTAGCCAACGTGTTGGTCTATCCGGTCCTGCGCCGCCGGCTCGGTGGCCGTATTCGATACGGTTTCTCCGGAGGAGCGGCACTGCCTCGCGAGATCGGACTTTTCTTCTACGGCGTGGGCTTGCCCGTCATGGAAGGCTATGGCCTGACCGAGACGTCTCCCGTGATCGCCGTGAACACGGCGAAGCACTACAAGCTCGGGACGGTAGGTCGCCCGATTCCCGGGGTGGAGGTGCGCATCGCGGAAGACGGAGAGATTCTCGTGCGCGGCCCATCCGTGATGAAGGGCTACTGGAATCGGCCCGAAGAAACCGCGACCGCTTTGGAAGACGGATGGTTCCACACGGGCGACATCGGCGAGATCGACGCGGACGGATTCCTACGCATCACCGATCGCAAGAAGGATCTCATCGTCACGAGCGGCGGAAAGAAGATCGCGCCGCAGCCAATCCAGAACGCGCTGAAGAAATCTCCGCGGATCCTCGAAGCGATCGTAGTCGGCGACGGACGGAAGTACGCAACCGCGCTGATCGTCGCGGCCAACGGGGCGACGCACGAGGCGATCGAGGCGGACGTAGACAGCGTGAACAAGACGCTTGCTTCCTATGAGACGATCAAGCGATTCGAGCTCATCCCAAACGATCTGACGGTTGAGAACGGATCATTGAGTCAGAAGTTGGAAGTGAAGCGCCGCGTGATCTCGGATCGGTACCGAGACCTGATCGAGAAGATGTACCATGGGGAAGAATGAGGCGGCAGCCTTTGAGCTGAGGCAGCCGCGGCTCACTGCCGGCTTGTGTTTGATGCCCTAATCCGCTATACTGCTGCCGTTTCCGCTCCCAACTCCCACGGAGCAATCGAACGGGGGGTGCGATGGTCCGCTTCTCCTACTACCTCGGCAGGCAGTGCCCCCAAGGGATCACGTCGCGTTCCATTGATTCATCTGGTCCGCTAGGTTACGCGCATCTTGCTTTGACACGCGGGCTCCGGGCCATGGAATGGCCACTGGCCTCCCCCGGCCAGAGCCCTCGCCGGCAGGAAAGTTGGTTGGTGATATGAAGAGGGATCGCGGGTTTGCTCTGCTGCTGCGATTGCTAGTTGGCTTCATTTTCGCGGCCGCACTTGCGTTGGCAGTTGCTTCGGCGTCACCGACACGCGCGTGGGCCAGGACCGTGCGGATGTTTACTGGCGGCGATTCAGGCGGACCCCGGGGGTACGTCCGGTGGCTCACCTGGGAGCCCTGGCGTGCAGCGTCGGCCGCTATCATTTGTTGGATTAGGTAGTAGCGCCAAACCCACGTAGATCGGATGAAGCCTTGATGATCGATCATGGCCCGGGAGCGAGTGACAGGGAATGAGCTACCAGTTTACGCAGATTGAGCAGTTGATCGCGCGCGGTTGCCATAGCGAGGCTCTCAAGGCGCTAGAGGTCGTCCTCCGGATCGATCCGGACCCGACCTACTGGGATTGTTGTAGTCCAGCCGGTTCAACTTTGGTGGGAGACTCGCGGAGCTGGAACGAGATAGCCAAACTAGGTGAATCCTTGCTCCGACTGTTTGGGGAATCCAAGGCCAAGCCCGAACTGAGTCGGGTTCACGGCCTAATGGGGTATATTTCGTTGCGACTCGGTTCCATCCACCAGGCCGAGGCCCACTTTCAGGCAGCGATTCATATTCTGACTTGGGATCTGGACGACCTTCCTCAGTCCCTGCGCCAGCAGAGGCGCCTGGCAATCGTCTTGAAGAACCGGGGTCTTTTTCATCAAGCCCGATTCGAGATGGAACGGACCATTGGTCTTGCCGATCAACATGGAATCGAACGCGAGTCACTAGCAAACCGGCTGAATCTGTCGATCGTACTGCTAAAGATGGGGAGGTTGTCTGAGGCGTCGGTGGTCTTGGGTCAGCTCGATCAGCTCGCTGGGTTGACCACCGATACTCGATATCGCGTGCGAATCCACCTTGTTCGCGCGAACTATCTTCGCATCACTGGACATCCAGCCCAGGCACTTGAGCTTCTGCTCCCCGCCCTCCAGACAACGCTCGAGGAGCAGTACACACGCGAGGAGGCGATCACGCTCGAGTACACTGGCGATTGCTACCTCGCGCAGAAAGACTACAGGAAGGCCCTGGAGCACTACGAAAGGGCCATGAAGATTGCTGAGGCCGCGGCGCCCGAAGGGGATGTCATCCCCGAGGTCTGCCATCGCATGGGCGAGACGTTCATCCGCCTCGGAGATCCGAACACCGCGATTCTACTTTGTGAGCGCGGATTCCGCGTAGCCCGAGCTTTGGGCGACAGGTACGAAGAATGTGCGACGCATCGCGTCTACGCTATGGCGCACCGAGCCGCGGGGAATCAGAAAAAGGCTCTCCGAATCATTGATGAAGGCATCGATCTTGGAAGACAGTACGAGATTCCATACGAACTCGGCCGAGCGCTCACATGGGCGGGTGAGACGCGGTTGCAAGAGCTGGGCCCCGATGAGCAAGCACATGGCAGGCAGCAACTCTGGGAAGCGCGTGCGATTTTCGAACGAATGGGACTGCTACCTTGGGTTCGTTCAGTAGATCGCCTGCTTGGATTTGAATCTCAGTCCGAGGCTACTCTCGATCAGCCGAACACGTCCGCAGTCGATAATCTCGGAGATCTTGATCGGGGCGCGCTTCGCTTCGGCATCGTCACCTGCAATCGTAAGGTCCGCGAAGCGGTGGAAATCCTGCAGAGCGTCGCACCGAGCCAGATTCCTGTCCTGATCACGGGAGAGAGCGGGGTGGGAAAGGAGCTACTTGCCCAGGCGCTCCATCAGATGGGTCCCCGCCGAAAGGAACCCTTTGTACCGGTGAACTGTGGGGCCATCTCGGTCAATCTTCTCGATAGCGAATTCTTTGGACATGAACGAGGAGCCTTTACTGGTGCCGTTTCGTCCCGTGAGGGCTTGCTCGCCTCCTCCCACAAGGGGACGCTGTTTCTCGACGAGGTCGGGGAACTCCCATCACAAGTTCAGGCCGCCCTACTTCGGGTCCTGGAGACCGGCGAGTTGCGCGCGGTCGGACGAGACGATGTCAGGAAAATCGAGCTTCGAATCGTTGCGGCTACCAACACGCGACTTGAGGATCTCGTCGATCGCGGGCTCTTCCGCCAGGACCTCTTCTACAGACTCAACGGCATTCGCGTCACAATTCCTCCGCTCCGCGAGCGCGAAGAAGACATAAGGGCATTGTTCCGCTACTTCTGGTCCCAAGCGACCACGACTGCAAAAAAGCGCCTCACAATCGAGGACGGCGTCGAGACGGTGCTCTGCGCGTATGACTGGCCTGGCAATGTAAGAGAGCTTCGGCATGAGATCGCTCGCGTTGTCGCGCTCGCTCCCGATACGTCGTTGGTTCGAGGTGAGTCGTTCTTGCCCCAAATCCAGCGGAAGGATATCGCCTCCCTTCGACGGGATCGCGAACGGCGTGATGAAATGGCCGAGGAACGGTTGCAGATTCTCTCGGCTTTGCGCGCCCACCGCGGGAACAAGGCTGAGGCCGCTCGGAGCCTGGGGGGGATGAAACGCACAACCCTGATCTATAAGATCGAGCGCCTGGGCATTCGACCGGATGAATACCAAGTTAGGGAGTAGGTCGTCCCATTAGAGCGCAACCGCTTCCCGCTCTTGTCTTCAATCCATTGCCGCTGAATGGATTATCCGCTATTTCTTGGGGCCATTGACCCCAGCCGCTCCGTGAGCCAATTCTCGCTTTTCCTGGTTCTCACGAGCCAGTCGGCCTAAACCATTGTTCCGTAGCCAGTAAGCCCCGATACCGAAGCTGCATCACGCTCTCCCGCGTCCATGTGGGGGAGATTCCCCCCAACCTTTCGCACCATCACCACGCTGGCAGATTTTTGGTCGATTGGCATGTCTCCTAAGTGGCTGGACAGTAACAAGTTGTGTTTGCACGTGTCAAATCCGCTTCCGACGCCTTGTGGCATCTACGTTGCCCTATTGGCTGGCCGGGAATGAGGGCCACGGACGGCAGCGAAACAAGGAGGCGGCAATGGAACGGACCAGGAACTGTAAAAGCGGACTCAAGGCGGCGACGGTGGCGGTGTTCTTCGCAGCGGCTCTTCTCTCCACGGGTTGCAGCAATAACGCGCTGATGAACCCGCAGCCAAACTTGGGCGCGCAGAGCGTCCAGACGGCCAACGCGGCAGGCAATGAGCTAAAGCCGGCCGGTAACGAGCTGAAACCCTAACTCGGCCTTTTAACCACCGAGTGAAGAAATTCGATCGAGAGCGGTGCGAGCATGCGGCCTTTTGAGGTAGATCTCTCTGTGGGTCGGAGTGAGGTCGTTTGCGATTTGGTCGAGAACATGAATCGCACGGCGAAACCTGGTATGAGCCTCGCGTTGGTCGCCGCGTTGGAGAGCAATCTCCCCGAGACAGTACGTCAACCACCAACTCGCCTCAATAACCCCGGCATCGTCCGCCCTCCTGAGAGCCGCTGCGATCTGCGCCCTGAGTTCGGTGTGGTAGAGCCCATGCTTCAAAATGATCTCCGAGATGGCGCTGGCACCTTGCAATTCGACAATGAGAACTCCCCGATGAGCAGCCGCATCGGTGAGCCTGCGGAGTTCGGCGATCACTGCCGTCGACTTCTCGACCTGGGATCGGAGGAGATGCATTTCGATCTGGACCCCCGGTAGATCTTCCCAGTCACGAGTCCCGAGTAGGACGTTTTCCGCCCCTGTCAGCAACTCCTCACTTTCTGGGTAACGCCCCTCCCTAATCAACAATCTGGCTTTCAGCCAGTCGAGCCGCGGCTTGACCCTGTCGTATCCGCGTCCCCGGAGGAGCGCAAGGCCCCGTTCGACGAGATGGCCAGCGGCCTCATAGTCACCTAGGTAGTAATTGGCGAGGGCTTCAAGCTCGAAGGCTTTTGCCTGCTCCCCCAAATCGCCAATTCGAGACGCTGCCTTACCCGATTCAATCGCCTCAGCAATGGCCTCTTCATACCGAGCTAGGAGAGTTAGATTGATCGACAGCCCGGCACAGCCGGTCAGGTACTCGAACGGATTCCCGTTCCTTCTAGCCCAGAACGTAGCGAGCCTATGCTGGTCAACTGCATCGCGGGGTCGGCCCAACCCGTAAAAAACACCCGCGCGGCTCGTCAGGATGCGAGGCTTAAATGAGTCCGCGCCGGCCCGCTCTGCGCTTTGCCAGGCTTCGTTCACCCATTTCAGCGCGGTGTTGAAATCCCCCTCGTAGTACGCTCCCGACGCAAGGGCGTTCGCGAGTCTCGTCCGCCAGTAGTCAGAGCAATCTAGCTCAATCCCTTTGCCGAGGACCTCTCTCGCCTGTGAGAACTCCCCACTCACAACAAGCGCAGCTCCAAGTTGATAGGTCAGGTTCGCCCGCCCATCGCCGCCACTTGTTTCGTTCGCATGTGTTTCCAGAATCCTCCGCATTCTGCTGATGGCCTCTCCTCTAACGGCTTCTGAATCATGGCGCCATTCCAATTCGGCCAGCGCCGCGTGACTTTCCAGCGCCAGCGAGGTCTCGTTCACCTCCTCAGCGAGCCTTGCAGCAGAGAGAAAATACTTACGCGCCTCGTCCATGTTACCTTGCGAGGATTCGATGGTTCCCAGCACCTTGGCGCGCCGCGCCAGCTCGACGCGAGCCGGAGTTCCTTTCTGCCATGGATAGCTTCCGTTCAAGTAGCCCGCCGCCTGCGAATCCTCCCCGAGTTGATGCAGAGTCTCCGCTAGCTTGATTGCGACCGAACACGCGCGGTTGT
>VBOX01000057.1 GCA_005893265.1 Candidatus Eiseniibacteriota bacterium | reverse complement strand
CATGCATCCTCCTGAAAGGCCGAGCGAAGCGGAAAAAGCGAGGTCAGAAAGGGGAGGATAGCGGCCCCGGATGGCTCCGGCAACGGCGGATTTGGTGGGTGGCTAACGGTCGCGCTCCAGGGTGAATTTGACCGGCGCGTCGACTCGGGTTATAGTTTCGCGCGCATTCGAGATGTTCCCGCTAGAATCCTCACGTGTTGAGGTCGTCCCCATCGTCTAGCCTGGCCTAGGACACCGCCCTTTCACGGCGGCAACAGGGGTTCGAATCCCCTTGGGGACACCACAATTCGCGACACGATGACCACCCAGCCGATCAGACGCAGTTAGGCAGCCCGCCCCGAGCACAAGCCCACTTCCAGGGGCGGATAGGAGGCGGTCCATGCAAACGGACGAGCAACAAATCCTGGAACTCGTGCAACTGTGGCACCAGCACTCTGCGCAAGGTGAGGTCGACGCGGTTCTCGGCCTCATGACCGACGATGCGGTATTTCTCAGATGTGGGTACCCTCCCATGACCAAGAAGGAATTCGCTGCGGGCTTTCGCGAATGGGCCGGGCGGGTTGAGCTCGAGAGCAAGTTCGAAATCAAAGATGTCCGTGCGTCCGGGGATGTTGCCTACCTATGGTCCTACATCTCAATTGTGATGACCTCGAAGGAGACCGGGAGCAGCACCAAACGCGAAGGACACGTGCTTAGCGTCTTCCGCAAGTCGCCGTCCGGTAAATGGCTTCTTGCCCGCGACGCAAACCTGATCCCGGCAGGCAAGTAGGGGCCGGGTCGGAGGCAACGACCGCGGGGAGCAGCCTGACCCCGAGGTGAATCAGTCCGCGCCGGCCAGCTCCAACCACTGCCCTTTGTGCCGGTAGCAAACGCCCGACGCCTTTCCGATGAAGATATCCTCGATCCCATCGTGCGCCAGCGGAACGGGCGGTTTGCTCCCATTTGCCCACACGGCGTACCGCTTCCGAATGTCCGAGGGCCGCACCCTCGTAATGAGGCGCGAGTAGCCTATTTTCCCCGCGTCGACTTCCTGCAAGAAGTTCAGGTCGGGCGCCGTGAACAACGTGTCCACGCTGGCGGGGGACCCATCCCAGAAGACAAGGATGCTGGAAACCCGGTTTCGGGAGCAGAGCACCGCCCAATCGGTCTGGCCACGATGGTCGAACTCTCCGTGGATCACGTTGGCTCTCTCACCTTTCGGTTGCTCGTAGGGCTGCGGTATCTGGCACCCGCATTTTGTGAGCCACCAAACCAGCGAGGTAGCCAGCTCAGGAAACGCCGACGGCGGGAGCCGCACCATCATCGAGTCGGCGTCGGACCACTCGTCCGCCGCGGCGGGGCCAGCGCGCATGCCCATCGCGAACGTTGCCAGTATCGCCAACAGGATGACGGTTGGCAGCTTCACTTGGCTTCCTCGGGCACTTCGATTTCCACCCAGTCTCCATCCTGAAGGCCAAATCGCTCCCGTAGTGGAGCCTCCAGCTCGACGTTCAGGGTCCCTGGATACAGCGACAAACCCGTCTTTTCGCGATAGTGGCTCTGCAATCGGCCGATCCACTTGCCGAAGTCTCCACGACCGGTCCGAACGCGCCCTCGAAGTATCGTCACCGCCACTCCGGCGCCAACCCGCGTGAGAATCCCCCAACTCCAAAGCAGAGTACGCCCAGGATATACTCGATCGTCAACCGTGACCTCTCAAGGAGGCTTGAATATGAAAGGAATCGTAGGGTTGATCGGATTAACCACGATCGTGGCTATAGCTTCGATGGCGCCTCAGTCGCTGGCGAAAGAGGACGCGGATACCAAGCTCGGCGAGCGGCTCTTGGATGCCAAGGCGGTGTACCAGGAGCTGTTGTCGACGCCGGACCGGAGCGTCCCCCAAGAGCTTCAGGAGAACTGCAAGTGCATCGTCGTGATCCCCGGGATGATCAAGGGCGCCCTCGGCTTTGGCGCCCGGTGGGGAAAGGGCGTCATGAGCTGTCGGAACAGTCAGGGAGGATGGAGCCCGCCGATTTTCGTATCGCTCAAGGGCGGAAGTTGGGGATTGCAGATCGGCGCGGAGAAGACCGACCTCGTTCTCTTCTTCATGACGGAACGTGGCGCCCGCTCCCTGGTCACCAGCAGCAAGTTCACTCTGGGTGGAAAGGTCAGCGTCGCCGCCGGGCCGTTTGGCCGGAGCGGGGAGGCGAGCACTGACCTGAAGCTCAATGCCGAGATCTACTCGTACGCCAAATCGAAGGGTCTTTTCGCGGGCATATCGCTCGAAGGCGCACGCCTCGCTCCCCAGAAGGACGCGAACGAGGAGTATTACGGTAAACCGATCCGGGTGCAGGACATCCTATTCGGGCACAACCCGCCCGTGGTCCGCGCCGAGGCGAAGGAGTTTATCGCGGCGCTGCCGCAGGGATAACGGGCGGGCCCCGGCGCCGACCGGCTCCTGGACAGACGAGCCTCTGTGCTACACTCGTGGCCGCCTGGATGAATACGCGAGGTTCCCGGCTGTCTGGTCGTCTCGGTGAGGAGGAAGTGACATGCTGATCAGCGACAAAATGGTGGCGGCGATCAATAAGCAAATCGGAAACGAGTTCGGCGCCTACTTGCAATACGTCGCGATCGCCGCGTATTTCGGAAACGAGAGCCTCCCTGAGCTGAGCAAGCACTTCAACAAGCAGGCGCTCGAAGAGAGCCAGCACGCGATGAAGTTCGTGAACTACGTCCTGGACGCGGGCGGGCTTCCCGAGATACCCGCGATTCCGGCCCCGAAATCCCGTTTTTCGAGCGCCGAAGAGGCGGTGAAGCTCTCGCTCGACTGGGAGCTGACCGTCACGAAGCAGATCAACGAGCTGGTCGACCTCGCCGGCAAGGAGAACGACCACACGTCGCACTCGTTCTTGCAGTGGTTCGTGAATGAGCAGCTGGAGGAGGTCTCGAGCATGGACATGCTGCTCAAGATCGTCCGTCGCGCCGCGCAGAATCTCCTCTTCGTCGAGGACTATCTCGCGCGCAAGGGGCTGCGCCCCAGCGCGAGCGCGGCGGGGTAACGCCGCAACGAACCTGGCGCCGCGCCAGAGCAAAACAAGGGGCCGATCCCGCTCGGGACCGGCCCCTTCGTTTTCGCTGCCATGATCTTCGCCGAGGCTAGTTCGTCGCCGCCGCGGCCACCTCTTTCCCGTCCAGATCCCTGTAGGCGACACTGCCCAACTTCAGCTTCGTGATCTGGGGCTCGATCTTCCCACGGTCCCCGACCGCGATCACGAGCATGCGGTCCGGGGCGAGATACTTCTTCGACACGGCCTGCACGTCGGCCGGCGTGATCCCGGCGATCCGTCCCGGCAGCGTCTGGTAGTAGTCGGGTGGAAGGTCGTATAGGTACAGGGTCGCGATCGTGCCCGCGCTGCTTCCTGTCGTTTGGAACAGCGCCGGAAGCGTGCGCACGGTCGACTCCTTCGCCATGCGGAGCTCTTCGTCCGTGACGGGCTTCTCGGTCATGATCTTCACTTCCTTCAGGATTTCGTCGATCGACGCTCCCGTTACGTCGGCCCTTACGCTGGTGCCGATCAGGAACGGACCCTGGCCCCGGTTCTCGGAGAGAGCGGAGAAGGCGCCGTAGGTGTATCCGTGCGTCTCGCGAAGGTTCATGTTGATGCGGCTCGAGAAAAGCCCGCCCAGGATCGTGTTCGCAAGATCGAATCGCTCGAAGTCGGGATCCGAGCGCATGAGGCCAAGCTGCACGACCCGCAGCGCGGTCTGAGGCATCTCGGGCTTGTCGACGATGATGACGCGCGAGGAGATCATCGTCCCGGTAGGCGGCCGCGGCGTCTCGGTCGGCGGTCCGGTCCAGGAACCGAGGGCCTCATTCGCGAGCTTCTTGGCTTCCACCTCGTTTAGATCACCCACGAGCACAAGCGCCGAATTCTGGGGCGTGAAGTAGGCCTGGTAGAACTTGCGCATGTCGTCACGCGTGACCTTCTTGAGCGCCTCGGAGGTTCCGAGCGAGATGTGCCCGTAGGGATGGCTGGGACCGTAGAGGCAGCTCCACATGATGCGGCTCGCGGTCTGATTCGGGCTGTCCCGTTGCTGGAGCAGAGAGGTCACGCGCTCGTCGCGGACCCGCTCGATGTCCTTCTCGGGGAACGCGGGGTGCAGCGCGACGTCGGATAGGATCGACATCGTGGCCCCGGCCGTCTGCTTGAGCGAGCGGCACGCGATCGTGCTCCCGTCGACGCTCGAGCCCGTATTCAGAGATGCGCCCAGCTTGTGAAGCTCGTTCGCAATCGCGAGCGCGTCCCGCTTTTCGGTCCCTTCATCGAGCATGCTCGCCGTGAATCCGGCGAGCCCTGGTAGGTCTTGAGGATCCTGCGCGCTGCCGGAGCGGAGCACCAGCGTGCCCGCGACGACCGGGAGCCGGTGCGACTCGACGAGGAGCACGGTGAGCCCGTTCTGGAGCTGGAACCGCTTCGCCATCGGGAGCTTCACGACGGCCGTGGGGCCGGCGCCGGGCACGGTGTTGCGCCACGGCTCCTTCGATTCCACCTTGGCCTCGGTCTTGGCCGGAGCCTCGGGAGTCGGAGGCGCGGGCGGGATGACCTTCTCGCCGGGGATCCCGTATACGATCGCGCGGTGGTCCTTCGCGAGCTGCTCGGCGACGAATTTCTTGATTCCGTCCGTCGTGACCGCGGCGTGGCGTGCCAGGTCCTGGTTCAGATAGCCGGGATCCTTGGTGTGCTGGTTGTACATGTTGAGCCGATCGGCGACGCCGCCGAAGCCCCCGATCCGCTCCAAGCTCGATACGATTCCAGAAAACGTCGAAGTCTGCGAAGCCGCGAGCTCAGCGGGGGTCGGCCCCTCGGTCGCCAGTCTCTGCAGCTCGCCGTCGATCGCCGCTTCAAGCTCTTCCGCGGTGTGGCCGGGCTTGGCGGTCGCGACGATCTCGAAAATCGAGCCGAGCGTCAGCGATTGCTGGCTCGCGTTCACGTCCTGGGCGATTTGCTTTTCGTAGACGAGAGCCTTATAGAGGCGGCTCGCCTTTCCACCGCCCAGGATGTCGGCCGTGAGATCGGCCTCGGCGTCACCGGGCTTGAATATGGGCGACGTGATCCACCCCATGAACACCCGCGGCAGCTCGACCTTGTCCGTGACTTTGGCGCGATGCTCCTGGGTGATCGGGGGGGTGGTCGCCTCGATCGCCGGCACGTCTTGTCCGCGCGGAATCGTGGCGAAGTACTTCGTGACGAGCGCCTTGGCCTTGGCCTTGTCGATATCGCCCGCGATGACCAGAGTTGCGTTGTTCGGGACGTAGTAACGCTTGAAGAAGTCGCGTATGTCGTCAACCTTCGCGTTCTGGATGTCCTCGTGCGATCCGATGACCGAAGCGTAGTAGGGATGATTCTTCGGGAAGAGCTGGTGGAAGAGTTCCTCCTCGACCAGGCCGTAGGGCGCGTTCTCCACGCTTTGCCGGCGCTCGTTGCGGACCACGTCCTGCTGATTCGCGAACGAGGCGGCGTCGAGCCGGTCCAGGAGGAAGCCCATCCGGTCGCTCTCCAGCCACAGCGCGAGCTCCAACTGATTGGAGGGGATGTCCTCGAGATAATTGGTGCGATCGAAATCCGTGGAGCCATTCACGAAGGAGGCGCCGGCCCCTTCGAGGAACTTGAAGTAGGAATCTTCGGGGACATGGCCCGAGGACTGGAACATGAGATGCTCGAAGAGGTGCGCGAAGCCGGTCTGGCCCGCTTTCTCATTCGCGGGGCCGGTGTGGTACCAGATGTTTACGCCGACGATCGGAAGCTGGTGGTCTTCGTGGAGAATGACCTCGAGTCCGTTCGGAAGCGTGTACTTCTCAAACTCCAGCTTGACCTGGGGCGGCTTTACCGTTTCCTTAGCGGCGGCTCGAGTTTCCTTGGCGGCTGCTCGAGTGGGCTTAGTGGCTGCTCGAGCGGTCCCGACTGCCACGAACGCGGAGCACGTGAGCACGAGGGCGGCGCGCACGAAAAAACATCCCGCGCGCCCGCCGGGACTTGGGGCTGCTTGTTTCATGGGTCTTTTTCTCCTAATTGGGTGGCCAAGGGCCCGTGGGGAGTACCGCTATGGCACTACTGGGAACCGACCGCAAATGTTCCGCCAAGATGCCTCCCAAGTCAAGGCGAGTCGCGGCGCCCTGGCTGGTCCTCATGGTGTGTGCTCTGGGCCAGCTACCGGCGGAAGCCAGGGCCCCGCTCATGGCGGCCCCCAACCCCATCTCGCTCGAGAACGCGCGCTCCGGATCGCCTCAGTGGGAGCTTGCGAATCCCGCATTGGGCCACGAGATCGAAGGATACGCCGACAACGCCAGTACCGCGCCCGGCGAGACCCTCGAGCTCCACGTCAGCTCGGTCTCCCCGAGGTTCACGGTCGAGGTCTTTCGGATGGGCTGGTACGGCGGCGCTGGAGCACGTCGGGTGCTCGAGCTGCGCTCTCTTCCTGGGGTGAAGCAGGCGATTCCCAAGCCTCGTGCGGGTGATGGCCTTGTCGAGTGCAACTGGCCCGTCTCCTGCCGTCTGCCGGTCGGGTCCGAATGGGTGACCGGGGTCTACCTCGCCCGCCTGACCGGGTCGCGCGACGGGAAGCAATCGTTCGTTCCCTTCGTCGTCCGGGAAGGTACTGAGGAAGGAGGCGGCGCCCCACGCCGCGCCCCGATCCTGGTCCAGTGCTCAGCCACCACGTGGCAGGCCTACAACAACTGGGGAGGAAAGAGCCTGTACGACTTCAACAGTTTCGGCGGGCGCGCGATTCGTGTTTCCTTCGACCGGCCGTACGCCATGAGCGGCCAAGGGGCGTGCGGCGCCGGCGCCGGAGAATTCCTCAGCGTGAGCCACGCCTCCCGCGCCGGGGGCTGGGAGTATCCTTTCGTGAGGTGGATCGAGAAGTCGGGCTACGACGTGGCTTACGCGACGAACCCGGATGTCCATCGCGACGGGTCGCTCTGCTTGAGACGGAAGGCGGTGCTCCTGGTCGGACACGATGAGTACTGGAGCCGCGCGATGCGGAACCACCTCGAGCGCGCGCGGGACCAGGGGGTCAACCTGGGTGTGTTCGCGGCGAACGTGGGCTACTGGCAGGTCCGCTTCGAGCCCTCGGCGTCCGGCGTCAAGGACCGGATCATGTTCTGCGCGAAGGACGCGGACCGGGATTCCGTCTATGACACCGCGAAGGGCGCCGATCTCACCGTGCGCTTCCGAAACCTGAACCCGCCTCGTCCGGAGGTTTCGCTCGTCGGCATGATGATGAGCGCGGAGGACGTCGAGGCGGATTTCACTCCCATTCCCGAGATGCGAAGCCACTGGGTGTACCGGGGAACCGGCATCGCTTCCGGCCGGACCCGGGCCGTGCCCGGGATCCTTGGGTACGAGGTCGATCGGAGCTTCGCGAAAGACAAGACCTACGGGCCATGGTCGCCGCGCAAGCTCAGCGTCCTTGCGCGCAGCTGGGTCCGCCCGATGAAGGGGGACCCGGTGCCCACGGAGACGACGATCTACGTCGCGCGGTCGGGCGCGATGGTGTTCGCGGCCGGCACGATGCAATGGTCCTGGGGTCTGGACGACTGGGGCGCGCCCGCGCTCCGCCCCGCGCGGCGCCATCCGGATATCGAGGGCATTACTAAGAACGTGCTCGAGAGATTCCTCGGTACCGGGCCAGGGCCAAATCCACAACCTCCTGGATGAGGTCGGCGTGCTCGCGCCCCGACTGCTTCGCGGCGAGCGCGAACTCGGCCGTTGAGTGGAGCCAGGGATTCGGGTTCACCTCGAGCGTGTAAAACCTCCGCTTGGGCGTGAGGCGGAAGTCGACTCGCGCGTAGTCGCGAATCTCCAGCGCCTGGCAGGCCTTGACCGCCGTTTCCTGGATCTCCGCGAGCAGGCTCTCGCCGATGTCCTCGGGGAAGCGAAGCTTCGTCTTGCGGTAGGCCGCCGTGCCCCGCTCCCATTTCACTTCCGTGCCCGCGATGCGAGGCGTTCCTTCCGGAAGATCGTCCAGGTTCAGCTCGATGACCGGGAGCGCCACCGGCGGATCATTGCCTAACACCGAGACGTAAAGCTCGCGTCCTTCGATGTATTCCTCGATCAAGACGGGCGCGTCCAGGTCGGCGTGGAGCGCGTCGATCCGCTCCATCAGCTCTTTGATCGAGCCGGCCACGGCGCTGAAGGCGATTCCGATCGATCCGTCCTCGCGCTTCGGCTTCACGATGACGGGGAAGTGGACGTCATCCGCCCACTGGAGCCGGCCCTGGTAGACCGTCGCGAAATTCGGGGTGCGGATTCCGTGGAACGAGAAGAGACGTTTCGCGACCGCCTTGTCCTGGGCAAGGTGGAGGCCGGAAGGTCCGGAGCCCGTGTAGGGAATGCCGAGGAGGTCTAGGTAGGCGGCAATGTTGATGTCCTTGGTGTCGTCTCCTCCGTACGATTCGGTGAGGTTGAACATGACATCCACCTCAGCGGAGGTAAGCGCCTTGAGCGACCTGGGGCGGCCGTCGAGGCAGAAGTAGGCCGGCTGGTGTCCCTTCTTGGTCAACGCCTCAAAGATCTCCTCGCGATCGGGCTTGTCCAAGCGCCGCCGCCGTTTCCCCACCTTGTCGGGAGCCGGATCGGCCGCGGGTTCCTTGTCGGCAGCCCATTCGTCGTAGAGCACGCCGATTCGAAGCGACGATGAATCCAAGAGGCACCTCTAGACTTTGTGGTATTTGCCTCGCGTCAGGTAATTGATCGCGAGCGCCGTCGCGTAGGCCGTCAGATGCACCAGATACTCCTTCTCCTTGCCTCGGACTCCGCGGTACCCCCGCTCGCGGCATGTGGTCAGGATGGAATGGATGATCTCGCGCACCACCGGACGTCCCACCCCGGTCCAGGTCGTGATCACGTTCGTGAGCGCGACCCCGTGCCCTTCGACGATCTTCCAAGCCGGGCGCGAGCCCGGGCGGCGCGATCCCGACCGGAGAAAGATATCCTCCAAGTGGTGGGCGAAGGCCGATTCCAACACCGCACGGGTCCGTGCCGCGGTCTTGTTGAAGTAATCGCCGACGGTCATTCTCATGTCGTCGGTCGTGATGTCCGGGTGGCCGCGCTTCACGAGCGGCTCACGGCGAGCGTTTTCCCGCGCGAGCCGGTCCACGAGCAAGAGCTTCCTCCTGCACGGCCAGCCGCGGTATCGCAGCCGCCACTCCGATTTCGGCGTGAGCCAAACCGCGAACGTTTCCGCGAAGTCCTCGTCGGGATGTTTTTGCGCATACCATCCCGGCAGGTGGCGCACGTAGTCGCGGCTGAAGGGAATCGGCCGGTATTCATCGCTGTAACGACGACGGTATGGCCCGAACGTATCACGCCATTCGGGTAGCTGGTAGAGCCGATACGCGTAGTTGAACGCGTGTCCGGCCTCGTGTCGCAGATACATCATGATCTCGCGCGTATTCTCGAGATCGTTCGTCTCCTTTTCGATCCGCGCGAGCTCCCGGTGCGCGAGATAGAAGGGGACGCCGATGACCGGCTGTCCCGAGGGGCAGCCCCATTCGTCGGTGAGGTAATAGGCGGGGCGGAACCGCTTGAGCTTCCGGCTAAGCTCCCGCTCGAGCCGGCCAATGAGAGGCTCTACAGGCGAGTCTTTCAGGCGCAGGTTCAAGTCCCGAATGGGCTTCCGCCAGAGGGCCCGCCGCCTTGGGGATTTCGGAGTCCGCAAGTTCATACCGTATAAAGAGTAACACCGAACCCAAGTTTCATGTTGCGATCCTCCCCGATTTGACCGATACTCGTAATAAGCAGATGCCTAGCGGTTGTTGCGTAGTCCACCGGAATGGAATGAGCGCCGCAGGGGAAGTTGCCTGCGGCTTCCTTGTGTCTGGGCGATTCGTCGTCCGGAGGCCCGACCAAAGTGGCCGGGCCGTACGCCCGCAAGGGCGTTGTGTAGGGGCGATGCCCCGGCTAGTAGAAGGAGTTTGCAAGTGGCAAACGGAACGGTGAAGTGGTTCAACGAAGCAAAGGGTTTTGGTTTCATCCAGCAGGAGGGTGGCGAGGACGTATTCGTTCACTACTCCGCGATCCAGGGCGAGGGCTTCAAGACGCTGGCCGAAGGCGAGCGGCTCGAGTTCGATATCGTCCGTGGACCCAAGGGGCTTCAGGCCGCGAACGTTCGTAAAGCGTAAGCGGTTCGAGCTCACTTCACCCAGCAGTGCTGCGGGGCGACTGTCCAACGGTCGCCCCGCTTGTTATTTTGGTGCCCATGGAGCCGCTTGAGGAACGATCCGCCCCGCGGTCGCCGCTGCCTCTCTACCAAAGCCCCGAGATCTACGACGTCGCGTTCGGATGGGATCTCGCGATGGAGCTGGATTTCATTGAGTCCTGCCTGGCCCGGCACGTGCCCGGCCCCGTTCGAAGGATCCTGGAGCCGGCGTGCGGAACAGGCCGGATTCTCGCCGCGCTGGCGGGCCGTGGCTACGAGGTGGCCGGCTACGACCTGCGCCCGGAGATGGTTGCGTTCGCGACGGCGAAGATGGCCCCGTTGGGCGGGCGGGTGATGCGCGGCGACATGGCGACGTTCCGACCGCCGGGCCGCTACGACGCCGCGATCAACCTGGTCAACTCCATCGGGTACCTGCTTGACGACGATTCGGTCGCGTCGCATTTCGAGCGGGTCGCCGAATCGCTTCGCCCGGGCGGCGTCTACCTTGTTCAATTCAGCTACGGCGGCGAGCCGCCGGAGCAGAGCACCTTTGGTCCCTGGTCGAACGCGCGCGGCGGTCTCGAAACGACCCTCACGTGGGGGGTC
Source organism: Candidatus Eiseniibacteriota bacterium (assembly GCA_005893265.1). GTDB lineage: Bacteria > Eisenbacteria > RBG-16-71-46 > SZUA-252 > SZUA-252 > WS-7. The sequence continues at coordinate 4,310 of VBOX01000057.1, read as the reverse complement.
GTGCGCGAGGATCCCGGAGCGAAGCGGTCCTATCAGCAGTGTCGGATCAGCGCCCGGCGGGGTCAGGAACGCCGGGTGATCGAGGAATCGCACGTGCTCCGGTACTGGACGCAGGACGATTTCGATCGAATCGTCGAACGGTGCCCCCTGGAGCTGGCCGCGGTCTACTTCGACCGATTCGAGGAGCATCCACTCGACGACGCGCGCACGGGAGCGGACGGCAATCTGTATCACGTGCTGCGGCGGCGCGACGCGTGACGCGTGCACCCTATTTCGCCCGCCGGTGCACGGCGTGGGCCGAGGCCTGATCGGTGGGAAGGATGAGCACCGACTGGATGTTCACGTGCGGCGGACGGGTGAGACACCACACGACAGCGTCCGCAACATCCTCGGCGCGAAGCGGTGTCAATCCCTCATAGACGCTCTTGGCGCGGCTCCGGTCTCCCTTGAACCGGACCTCGCTGAATTCGGTCTCGGCCAGACCAGGCTCCACGTTCGACACCCTCACCCCCGTGCCGAGGACGTCGTAGCGCAGCGCGTCGGAGATCGCGCGGACCGCGTACTTGGTCGCGCTGTACACCGCCCCTCCGGCGTACGTTTGATGGCCCGCGACCGACCCGACGTTCACGACGTGCCCGCGTCCGCGCTCCACCATCCCAGGAAGGACGGTCCGCGTGACGTACAGCAGGCCCTTCACGTTGGTGTCGATCATCTGGTCCCAGTCGGCGGGGTTCCCCGCCTGGATCGGCTCGAGTGCTAAGGCGAGCCCGGCGTTGTTGACGAGGATGTCCAACTTCGAGAGGAGGCCGGAGGCGCCCTCGAGCGCGGCTCGCACCTGGGATAGCTCGCGCACGTCGAAGCGGAGCGGGAGCGCCTCGACTCGGTGCGGATCGCGTATCTCTCTCGCGGCCGTCTCGAGCCGGTCCTCGCGCCGTCCCGTGATCGCGACATGACAGCCCTGCGACGCGATCGCGTGCGCCGTGGCCAGCCCAAACCCGCTCGTCGCTCCCGTGACGAGCGCCCATCGTCCCTTGAGGTCGGTCATCGCTCTCCCGAAGTGTGTGCCGTGGGCGAGAAGACGGGGAGCATAGCGAACTCGCTGGCGATGATCCAGCCGCTCCCCTAGAATCGCGCGCCGGAGCGGGTCCCGGTGCGCGTGATGGGAGAGGGGAGGGACGCGGATTGACATACGACCTCCTCGTCGTGGGGGGTGGCATCCACGGTGCCGCGGTCGCGCGGGACGCGGCCCTCCGCGGCCTCCGCGTGGTCCTCCTCGACCGAGGCGATCTCGCCTCGGGAACAAGCAGCCGCTCTTCCAAGCTGATCCACGGCGGCATCCGCTACCTCGAGACCGGCCAGTTTCGCCTCGTCCGGGAAGCGCTGCACGAAAGGGCGCTCCTCCTGGAGCTCGCGCCCGAATACGTCCGGCCGCTCCCATTCCTGATCCCCCATTACCGAGGCGAGGGCAGATCACGCCTCGCCGTCCGCGCGGGGCTCGCCCTCTATGCCGCGCTCGCGGGCAAGCAACGGCTCGCCGACCATCGCACCGTGGGCTCTACCGAGGCGCTTGCGCTCGAGCCCGCGCTCAGGCCCGACGGTCTTCTCGGCGCCTCCCTCTACTGGGACGCCCAAATGGACGATGCGCAGCTATGCGTTGCCGTCGCCATTGATGCCGAGCGGGCGGGGGCGGCGCTTCACACGTATACGGAGCTTGTGCGCCTCGTCCCGGAAGGATCGGGGTGGCGAGGATCGTTTCGGGACGTGGATACGGGGCGGGAAGGCGAGGCGGAGGCGCGCTCTGTCGTGAACGCGGCCGGCCCTTGGGCCGAGGATGTCCGCGGGCTTGCACGCCCGTCCGCACGCGCCGGAATCCGCCGGACGCGCGGGACCCACGTCGTGCTCCCGGGTTTCACGCGCGAGCGCGCCTTGCTCTTGTCCGCCCGGCGCGACGGCCGGGTGTTCTTCGTCCTGCCCTGGGGAGACTTCTCCCTGGTCGGCACGACCGACGTGGACGACGGCACGGCGCCGGAGCGCGTGAAGGCGCACCCCGAAGACATTCGGTATCTACTCGAGGAGACCGCCCGGGTGCTGCCCCGCCACAACCCCGGGCAGCCGCCCCTTCGCGCTTTCGCGGGGGTCCGCTCGTTGGCTCATGGCAGCGCGATCCGTCCGTGGGCCAATTCGCGCGAGCACAGGATCGTCGAGGATGGATCGATGCTCACCTTGATCGGCGGGAAATACACGACGCACCGGAGCCTGGCCGAGCGGGTCGTGGATCGCGTGGTACGGTACGCCGGGATTCGCGCGGGTGTGTGCCGGACCAGGACGACCCCGCTGCCCGGAGGGCGTGCGAAGTCGATCGCCGGCCTAGAAGCGCGCCACCCGGGACGATTGATCGCCGCGGGGTCGCTCGAGATCACGGAGGCGGAGGCCGTCTACGCGGTTCAAGCGGAGCGCGCGCGGCATCTCGAAGACGTGCTCGAGCGCCGCACGCGCCTCTGGCTCCGCGCCGACGCGATGCGCCGCGCTTCGGAGCGGGTGGCGGCCTGGATGGCGCCGCATCTGGGTTGGGATCACGCGGCTCGTGATCGGGAGGTGCGCCGGGTCGTGGAAGCACTCGATGATGAAAGGGATCGTATCGAGGCCGCGCTGGCCGCACCGAGGGGGGGAGCGTGAGATCCGAGGTCATTCTCGCAATCGACCAGGGCACCACGGGCACGACGGTCCTCGCATTCGACCGTGCGGGCAGGCTCCGCTCCCGCGGATACGCTGAGCTGCCGCAGCACTTCCCGCGCCCGGGCTGGGTGGAGCATCACGGCGAGGAGATTTGGGGGACGACGCTCCGCGCGCTTCGCGCGGCCGTCACGCCGCTCGGAGGAGCGCGCGCCAGGGTCGCGGCCATCGGGCTCACGAACCAGCGCGAGACGACCTTGGTCTGGGACCGCACAAGCTCAAAGCCGGCCGCGCCCGGCATCGTGTGGCAGGACCGCCGCACCGCGGAACGCTGCGCGGCCTTGAAGCGCGCCGGAAAGGAGACCTGGGTCACACGCCGCACGGGTCTCAAGCTCGATCCTTACTTCTCGGGCACGAAGCTCGAGTGGCTGCTCCGAAACGTGGGAGGCCTCAAGGCCCGCGCGCGGCGAGGCGGGCTGGCGTTCGGCACGGTCGATTCCTGGCTCCTGTGGATGCTCACCGGCGGGCGGGTCCACGCCACGGACGCCACCAACGCGAGCCGAACCCTCCTCTACGACATTCGCCGTCACCGCTGGGATCCCGACCTGCTCGACCTCTTCGGTGTGCCCGATTCCGTGCTTCCTGAGGTCCGGCCCTCGTGCGCCGACTTCGGGGTCACCCGCGGAGTGCCCGGGCTCGCCGACGGCGTTCCGGTGCTCGGGATCGCGGGGGATCAGCAGGCGGCTCTATTCGGGCAAGGCTGCGTCGAGGCGGGCGGCCTCAAGAACACGTACGGGACCGGTTGCTTTCTCCTGCTCCATACGGGCGAGAAGCTCGTCCCATCACGAAGCGGGCTCCTGACGACGGTCGCCTGCGGCCCGCGGGGAGAGCCGCGGTATGCTCTCGAGGGGAGCGTGTTCATCGCGGGCGCGGCCATCCAATGGCTCCGCGACGGACTTGGGATCTTGAAGAGCGCCGCGGAGAGCGAGGCGTTGGCCCGGCAGGTGCCGGACGCGGGGGGCACCATCCTCGTGCCGGCTTTCGCCGGGCTAGGCGCTCCCTATTGGAGGCCCGAGGCACGCGGGATCTGGTGCGGGTTGACCCGCGGCACGACCCGCGCGCACCTGGTCCGCGCCGCGCTCGAATCGATCGCCTTCCAGTCACGCGATCTGGTCGAGGCGATGGAGCGTGAATCGGGTGTGCGCGTCCGCGCGCTTCGCGTGGATGGCGGCGCTTCGCTCAACGCATTCCTGATGCAATTCCAGGCGGACCTGCTGGGCATCCGAATCGCGCGGCCGGGTCTCGTGGAGACGACCGCGCTCGGTGCGGCGCTTCTCGCGGGAATCGGGGCCGGATGGTGGAAGCGGGCCGCGGACCTTGGGGCGGCGAGACGAAATGGACGCGAGTTCCGTCCGCGGATGCGACGCGCCGAGCGCGACCGGCTCTATCGCGGATGGAAGGAGGCGGTGGAGCTGCTGCTGGACGCGGATCCCGCCTGACGCGGCAGGCTCATGACCTGCTTGAGCCAGGCGGTGATCCCCTCAAGTATGGCCGGTCCCTCCGGCTCGTTCAGAACCTCGTGAAAAAGTCCCGGGTACTCCCGGTAGGTCACGGTCCCAGCCTTCGCGCTCTTAGCC
>VBOX01000056.1 GCA_005893265.1 Candidatus Eiseniibacteriota bacterium | reverse complement strand
AGAGCGCCGCGGAAACGATTTGAAGCCTGCGGAACAGTTGGTCGACGCGGCTCGGCGCCGTTTTGCGGAAGATCCAGGAGACCGCGACCATGTTCGCGTAACCCAGGAAAAGCCCCGCGAACGGGGAGATGAAGATGAACAGAACCGTCTTCTGGACCCCGCTGGCCACGATGGCGCCTGGTCCGGCATGGCAGAGGGCGGCGCCCACGAGCCCGCCCACGAGCGCGTGGGACGAAGAGGTCGGCAGTCCGAGCCACCATGTCAGGAGATTCCAGAGCGTGGCTCCCGTCAAGGCGGCGATGATGACGTGGTTGTTGACCGCTCCAGGTGTGACGATGCCCTTACCGACCGTGGCGGCGACCGCGAGCCCCAGGATATAGACGGCGAGGAAGTTGAATGCCGCCGCCCAGACAACCGCGATCCCCGGGGTCAGGACGCGCGTCGAGACGACGGTGGCAATCGAGTTGGCGGCGTCGTGGAACCCGTTCAGAAAATCGAACAGGAGAGCGAGCACGATGATGACCAGAACGTAGGTCGTCACGGAGTCGTCACGAGGGGGTGTCGTGCGGCACGAGGCGCGTCAGTTGTTCTTGACGGCAATCCCCTCCAGGATGTTCGCCACGTCCTCGCAGTCATCGGTCGTCGCTTCAAGGCGTCCATACAGCTCCTTCCACTTGATCAGTTCGCGGAAATCGCTCGCCTGTTCAAAGAGCTGCGCGGTCGTGTTCCTGGAGATGAAATCAGCCTCGTTCTCGAGGTCGTTGATCCTGATCAGATGGGCGGAAATGCTCTTCAGGTCGCGCAAATGGCTCATCGCGGTTTGGATGGCCTCGCAAGACCGTTCGATCACGGAGACAAGCTCGATCGCCTCGGGCGTGACCGAGCGCACGCGGAACAGCACCAGTCTGCTTGCAACTCCTTCGATGTTGTCCAGCACGTCGTCCAGCCCGGAGGCAAGGGCATGGATGTCCTCCCGGTCGAAAGGCGTGATGAACGTCCGGTTCAGCTTGTCGATGATGGAGTGGGTGAGGTTGTCGCCTTCGCTCTCGAGCTGCTTGATGTGACGAGCTTTCTCATCGACGTTTTCGTAATGCTCCACCATTTCCTTGAGCGCTCGGGCCGCCTCGAGAACCTTGTTGGCCTGTTCCTCGAAGAGGTCGAAGAAGCGAGTCTGGGTCGGCAGGAGGCGGAACATTTCGTGGAGAGTCTATACCATGGCGCAAATTGACCCGGCAAGCGGAAACAACGCCCCTTGAGGCGGTTCGACGGGGCGTGGTAGCGTCGAGCCAGATGACCCCATCTCCGCGACCGTCGCCCATTCCCGTCCTCGTCATTCTCGTCGGTTGCCTCCTCGCCGCGCCGCTCCACGGCGCGCGCGCCGCGAGCGAGATCATCGCGACACGCCTCACGCCATCCTCCGTATCCGCGCGATACGGCCCGGCGGTCCCCGTATCAGTGGGCGCCGCGGGGGGGACCTATGTGGTCCCCACGCGGACCGGAATCGAGTTCCGCGGAGCCACCGCGGGGGACGCGCTGTTCGGGTCGTTCCGCACAGCAGGGCAGGTGGACGAGGTCGCCTGGACCGGTCGCACGGCGTATCTCTTCGCGGGAGACCGCGGCATCGTGGCCGTCGACGCGACCGACTCCACGAACCTGGTCGCGATCGGGGGGCACGATCACCTGGGCACGCTCGAGCACGGCGCGTTCGCCCGCGGGAGCGCGACCCTCGCGGCCGCGAGCGAATCCACTCTGTACCTTTTCCGGGAAACGTCGCCGGGGGCCCTTTCCCTCCTGGACGCGCGCACGTACCGGGACGGGCGGGGAATCGTGCGGGTTCAAGCCCGCAGCGATTCATTTCTCGTGTTGAGCGTGCGCAGCACCCCGACACTCGGCATGTTCCTCACGTTGTACCGCGTGCGAACCGGGGCCGCGCCCGAGTCGCTCTGGGAGTTCGCGGCGAACGGGTACCAGGCGCGGGACCTCGCGTGGCCGGACGCGATGGCGTTCGTCGCGGTGGGGGACAACGGCGTCCTTCCCTTCGATACCGAAACCCGAGTCCCGGGAACGGCGGCGGTCGTGGGCACATTCGTCCGGGACATCGACGCCGATTCTGGCTCGGTCGTCGCGATCGGCCAAACACGCTTCTATGCCCAGTTCACGCGCGGCGGAGCCAAAGGTGGAGTCCTGACGCCGCAGGCGCCCCGCCTGACCGCGATCGAGCCGTTTCACGTGTCGATCGTTGGCGGATTCGCGGTGGTTTCGGAGGATGACCAGACGCAAGCCACGGAGCCGGACGAGGTGGGGCAGAGCCTGCTCGAGATCTTCGACGTGGCGCAGCCGGCCCAGCCTCCGCGCACCACGACCACCGGAGCCGGCCGAGTCCGGCGCGTCGCATGGGACGCGGGTCTCGCGTACGTGGCCGACTACACGGGCGGGCTCCGCGTCTACCGCGCGGGGTCGGCCGACACCTCGCTGGTCGGCGTCCTGGCGCCCTCCGGCAATGCGCGGGTGTACGACATCTCCTTGGACCGCGTCCGGCACGTCGCTTATCTCGCGTCAGGCACCGGTGGTCTCACGGTCGTGGACGTCGCCGACCCGGCCTCTCCGGTGCCGCTCGCGTCGGTCACCGCTCCCGCCCTCCCGGGGATCACGGTCGCCGTTTCGGTGATCGACACGGGGCTCGTCGTCGTCGCTCGGCGAGGGGGCGGCTCGGCGGGCATCACGTTCGTGGACGTGACCACCCCGGCTTCACCCGTTCCCCGCGGCAGCGTGAACTATCCCTTCATTTTTGACCCGCGCGCGATCGCGGTGAAGGACACCATTGCCTTCATCGCGGATGAGCTCCAGGGGGTCCTTTCGATCCGCTTCGGGAATCCGGACGCACCCGCTACGCTCGGACCGGCGTCGCTCATCGGGGCGCGAGACCTCGACCTCTCGGGCACGCGGCTGATCGTCGGAACCGGCGGCGGGGACGTGCAGGTGGTCGACGTATTCGATCCGACCTCGCCCGTCCTGCTTGCGACCGTCCCCGCGCCGGCCTGCTTCGGGGTGACCCAGCTTGGAGAGACAGCGCTGGTACTCCTCGGGGACGGCGGCGCGCTCGCGATCGATCTGCGGAATCCCTCGGCGCCTCGCACGCGTGGGGTGATCACGATCCCTGGCTTCTCGCGCGACGCGGTCTGGGTGGGAGACGACCTGCTCATTGCCGGGAGCTTTGGGCTCGAACGTTTTCGCGCGAGCGCCGTGGTCGTCACCGACCCCGGCTTGAACCTCGAGATCGACCGGACTGCCGTGCGTCCCCGTGTGCGGATTTCCTGGACCGCTCCGCCGCCGACGGGCATGGTCGGCTGGAACGTATACCGCGATCTGGGGACGGCGACCCAAGGGCTCGCCTTCGGCTCCTGGGGCACCCGCGTGAACGATTCCATGTTGAGCCCGGCGGCCACCTCCACGCTCGACGACGCCGTCCAGGCGGCCACGCACTACCGGTATCGGCTGGAGGCGTTCTTTCCGGACGGCTCTTCGCGAAAGGTGGCCGACGGCGCGATCTACGTGCCTTCCAACTCGGCCCTGGGTCGGGTTTATCCAAACCCCTATAGACCGAGAAACGGGCAGACGCTCACCGTTCCATATCGCGTGCTCTCCTCCTATGGAGGAAAATCAATCGTGCTCCGTGTATTCGATCCGGCTGGGAGACTGGTGCGCCGGATCGTGGGCTCCACCGCCGTCGGTGGAGGATTCGGCTCGCTCACGTGGGACGGACGTGACGAACGCGGGCGCCCGGCCGTGGACGGCGTGTACTTCATCCAGCTGGATGGACCTGGTATCGACGATGCCCGCCAACTCATCCTCCTCCGTTAGGGCGCGAGCCCTCCGTGGGCTCATCCTGCTCGGCGCGGCATGGCTTTGGAGCGGCACGGCGTCGGCTCAATACCAAAACCCGGGCCCGCCGTCCCAGGCGGACGCTGCACCTCCCGGAACGAGTCCGACCCGTCCCCGCTTTTCGGTCGACGCCACCCTGCAGCTGGGAGAGTCGGGTAAGCCGACGGTCCGGCTCGACTACCGCCTGAGCCGCAGCGAGCTCTTGTTCGAACGCACCCCTCCGGCCGGATACCGCGCCGCGTACGAGGTGCGCGTGATCTTCCTCAGGCAGAAGGGTGGAAGGCAGATCACCGGAGACACGTACACGCGAGAGCTTCGCGCATCGACCTATTCCGAAACGCGCAAGCGGGGAGAGGACATCACGGACCATCTCGATTTCCAGCTCCCGCCCGGCAAATACCGGATCGAGGTGGCGATCACGGATCTTGTCGCCGAGCGCACGTCTGGAACCGCGATCGATTTCGAAGTTCCCTCCTCGCCGCCTGGGCTTGTGTGGTTCTCTGACCTTTCCCTCGGTACCGCTGAGTCCGGCGCGGGGGGCTCCCTCAAGTTCGTTCCCAACCCGTCCCGGCATTACGGCGACAACATCGATCAATTCGCGGCCGCCGGGGAGATCTTCGACCAGAGGAACGACGCGGGATCGGACTCTCTCTTCCGCCTCTCCTACAAGGTGGTCAGCGAGAGCGGGGAGCAGGTCATCATCGGCGACACAACATTCACGCGGCGGGCCGGCCGGACACCGTTTCTCATCCGCCCGAGGCTGGTCAGCCTGGGCCCTGGATCCTATCGGTTCGTCGTGGCGATGAATGTTCCACCCACGCCAGGCTCGAAACAGGGCAAGACCTCCACGATCCGCCGGGACAAAGGCTTTGATGTGGATCAATCGCGCGCGACGATGGGATTCGCTTCCGCGCAATCATTGGATGTCCTCCGCTATATCGCGACACAGCAGGAAATCGATGAGATCGGGAAACTTCAAGGGGAGGAAGCGCGAAAAGCCTACTGGGAAGCGTTCTGGAAGCGACGCGATCCGACCCCGGAGACGCCTGAGAACGAGGCCCGGGACGAGTTCTATCAGCGGGTCCAGTACGCGAACCAGCATTTCTCGACGGGCAGCCCCGGATGGAAGACCGACATGGGCCGCATCTATGTCGTATACGGGCCGCCCGACGAAGTCGTTCGCAATCCGTTTAACTTCGATCGCCCCCCCGAGGAGATCTGGTACTACTACCGGGACCGACGGACGTTTGTGTTCGTGGATCGCGATGGATTTGGGCGATATGAGCTTGTCTCTTCCCCCAGCAGCCCCTAGCTTCGCGGATTCCAGACTTCGCTGGGTCCAGTTTCTCGCGACCCAAAAGCTCCGGTCGACCGCGCCTCGGCAGCAAATCCTAGAGTCGATCCTGAACGCGCCCCGGCACTTCGATGCCGAAGCATTGCGTCTCAGGCTCCGTGGACAAGGAAGACGTCTCTCAAGGGCGAGCATTTACCGCACCCTGAGCCTTCTTGTGACGGCGGGAATCCTGCGTCGGACACAACTGGTCGACGGGACGCTGCACTATGAGCTCGCCAAGCCCAGCGATCCGCATCATCACCCCGTTTGCCGCCGTTGCGGCGCAATCCAGGAAGTCTTGGATGAGTCGCTGGCCAGGGCATTGGCCAACCTCGTGCGCCGATCCGCGTTCGCTGCCGAGGAAGTCGCGGTCAGGGTTCGCGGACTGTGCTCCAAATGCCGCGATTCGTAGTCATTCGGCGGGCCCGGACTCGATCTCGTAAATATCTACACTACAGTCACTTGCGCTCAAAATGCTCAAATTTCGATTGACAGGACTGGGCCGGGAAGCCTACGGTGCGCCGAAAATTTTTGGTGCCCCCTTTGACCTTATGGGGGTCGGGTAGGGGGATTTGGTTGGTCAGGCACGTATTTGAAGACCAGACCGAAAGGGGGTGGGGCAGCGACGACTCAAGCTTCGCGTTAACGCTCTCCGTGCACCGGACTTGATTCCCGTCTCTTCTAGCGAGTTCGGGCAAGAGGCTCCAGGTCCATCGGGGTCACCTAACCAAGGAGGCTATAACAGATGTCTCAGCGCAAGCTGATGGCTGTCTTGAGCCTGGCCGCAGTCGTCGCCCTGACCGCGGGCGAGAGCCGGGCATCGTTGTCGCGTGTCGAGGGCATGTCGCTGTCGGTCCCCACGCTCAGCCAGTTCACCGACGATTACGTGAACATCTATTACTATCCCGCGTCGGTCGTGCGGCAGAACAATCTCGTGCTGGCGGAACTGGGCAACAACCCGTCCGGTCTTTCGGACGTCAATGTGGTCACCCCCAGCTCCGTCACGTTCGGCGAGCAAAGCTTCACGGTGATCCGGAACTTCCCGCGCTTCGGAGCCATCGCGTTTCAGATGAAGCAAAGCGCGCTCAACAACCTCACGGCATCGAGCAGCCTCAACAACGAACAGCTCGATGCGATCTGGGGGAAGGCGTTCAGCAGTTTCGATTTTGCGGTCCGCGTGGACATCACGAACTCGAGCGCCGAAACGTCGACGACCCCGGGAGCCGTCGTGGTGAAGTCTCGGGGCATCGACAACCTCGCGGGATTCGATCCTTATCCGTTCGGCGTCGTCACCGCCAACCAGATCGTCGGCGGTGGCATCGAGCTCAATACGTTCGGCGTCACGCCGGCTATCACGCTACACATGAGCAACGACAACCGCTTCGAGGGTGCGGTGACCTACCGCAAGTACTCCCTGGATCGCAGCTCGACCGCGGCCGGGAACGAGCGCTGGCAGGATGACGGCTCCGCTTCCTACGTCGTGAACGCTCGCGCGTTCGTGAATCAGGGTGACCGGCACGTGTGGGTTCCGGCCGCCTGGTACGTCAACGACGATCTCGGCTGGACCGTCGACAACTTCGGTGGAGCGGCAGGCGTCACGCGCTCCGCCAAGGAGACCTACCGCCAGTACGGAGTGGGGATTTCCGACAACATGCGCGTGAACGACAACAACCTCCTTCTCTGGGGCGTGTCGGTCGCGCAGGCGAAGCACCATTTCACGCGGTCGGACGCAGCCATCGTCGCGGGCGAAACGCAGGAATTGACGGAAAAGACCACGGCGGTCCCTGTCGTGTTCGCCGCCATCGAGACCGACGCCACGAAGTGGCTCAAGGTCCGCGTGGGCGCGAACCGCACGCTCGTTGGCGACCGCACCGAAACCGTCGCGTTCGGGCCGCCCAACGTGACGACGATCGACAAGACGCGGAGTTCGGCGTTCAATCTCAGCCTTGGAACCGGCATGCGCTGGAACAACCTGGACGTCGACATGACGCTCAACGAGAAGTTCCCGCTCACCGGCGGGTACATTCTCTCCGGGGACCGGTCCACGCCATTCACGCGCGCCTCCGCGACGTACCACTTCTAGGAGGCGTAGAAGGCAAGCAGCACGGCTCCGCGGAGCCAAACGTAGCAGCAGTCCAAGGGCCGCCCGGGCACTCAATCCGGGCGGCCTAGTCTTTTGCATGGGAAAAAGTGTTGACAAATTTTCGGACAGGTACGTAATTTCAAGGTAGTGGAATGTGTTGCGGCTCACGCATTCGGAGCCGCAGCTCGTAAGTGGGCTTCGGATCAGGGGGTGAATGCGACAGAGCCGGTAACTTTTTGAGTCCTTCGGTGGCCAAAATGAGGGTGCCTGTGGGCTGGGCACGGGATGTGCGGAGTAGAGGTCGGATCGGTAAGTCAAGGTTCGATCGTTGCCAGGGATGGAGAACCCTCGAAATGGCGATACGGTGGATCATCAAAGGGGGGCGAATCATGCTTCGACCTCGTCTTAGGGTTGTACTGGGCGCGGCCATCCTTTTGGCCAGCGCCGTTTTTGTGTTTGGCACCGCGCGGGCTGGAACGACGGGACAGCTGTCCGGGGTCGTCCACGACGCGAAAACCGGAGAGCCGGTAGCGCTCGCCAGCATCGCGATCCCGGATCTGAAGCGCGGGGCGGTGACCGACGCCCAGGGGAACTACAGCATCTTGAATGTTCCCGCCGGGCACTATTCGGTTCGAGTCTCGCTCTTGGGCTTCGTCTCGCAGGTACGGCAGGACGTGGAGATCATCCCCGACTTCAACACCAGGCTCGACTTCTCGATCGAATCCACGGTGCTGACGAACGTGCCCGAAGTGGTCATCAAGGCGGAGCGTCCCCTGATCCAGAAGGACCTGACAGGCTCCGCGAAGTTTCTCTCCGGAGACGACATCAAGTATCAGCCGCTGCGCGGCTACCAGGATGCCGTGGCGCAGCAATCGGGCGTCGTCAACTTCAAGTTGAACATCGATAACGAAGCGCAGAACAACAACACGTTGATCATTCGCGGCGGCCGCCCCAATGAGGTCGCCTACTACGTGGATGGCTTCTCGCAGCAGGATCCGCTCACGGGCGTCTCGACGACGGCGATCAACGGCGACGCGATCGAAGAGATCGTGGTCCAGACCGGCGGATTCAACGCCGAATACGGGCGCATCAATTCGGGCGCGATCAACATCGTGACGAAGGAAGGCGGCGAGAAGTACTTCGGATCCGCGGAGGGTGTCCTCGGAGACTGGTTCGAGAAGAGCCGGGGCTACAAGAACTTCAGCGCCTCGGTGGGCGGCCCCCTGGCTCCAAGCATGAAGCAGGTGACCTTCTACGCGGCCGGCGAGCGGAAGGATGTCCAGGATCGCAGGCCGAGCATCATCACGGACGAGGTGGGGGATCCCTCGCAACCCGGGCTGTTTACGAACGGAGTCCTGCCCTCGAACGATAGCAAGACCTGGTCCGGGGTCGGGAAGCTTTCGTGGAAGCCCAGCCCGCTGAAAACGCTGAAGCTTGGCGGCACGTACAACGAGGACAAGTGGCAGCAGTTTCAAAATCCGTATCGGTTCGACCTCGAGCACGCTCCTCGCTTCCGCGACAAGAACTATTCGGCGTACGGAACGTGGAACCACAGCTTGAGCACCCGCTCCTACTACGAAGTGAAGGCCAACTACTTCCTCACCGACCGGATCCGCGGCGACGGCGTTTATTTTGACAACCTCAAGGCGTACGCGTTTCCGCAGGGAAAGGGCGATCCAACATACGATTCCAATGAAGCGCTCTTCTTCTACGGGGCTAAGGACCCGCAGGGCGCACACGTGTGGGACGACTTCCTCCACAGGACTTCTTCCTACTACGGCGCCGCAGCCGACTATGCGAACCAGATCTCGAAGGCGTTCCAGGTCAAAGTGGGCGGCGATTACCAACGTCACACGCTTCGCTATTACGACCACTACTACCCGACGGCGCTCTACGAAGACAGCGCCGGGGTGATCCTTCCCAAGAACACCCTGGATGCGGATCGGTACGGGTTCGATGCCTTCGGGGAGAAGACCGACGGGGGCCTGGACGGACCCAAGCATCCCAAGGTGGCGTCGCTCTACGCACAGGGGAAGTACGAGCAACTTGGGCTCGTCGTGAACGGGGGGCTCAGGTTCGATTACCTCACCCCGTCCACGCGATCGTTGCGGAGCGAGACCACGCCGCTCCAGTCGGACGTGAACGACTCGACCAACCTGCCGACGAGGCTCGACCCCCAGGATCTACAGGAGTCGAAAGTCTATCGGAGGCTAAGCCCACGCCTTGGCGTCGGGTTCCCGGTGAGCGACAGGACGCTGGTCCATGTGAACTATGGAAAGTTCTTCCAGCAGCCGAACCTTCAAGACCTCTACGTGAGCTACGCCTTCCTGGAACACAAGATCAGAACCGGTGGGTACTTCGTCGGGTTCGGAAATCCGAATCTCAAGCCGGAGCAAACCACGGCCTATGAAGTCGGAATCGCGCACACGCCCACCGAGCGCTCGAGAATCGAGGCGGCCGCGTACTACAAGGACGTGAAGGATCTGGTCGAGATCACGAGCATTCCCTCGAATCCGAACGCCTTCTCCTCCTATCGCAACCGCGACTTCGCGACGATCAAAGGGCTCGATCTCGCCTACACGTTGAGGCGCGTGGGCTATGTCTCCATGACGGCGTCCTACAGCTTGTCCTGGGCGACGGGCACGGGCTCGGTCTCGCAGACGCAACGGAACATCGCGTGGACCGCGGACGAGGTGCCGAAGATCGCGACTCCGCTCGCGTTCGACCAGCGGCACAAGTTTTCGTGGAACCTCGATTACAGGCTCGGCAAGGGAGAGGGGCCAGCGCTGAGCGGGAAAAAGATACTCGAGAACGCCGGCATCAACGTGCTCGTGAATGCGGGAAGCGGGTTCCCATACACGCCGACCCGTATTTACAACGAGGTGACGCTCGCCGCCGTTTCGGCGCAGCCGATCGGCCCGATCAACTCTCGGTACGGGCCCTGGACCGTGTCGGCCGACGTCAAGGCCAGCAAGGGGCTGAGTCTCGGTGCCCAGACCCTCGACGTATACCTTTGGGTGCTCAACGTCTTCGATCGCGACAATGTCCGCACCGTCTACACGGGAACGGGAAACGCAGAGACCACCAACTTCCTCAACACCGAGGAGGGGCAGAATACCTACAGCACGTCCAATGCCCAGCGGCGCTACACCCTGGCGGAACTCAGTCCAACGTTGCACGAGAACGGCCGGCTGGTGCGCTTCGGCGCGAAGATCAGTTTCTAAGCCATGCGGAGCTCCATCGCGGCAGTGGGGTCAAGTTTGACGAAGCCACGGAGGGTGAACACGATGCGATTTCTGTGTTGGCTGGGAACGGCGTGCCTGATCTTGCTGGTCGCCGCTTCGGACGCGGCGGCCGCGGCGAAACCGGTGGCGGGGCCAAACCGCCGCACGGTGCCCCGCCGAGCCGCCACCATTCTGGACAACAAGACCCATATCGATGCGAACAACATCGATATGATCGTCACGAACCACGGCTCGTTCGCTGAGGAGCTGACGAGCCAGGCCGCGGGGTTCTTCTACCCGAAGGGATCGACCAAGACGGCGGTCTTCGCGGCAGGTCCATGGATCGGCGCGAAGGTGAACGGCCAAGTGCGCGTCGCCGTGGGTGAGTACTCGCAGGAGTACGTGCCGGGTCCGATGTTGAACGGCACGTTCCAAACGGACAGCCCGCGCTTCAAGAACTACAAGATCGTCCGAGGTGACAAGACGAGCGCCGATTACCTGAATTGGCCCGTGGATCAAGGCGCTCCAGTCGATTCGACCGGGGCGCCGGCACTCGTGGGCGACATGATGATCTGGAGCGTCTACAACGACGCGGACCCCGACGTGCACAGCAACCTCGCCGGCTCAACGGAGCCGCTCGGGGTCGAGATCCAGCAGACGACGTTCGCGTTCAACCGGTCGGGAGCGCTCGGGAACATCATCTTCGTGCGCTACAAGCTGTTCAACAAGGGCGGGAATACGCTCGACAGCATGTACGTCTCCGCCTGGAGCGACCCCGACCTTGGCGGGTTCACGGACGACCTCGTCGGCTGCGACACCACGCGGAGCCTCGGCTTCTGCTACAACGCGACCAACGCCGATCAGCAGTACGGGGGCACGCCGCCCGCGGTGGGCTACGATTTCTTCCGGGGTCCGATCGTGCCCTCGGGGACGCCGGGCGTTTTCGATACCCTGGGGATGACGTCGTTCAACAAGTACATCAACGGGACGGATCCCCGCGGCGCCGATCAGACGTACAACTATATGCAGGGGCTCAACGCAAACGGAACACCGGTGCACCTGTTCAACGACACGGCCCAAGCGATCACCCGTTTCCAAGTTCCCGGCGACCCGGTGGCCGGCACCGGTTGGCTCGATTCGAGCCCGGCAGACCGCCGTCTCCAGCTGTCCACCGGGCCTTTCACAATGGCGCCCGGGGACTCGCAGGAGGTGACGATCGCGATCATCGTCGGGCAGGGGAACGATCGGCTCTCGTCGATCACGGACCTCAAGGAAAAGGACAAGCAAGCCCAGATTGTTTTCGATCTTAATTTTGACATTCCCGCGCCTCCCCCCAACCCGACCGTCTACGTGCAGGATCTTGATCGATCGGTCCGGCTGATCTGGGACCAAACGCCGGTGGGCACGCACTCGGCGAATGTGTTTCTCAAGCAGGACTACGTGTTCGAGGGCTTCCGCGTCTGGCAGCTTCCGTCGAGCGGAGGGTTCAGAGAGGCCAAGGTCCTCGCCACGTATGATGTCTCTGGGGACGGGTACGCGGCCCTCTACAGCGACCTCTTCAATTCTCAGGTGGGAGCGGTCGAGCGTTTGGAAGTGATCAAAGGGACGGACGAGGGGCTGCGGTTCCAGCTGGACATCAGTTCGGACGGCTTCCACGGCGGCCGCCTGATCAATAACAAGCCATACTATTTCGCGGTCACGTCGTTTGCGCTGGACACCATGAACGTCGCGCCCTATTTCGTCGGGGTCAACCAGGTCGGCACCCTCACCGACGTGCTCGAGAGCGGGTTCAACGTGGTGACCGCAACCCCGCGAGGGAGTAACGCGGTCTACACGGTCACGGGCCGGCAGATCGGCACCGAGGTGGTGGGCGCCACCCTTCAGGTGAGTCAGGTCGGCGCGGTGAGCGATTCCCTGTACCACGTCGTGCTCCTCCCGAGCGGTAACTGGGCGATCATCAGCGTGGCATCCGGAGACACGCTGTTCACAGGTCCCGGCAATCCCAGCACGGGCGGGTTCGACTCGCCTGTCGTGAGAGGCTTCATCACGACCGTCAATCCCGCCCCGACAAACCCCTCGATGATCGACCAACTCGAGGGGGGCACAGGTCTTTTGGGCGCTGCGGACTCCCTCAACATGGCGGGTGGAGCGCAGGTGGACTCCTCGGGCACGATCCTCTTGAAAAACTACATCGTTCCGTACGACATCCTCAACTTCAACTTCGCCGATGCGGTCCAGCACGATTACCTGCTCCGGCTGCTTCCCACGGCCTCGGAGCCGGCCTGGGCATACGCCGGCGGCGATACATCGAAACAGGCCACGTTCAACGTGCCGTGGGAGGTTTACGACCTGGGCCAGTGCTCGTACGAGGACCCCTCGGACGACGCGAAGATGTCGATCATGGTGCGCGACCGCGACGCCAGTGGCACCTTCACCTTTGGCGACGCGGTCTACATCCGGAGGATCCCGTTCGCCTCGGTAGCGTGGGGGACGCCCGGCATCAAGTCGACCGATTACAACCCTGCAAACGACGACCAGACGCTGGGGAGGTTCACGCTCTACAAGGCCGCGGGGGGCACCGGGGCGATCACGTACCCGCTTCCCGGCGGCCGCTTCCGGGTCCGGGGCGGTAGCCTCTGTACGGGCGACACGTTCGAGTTCAGGGCGGTTCCCTCCGGCTCGGCCCCGGGCACCATCGTGAAAAACGACATGAAGAAGATCCTCGCGGTTCCGAACCCGTACTACGCGCACTCCCAGTACGAGCTGACCCAGTTCGACCGCGTCATGAAGTTCACCAACATTCCAGCGTCCCGTAACGTGACCATCCGAATCTTCAACCTGTCAGGGGATCTCGTCCGGACCATACGCAGGTCCGCCTCGGCCGGCGACGACATGTCGCGTGCTGAAATCGTGTGGGATCTGCACACGGACAACCGTCTCCCCGTCGGGAGCGGCGTCTACATCTACCGCGTTGAGGTCGAGGGCGTCGGCACGAAAACAGATCGACTCGCCGTATTCATAGAAAAAGAGCGGTTGGACAACTTCTAATGGGGGGCCCGATCGCTATGAAACCTACGACAATTCCTTCCCATGGACGGAGGGTCAGGGACATGAGGGCCTTTCTTGTGATCGTCCTCCCGCTCGCGCTGCTCGGCATCGCAGGAAGCGCGGAGGCTGGGGGGCTCGACCGGCTCGGAACAGCCGGAGCGCAGGAGCTGCGCATCCCGGTGGGAGCCGCTGCGATCGCCATGAGCGGGGCGTCGACGGCGCTCGGCAATGGCATCGCCAATCTTTACTACAACCCGGCATCGCTCGCCGCGACCGACAACGCGGAGGCGATGGTCGCCTACAGCAGCTACATCGCGGATACCAAGGTGAACTATGGGGTTGTCTCCACGAAGCTGGGGTCCGCCGGGAATGTGGCGTTCTCGCTCAAGGTGCTGAACATTGGAGACATCATCGTCACCACGGAGGACGCGCCGGAGGGAACGGGGGAGATCCTCAATCCGACGTATTCCGTATTCGGATTGTCGTACGGTCGCCGGATGACCGACAGGGTCATGCTGGGATTTACGGCGAGCTACATCAATGAAAAGATCGCGCAGACCTCCGCGACCGGTCTTGCCATGGATTTCGGAGTCCAATACGACCCGGGCTGGCGCGGGCTCAGGTTCGGATTTGCGATGAAGAATGTCGGCCCCAACATGCGTTTCAGCGGTCCTGACTTCGAGCAGAGGTTCATTCTTCCGGGCGATGACCCCTCGGCTCAGCCTCACGTGGTTCGACTCGAGCCGACGGACTTCGAGCTGCCGTCGTTTATGCAGATCGGAGTCTCCTACGAAACATGCTCGGCGAGCACATCGCCCTGAGGGGGGGCTACGTGGGTCAGGCTGCGCTCAATGAAGCGGACCGGCAGCCGGACTACCTCTATAGCTATAGCTACGGTGCCGGGCTCAATTTCAAAATGGGCGACCGTCCCCTGAGCTTCGATTGGGCGGGAACCCACATGGGCGAATTCTTCGACGACAATCAGCAGGTCTCGCTCAAAATCGCGTTTTGAGCTGGCCGCGAGCTGCTAGCCTTTCCCGGGGCGGGCCCTTCCTGGTCCGCCCCGGTTCGCTGCGCAGGCGAGCCGCCGCGGCTCTCTTGCTCCTCGTTCCGGTCCTCTCGGCGATTCTTGGGTGGGACGGCCATGTCTTCGCGGCGTGCGACGTACCCTCCGGACCGCTCGCCGATTCGCTTCGCTTCGGCACGGAGGCGGCGGCGCGCTCCCACGTCGGCATCCTCGCGGTATCTCTCGATCGGGGAGATACCCTGCTCGGGCTGAACCCGGAGGGCCGTTTCATCCCGGCGAGCAACATGAAGCTCTTCGTGACCGGAGCGTTCCTCAAGCAATTCGGGCCGGACGCGCGCGGGCTCGCGGACATCGCGGCGGTAGGCAAGCTCGACCGAAGCAAGGGGAGGCGCGAGCTCGCGCTCAAGGGGGATCTGATCCTGCGTGGATCGGGATACCCCGACGTGTACCAGCTGCTCAAACCGGGTTCCCGGGGCCTTCTCGATTCGCTCGCCTATCTGCTCTACGAGTCGGGGATGCGAAAATTCGAGGGCACGGTTTGGGTGGATGGGACCCTCTTCGCCCGCGAGCCGTACGGGCCGGGGTGGGCGGTCGACGACCTGCCGTGGTCCTACGGGGCTCCGCTGAATTCGGTGCTCGCGAACGGTAACGCCGCGACTCTCCTGGCGACCGCGACCCCAACCGGCGTCGTGCTCTCCTTGGATCCCCCCGAGACGCCGCTCAAGATGGAGGGCCGGCTGTCGCTCGTGGATTCCTCGTCGGCACCCGTGCTCTCGATCTCACGGGACCCGGGCTCGCGAGTTCTACGCGTCAGCGGGCGGGTTCCGCGCGGCGGCGTGGCCAAGCGCCAGGTCGCCGTGCCTGAGCCCGATTCCACGGCCGGGCTCGTACTCTTAGGCGCGATGAGGCGGGCGGGGATCAAGGTCAAGGGGACAGTCGCGACCATGCCGGCGAACGGCAGGCGGCCCGGCTCCAAGGATCCGGTGACGTTGACGAGCCTCTCGTCCCCCCCGGCGTCGGAAGTCGTTTCCATGGTGGATGCGTACAGCCTGAACGTCGAGACGGAGGCATTGCTGCGTCTCCTCGATCCCGCCCCGGCCGGGAAAACCGCCGCGCAGGGCCTGCGCAAGCTTTCATCGATGCTGGCGGAGGCGGGCGTGGATACTCTCGATCTCTCGTTCGTGGACGGATCCGGGTTATCGCCGCTCAATCTCGCGACGCCGCGCGCGTTCGTTCGATGGCTCGCGTATCTCGGACAGGACTCCACGCTGAGCAAGGTCTTTCGCGAAACCCTCGCCGTTCCTGGTGGCGTGGGGACCCTCCAACGCCGGTTTCCGGACCTGGGCCCGGAGGCGTCGCTCCGGGCCAAATCGGGAACGCTCACCAACGTGAGCGCGCTCTCGGGATATGTGACCTCCGCCGAGGGAGAGCGGATCGTGTTCTCGATCCTGAGCAACGGGAACCGGGGGGGCGTCGCTTCAGCCCGAGCCGCGGAAGAGGCCATCGTCGGCGCTCTCAGCCGGTATCGAAGAGGAGCGGAGTCGGGGACAGCGCCTGGAGGCGCGACGCCAAGGATGATCCCACGATGAAGGCGCCGCCCCGGTTACGCCCAGGGGACCGGATCGGCATCGTCGCTCCGTCGGGGCCGGTGCTGCACCGGTACGTCGTCGCGGGGCTCCAAGTCCTGGAACAGGCGGGCTATCGCCCCAAGCTCGGGCGGCATCTCTACGACCGGCGGGGCCATCTCGCGGGAACGGACGCCGCGCGCGCGGAGGATCTCAACCGGATGCTCCGCGATCCGGACGTCCGGTGCGTGCTCATGGCCCGGGGCGGCTATGGGGCGATGCGAATCGCCACCCAAGTGGATTGGAACGCGATGCGCCGCGACCCGAAGATCTTCGCGGGGTACTCGGACGCGACCTTCCTGCACCTCGGCTTTCAGGCTCACGCGGGGGTTCGCACGCTCCACGGGCCGAACCTGCACGGCCTGGGCTTCGGGCGGCGAGGGGAAATCAGCCGATGGCTCACATGGCTTTCGAACCCGAGCCCCGCGCTTGGAATCCGATCGTTGGCGGTCCCGCGACGGGTGGCGGGCGGGCGCGCTTCGGCATCCGGGCACGTGCTGGGCGGCAATCTGGCCCTGGTCAACCACGCTACAGGGACGCCGTTCATTCCCTCCTTCCGCGGAGCGATTGTCTTCTTGGAAGAGGTCAACGAGCCGCCGTACAAGATCGACGCCTTGCTCACGCATCTCTCTCTGGCGGGCGCGCTCCGCGGTACCCGTGGGGTGGCCCTCGGGAGCTTCATCAACTGCGTGCCAAAACCGAAGCACCGCGAGCTGAGATTGAGCGAGGTCCTGCGCGATCGTCTGGGGGAGTTGGGCGTTCCGGTTCTCGCGGGGCTTCACGCCGGGCACGGACGGCGTAACCTTCCATTGCCGCTGGGCGCGCACGCTACCCTCGAGCCGCGCCGCGGGCGCCTCACGTTCGACGAGGGGCTGGTGTCCTGACTAGGCGTACACCCCGCGGAGCTGGATCGCGTCCACGACGCGCTTGATTGCCAGCATGAAGGCGGCGACCCGGAGCGAGACCTTGTGCTCTTCGGCCATCCTCGCGACGTCGTTGAACGCGGTGACCATGATGTGCTCCAGGCGTTCGTTCACCTCGTGCTCGCGCCAGAAATAGCCCTGGCGGTCCTGGACCCACTCGAAGTAGGAGACCGTGACGCCTCCGGAGTTCGCGAGGATATCCGGGATGACCATCACGCCCGCCTTGTTCAAGATCTTGTCCGCCTGGTGGGTCGTGGGGCCGTTCGCGCCCTCGGCGATGATGCGGGCGGAGAGGCGCGACGCATTCACGTGGGTGATTTGATTCTCGAGGGCGGCCGGAATGAGGATATCGCACGGGAGCTCCAGGATCTTCTTCCCCTCGACCGGGGTCCCGCCCGGAAACCCGGCCACCGTTTTCTTTTCGGAGAGATGGCCCATGAGAGCGGGCAAATCGAGCCCTTTCGGGTTCCCGACGCCTCCTTTGACGTCGCTCACGCCTACGATCAGCGCCCCGTCCTTGACGAGGAGGTCCGCCGCGACCGAGCCCACGTTCCCGAACCCCTGCACGACGACCTTGGCGCCCTTCAAGCTGAGGCCGATCTTCTTCGCGGCCTCGCGGATGACGAAGAGGACCCCCCGGCCGGTCGCCTCGCGGCGACCCGCGGAACCACCCAGCTCCAGCGGCTTGCCGGTCACCACCGAGGTGACGGTATGACGCGCGTGCATGGAATAGGTGTCCATGATCCAGGCCATCGTCTGCTCGTTCGTGTTGACGTCGGGTGCGGGCACATCCGACTCCGGCCCGATCACGTCGATCAAGTCCGCGACGTAGCGGCGGGTGAGCCGCTCCAGCTCGCCCTGGGACATCTTCGCGGGGTCGCACGCGATGCCCCCCTTGCCGCCCCCGAACGGAATCCCGACGACCGCGCATTTCCAGGTCATCCAGGCGGCCAGCGCCATGATCTCATCGAGGTTGACGTCCGGGTGGTAGCGGATCCCGCCTTTGGCGGGGCCGCGGATGATGGAGTGCTGCACGCGGTATCCGGTGAAGACGCGGAAGGTCCCGTCATCCATTTGGACCGGGAGCTTGACGATCGTCGCGCGGCGCGGCTCCTTGATGATCTGCACGAAGCTCGGATCGAGCTTGAGCCGTTGCGCCGCTTCCTCGAATTGGAGCCTCGCGTTTTCGAGGGGGTCCAGCTCCTTTTGGAGCTCGGAGCCCATGTCCGATCCTGCGAAAGGGGTCACCGTCGCCGTCTCTGGATTCCCTGGTTGGAGGGCGCTAAGTCACGAATGTGCTTCATTTTTGAGCCCGCGGTAGTGTAGAGAAGAGGGAGACATCAATCAAGCATGTACTACTTCTTCTACATCCCGGTCGGTACCGAAGCCCGCGTCCGGGGCACGCCTTGGGGGACGATCGCTTTGGCGTGCGCCAACGTCGGCGCGTTTCTCTTTTTCAGGCTTGCGCCGGGATTCGAGCCTGAATTCTACCGATTGACGCTCCTTCCCGGCGAACCGTCGATGATCACCTCCATTACCTCCTCCTTTCTACACGCGGGCTGGGTTCACCTGCTCAGCAACCTGCTCTATTTGGGGATCCTCGCGCCGCCAATCGAGTCCCGCCTCGGCACCACGCGGTTTCTCATCGCCTACCTGGGATTCGCCGGGCTCGCGAATCTCGCCCAGGCCGGCTGGATGTTGGCCGCGGCACCCGATCTCGCGTCGACGCCGATCCTGGGCTCCTCCGGGGCGATTGCCGGGGTCATGGGGCTCTTCTTGGTGAGGCTCTACTTCGTGCGGCTGCGCTTTGCCTCGGTCACGCTGCTCTATTTCCAGGGCATCACGAGGGCGAACAAGTTCGCGCTCCCCGCCGTGGTGGCGATCGCGGCCTGGTTCGCGCTTCAGGCGATCTATCAGCTGGTGGAGCCGGTCGAGGGGACCGCGTACGTCTCCCATCTGGCGGGCCTGGGTTCCGGCGTCGGGCTTGGTCTTCTGATGGGGCTGGCCGGGGAGGGCCGTCTCGAGCGGCGCCTCATTCTCGGCGATCGTTACGCGCAGAAAGGGGAATGGTTTGCGGCTTTGGGAGAGTACGAGGCCTATCTGGCCAAGCGCCCGGGCGACCCCGAGGTGCTGATTCGCGCGGCGCGCGTTCATCGGGTCACCCACCAAAGCTCCGAATCGCTGGCGCGTTTTCGAGAGGCGATCTCGGGCTGGCTCAAGCGCGGGGAGATCGAGGAGGCATGCGACGCGTTCGATGAGATGAAGCGTCTCTTGGGAGACGTGACGATCCCGCCCGGGGATCTGCTCCGCGTGGCACGCGGCTACGAAGAACGGGGCCGGCCGAGCGACGCGAGCCGCGCCTACGAGGCCTACGGGCGGCACCACCCGGAAGCGGCGGGCGCCGTCACGGCGCTTCTCAAGTGCGCCGACATCGAGTGGAAGGCGCTCAACAATCCGGGTCGTGCCCTGTACGTCTGCCAGGAGCTCCTGAGCTACTCCTCGCTGACGCCCGAGGTCGAGCGGCTTGCCCGGGACCGCCTGCGGGCCCTCGAGGAGGCGCTAGCGCTCCAACGAGGCGCGGCGTAACCCGGGCACCGCTCCATCGTCTTTTGCCGAGATCGCGCGCTAGGGCAGGCAGTTCAGCTCGGCGAGGTCCTTGTTCCGATTGGTGGAGTCGAAGATGTAGACGCGGAACTGGTGCCCCGGCGTGAGCGTCGCCCGCGGCACGCACCGGGAGATGAGGGAGTTTGCCTGGCTCGCCTTGCTTTCGCGGATCACGAGCTCTTTCGGCAAGAGCGCGCGGTCCTGCGGCACGTACCATAGGAGCACCGTCGTGTCGCTCCGTGAATCGTAGGGCACCTGGATCTCGTAGAATCCGGTGCCCTCGGTGAGGGCCGTGCCGGCTAGCGCTCCATCGATGAACAGATCCACTAGGACGTTGGCGATCGGACGATCGTTGATGTCCAGGACGGTCCCGGCGAAGGTGGCGAGCTGCCGGCCGACGCCCAGCCCCTGGAATTCCTGGACGGACCGGGTGGAGCCGCCTTCGGGACGGGGTTCCGCTCTCTGTCCCGGTATGCTCGGCGGCGCCGCGAGTGCCGGGAGACTGATCAGAGCGCTGCTTGCGGAAAGCACGAGAATCCTCAAGATGGCTCGCATCATGGTCGATATCCCTCCCATGTGGCGCGATGCCTGATGGATCTCTGTTCAGGCACGCTAGCACTCGTATCCCGGCCTGTCAACTCGGCTTCCGAGGAGAAATGACCTTGCGTCTCCGTCGGCGAGTCTGTTACGGTCCGCACACTTCATGCCATTGGAGCCTCTGTCCGCCAGGATGGAGGGAGGGAGTAGGCCCGCCATGTCGACCCACGAGATTCGGGAGGCACG
Source organism: Candidatus Eiseniibacteriota bacterium (assembly GCA_005893265.1). Classification (GTDB taxonomy): domain Bacteria; phylum Eisenbacteria; class RBG-16-71-46; order SZUA-252; family SZUA-252; genus WS-7. The sequence continues at coordinate 37,025 of VBOX01000056.1, read as the reverse complement.
GATGTCGTTCGACCAGCTGATGGGCGTCTTCTCCAACGACGTCGCGATCGACCTCGGAACCGCCAATACGCTGGTCTATCTCAAGGGGAAGGGGATCGTTCTGAACGAACCTTCCGTCGTTGCGGTGGACCGGACCACCGGCAAGGTCATCGCGGTCGGCAAGGAAGCGAAGAGTATGCTGGGCCGTACGCCCGACGAGATCGTCGCGGTCCGTCCGCTCAAGGACGGCGTGATCGCCGATTTTGAGAAGACGGAGGATCTGCTCCGGGAGTTCATTCAGAAGGCGCTCCGGCGCCGCACCTGGGTCCGTCCGCGCATCATCATCTGTGTCCCCTCGGGGATCACCGAAGTCGAGAAACGTGCCGTACAGGATTCGGCCCAGCACGCCGGTGCGCGGGAGGTCCTCCTGGTGCCGGAGCCGATCGCCGCGGCGATCGGGGTCGGCCTCCCCGTGGGGAAGCCGTCGGGGAACATGATCATCGACATCGGAGGCGGCACCACCGAGATCGCCGTGATGGCGTTGAACTCGATCGTGAATCAGCAGTCGATCCGGGTCGGTGGGGATGAGATGGACGAAGCGATCGTCCAGTACGTCAAGAAGGCCTACAACCTCCTCATCGGCGAACAGACCGCGGAGGCGATCAAGATCAAGATCGGCTCGGCGTTCCGTCTGGAGCAGGAAGAGGAGATGGAGATCAAGGGCCGCGACCTCGTCGCGGGCATTCCCAAGACGATGAAGATTTCATCGGTCGAAGTCCGCGAAGCGTTGAGCGAGCCGCTCCAGCAGATCGTGGACGCGCTCATGCAATCGCTGGAAAAGACCCCGCCCGAACTCGCCTCCGATATCGTGGACCGCGGCATCGTGATGACCGGCGGGGGATCCCTCCTCCGTGGAATCGACATGTTGCTGCGGGAGGCTACCAATTTGCCCATTACCGTCGCCGAGGATCCGCTCACCTGCGTCGTCCTCGGGACCGGAAAGATCCTCGACGATCCTACCCTCTACGAAAAGGTGCTCATGTCGGTCGTCCGCGACTGAGCGGCGGGCGTAAGGCCCGATGTTCCGGCTCCTATTCGCCCGGCGCGCCGATTGGGCGGCCCTCACGATTGCCTGCGTTCTTTCCGTGACCCTGATGCTCCTCGATCGCGGCCAGCAGGCGCGCGCCGCGTGGTTCCTCCAGCACACCGTTCTTGCCCCCGTGGAAGCAGTCGTCGGCTGGGTCGACGCGGGTGTGGGGGTGTATTGGGAGAACCAGAAGCTCAAGAAGCGCCTCGCCCAGGTTCAGATCGAGGCGGATGCAACCCGCTCCGAGCGCCTCGAAAACGCGCGCTTAAGGCGTCTCTTGGCCCTTTCGCAGGAGAATCCTTCCGACCTCACGGCGGCGCGTGTGACGTCGCGGAGCCTGGATCGGCTCGGCGGAAGCCTCACGATCGACGAAGGCTCTAGGGAAGGGATCCTTCCGAACGGGGCCGTGATCACCCCCGAAGGCCTCGTCGGACGCATCGAGCGCGTCGCGCCGCACGAGGCGAGGGTCCTCACGCTCCTTCATCGCGATTGCGCGGTCGCGGTGCGCGTGGGGCGATCCCGTGTCGACGGCGTGCTGCAATGGGAGTTCGGAGAGAACCCTGTCTTGAGCCTCCTGTACGTTTCCTCCCAGGAGGACGTCAAACCCGGCGACTGGGTGTTCACATCGGGCCTGGGCGGCATCTTCCCGGAGGGCGTGCGGGTGGGAACCGTCACCCGGGTGGGGATCGCCGAGAACGGGCTGATGAAGGACGTTCAGGTGAAGCCCGCCGTGAACTTCCGCAGTCTCGAGGAGGTGCTCGTCTACTTGCGGGCGGGCGCGGGGCGCGGCCCGCGGATGTTGCCCCTGGAATCCACAGAGCCCGATAGCGCCGCGGCACCGGCCTCGGCACCAGCCGCGGTCGCCGCGCCGGCGCCGGTCACGAAAAGGCCGGCCGTGGTCGCCACGCCGCCCCCGGTGCCGGCTCCAAGCGAAAGCACGGAATCGGGGGACGGGCAGTGAAGGGTCTCCGGGACGCGCTCGTGCTGCTCGTCGTCCTGATTCTCCAAGCGACGGTCGTCCATCGGATCGAGATCGGCGGGGTTCGGCCCGACCTTTTGGTCGCGTTCGTCGTCTATTTCGGCTGGATGCGCGGGCCCATTCCGGGGGTGATCGGCGGGTTCACGGTTGGCCTCCTGCAAGATATCGATGCCCCCGGACCGCTCGGGCTCAACGCCCTCGCCAAGACGGTCGTAGGTTTCATCGTGGCGAAAGCCGGATTTCGCGTCCATCGCTCCAATGTGGGCGTGCGGTTCGTCTTCTTCCTGACCGCGATGTTGGTCCACGACTTGATCTACTTCGGGTTCTATACCTCGGGCGACGTCGGAGGGCTCGCGCGGCAGTTCGTGTTCGTCGCGCTCCCGTCCGCTCTCTACACGACCGTCCTCGTGGTCCTCCTGCTCGCCACCGTGGAGGCGACCTCGCGCACGCTCCTGCTCAGGGACGAGGGGTAGCGAATGCGCGCGGAGCCGATCTCTCTCGGCGGCTGGCAACGACGCGAGCGGATCCTAACCGTTTCGGTGGCGGGGATCTTCGCCCTCGTCCTCATGCGGCTCTTCTTTTTACAGGTACTCCAGGGACAGCGGTACCGTGAGCTTTCGGAGGGGAACCGGATTCGCGTGGAGGTGCTGACCGCCCCGCGAGGAGAGGTCCGGGACCGGAAGGGCCGCTTGCTCGCGGACTGCGTTCCTTCCTTTACGGTCACGCTCGATCCGTTCGACAAGGCATATACCCGGAACCCCGCGCACATCGACTCTACCCTGGCCACCCTCGGGCCGATCCTCGGAGTAGACCCGACCCTCCTCAAGGAGAAGATCCAGCGAGAGCGCAAGGTCTCCTTCCTCCCGATTCGGCTCAAGAGAAACGTCGACATCAAGTCGGTCGCATTCGTCTCGGAGCATCGAGACCAGCTTCCCGGCGTCGAGGTCGAATCGGAGCCGCTTCGCCGTTATCCGCTCGGACTCATGGCGTCCCACCTGCTCGGATACGTCGGAGAAATCTCCGACAAGGAGCTCCTCGATCCTCAGTACGGCGACTATCTGAGCGGCGACCTCATCGGTCGGATGGGAATCGAACGGAGATACGAGAAGATCCTTCGCGGACAGGACGGGAAACGTTTCCTCGAGGTGAACGCCCTGGGGAGGAAAGCCGAGCTCCTGGGTGACAAGCACCCCATCGTGCCACGACGCGGCGTGGACCTCGAGTTGACGATCGACCTCGACGTCCAGCGCGCCGCCGAGGAAGCGTTCGCGCCGGGGGCGCGGGGCGCCGTGGTCGCGCTGGATCCACGCAACGGCGAGGTCTTGGCGCTCGCGTCGAAGCCCAACTACGATCCGAACGAGTTCTCGACCGGAATCACCCAGGAGCGGTGGAGCGAGCTGAGCGGCGGAGGGAACTATCCGCTGTTCAACCGCGCGATCCAGGCCGCGTATCCACCCGGATCCACGTTGAAGCCCTTCACCTCCCTCGCGGGGCTGGAATGCGGCGCGATCGTCCCCGGCACCGTGTTCGCCTCGTCGTGCACGGGAGAATTTCGGTTTGGAACCCGCCTGTTCGGCTGCTGGAACCATGACGGGCACGGGCGCCTCTCCATGCACGACGCGATCGTTCGGTCGTGCGACGTCTACTTCTATCAGCTCGGGTTGCGGATTGGACTGGAACGTCTGGCCGATTTCATGTCCAAGCTCCAGCTCTCCGAGAAGACCGGAATCGATCTGCCCCAGGAGCGCCGGGGTTTGTTCCCGGACCGGGGCTGGTACGACCGGCGATTCGGCACGGGGCGGTGGAGTCGTGGCCTCACCCTGAACGTCGCGATCGGTCAAGGAGAGGTGTCGCTGACGCCCGTGAAGCTTGCTCAGCTCGCGGCATTCGTCGGCAATGGCGGCGTGCTGTGGAAACCGCACCTGGTCCGGAGCGTCGCCTCGGGAGCTTCGGCCCAGGCGTACGACTCGCTTCGCCAGGTCGTGCCGGTGTCCCCGTACAACCTGGAGGCCGTCCGATCCGCCATGGCATCGGTCGTCTCCGATCCCAATGGAACGGGCGGCCAGGCCCGGCTCGACTCGATCGCGGTTGCGGGAAAAACGGGGACCGCACAGAACCCTCACGGCAAGGACCACGCCCTCTTCATCTGCTTCGCACCGGCGGAGGCGCCGCGCATCGCGGTCGCGGTGCTCGTCGAGAACGCGGGGCACGGCAGCTCGGCGGCGGCGCCCATCGCACGGAAGGTGCTCGAAGCCTTCTTCCATCCCGCGCCGCCCGAGAGCGCCGCGGTCATGACGGGGAGGTGACATGTTCGAGGCGCGGTTTTCTTCCGACATCGACCGGCCGCTGCTCGCGGCCACTCTGATTCTCACCCTCATCGGAGTCGCATTCGTCTTCAGCGCGACCTCGATGGCCTCCGCGTCCGCGGAGCACGGGCTATATTTGAAGCAAATCGCCTATCTCCTCCTCGCCCTTCTGGCAGGCGGTCTCATCGCGGCCGTTCCGTACCGCGTGTACGAGGGCAGAACCGCCTATCTACTTTACGGCGTGGCCCTCGGACTCCTCGTCCTGACGCTGTTCGTCGGGCACGTCGGGCTCGGGGCGCAACGGTGGCTCGGCTGGGGACCGGTGAAGATTCAGCCCTCCGAGCTCGCGAAGGTCGCGACGGTGATTCTTCTCGCGAGCCAGCTCGGGGATCGCAAGAAGGACCTGACCCAGATCCGAAACCTCGTCCGGCCGATCGTGACCGCCGGGATCCCGTTCCTCCTTGTATTGAAGCAGCCCGATTTGGGGACCTCGGTGGCGTTCGTAGCGATGCTTCTGACGATGCTCTACTGGGCCGGGTTGCCGCTTCTGTATCTCTTTTTCCTGATCTCGCCGATCGCCAACGTCGCGCTCTCCTTCTACACGCCCGCGTGGTTCGTCTTTCTCGGTGTTCTCGCGGTGATTCTCTACCGCTCGCGCATTCGTCTTCTGCCGTTGCTCCTCGTGGTGGGCGTGAATTTGATCGTGGGCATCGCGACGCCGCAGATCTGGAATCACCTGCAGCCCTACCAAAAACAGCGCATCACCACGTTCCTGGATCCGGGCGCGGACGCCTACGGGGCGGGATACCAGATCATCCAGTCGAAGATCGCCATCGGCTCGGGGCAGGTGTTCGGGAAAGGGTACCTGCACGGGACCCAGAAAGGGCTCGCCTTCCTCCCGGAGCAGCATACCGATTTCATCTATTCGGTCGTCGGCGAGGAGACCGGTTTCGTCGGCGCCGCGCTCGTGGCATCCCTCTACCTGCTTCTCATCCTTCGCGGCATCCGGGTGGCGCATCACGCCCGGAACAAATTCGGTGGCCTCCTCGCGATTGGAATGACCTCGATTTTTCTGTACCATGTGCTCGTCAACATATGGATGACGGTCGGGCTCGCGCCCGTGACCGGCCTCCCCCTGCCGCTTCTGAGCTACGGCGGATCCTCGCTCGTGGCGAGCTTCTTACAGGTAGGCCTCATCCAGAACGTCGCGATGCGCTGGCGAGATTACTGACGCGGAGATTTCGTGCATCCAACCATCTTTCGGTTTCACGGCTTCGAGCTGCACAGCTACGGCCTTCTTCTCGCGATCGCTTTTCTCGTCGGCATCCAGCTTTTGCTGAAACGCGGCGCCGATCGCGGTCTTCCCGAGGACAAGCTGAGCACCCTCTCCTTGATCCTGCTCGTCCTCGCGATCGTCGGAGGGCGGGGGCTCTACGTGCTCACCCACTGGAGCGACTACGCGCGAGATCTCGGCGGGATCTTCCGGATCTGGGAAGGCGGCCTCATGCTCTACGGCGGATACTTCCTCGCGATCGCGGGGGGTATCGTCTATGTGCGGCGAACGGGGCTTTCGGTCTGGCGGGTCGGCGACGCCGCCGCCCCGAGCATGGCGCTCGGAATCGGCATCGGACGGCTCGGCTGTTTCCTGAACGGCTGCTGCTTCGGGCTCCCGTCGCATCTCCCGTGGGCGATCAAATTTCCCCCGGGGTCGTATTCCAACTTCGTCTTCCCGAATGAGCCGCTCCAACCATCCCAGCTGTACCTCGCCGCCGCGGGTGGTGCGCTCTTCGTGCTGCTCCTCCGCTTGGATCGGAAGCCCCACTTCGACGGCTGGCTCTTCTGGAGCTACATCGCGATGGAGTCTTCAGCGCCGTGCTTGTGATCGCGGCTCTCTTCATGTTGAAGCGGCTGAAACACGCGGGAGCGCCGGCGGATCTGGCCCGCGCCCCGTCGGTCCCGCGCGAGCCCAGCCGCGTGGAACCGGGTCTCGAGCACACGGAGCCATCCCCGGCGCGTCAAGACCCGACCGCCTGAGGGACCCCGGCGTGAATCGCGTGGACGGGGCGACCCAGGTCTACGCGGTGCTGGGTCATCCGGTGCAGCACAGCCAATCTCCCGTGATCCAGAACGCGGCATTTCAAGCGGCAGGCATGAACGCGGTCTACATCGCCCTCGAGGTGCCCGCCCCGCGCCTGGAGGAAGCCCTCCGCGGTCTTCACGCCGCGGGTGTGTCCGGATTGAGCGTGACGACACCCCACAAGGAAGCGGCCTTCGCGCTCACGCACGATCGCACGGCGGAGGCGGAACAAGCCAGGGCGGTGAACACGCTTCGCCGGGAGAGGGACGGATGGCGCGGGCACGCCACCGACGGGATCGGGTTCCTCGCGTGGATCGCGGAGGAGGGAATCGAGATGAGGGGTCGCCGCCTGATCGTGATAGGCGCGGGGGGCGCGACCCGTGCGATCGTTCCGAAGCTGGTGACGCTTTGCCCGGAGGCGATCCACGTGGTGAGTCGGAACGCCGAGCGCGCCCGGGCGGTCGCACGAAGCGCGACGGAACCGGATGGGCGAGCGCGAATCACCGCGGCCGCGTTGGGGGATCGCGCGATCGAAAGGGGCGGCGACCCGTGGAACGTATTGATCCGCGCGATCCCCGTGGAGCCGGTTTCCGCCGAGGAGGATTCGTGGTGGGATCAGCACGGTCCCGGGGCGGTCGTGCTCGACTTGAACTACGGGGCTCGGGCGACCGCCGCACGGACCCGGGCGCGTGAGCGAGGGCTTCGGTACGAGGATGGCGGCGCCCTTCTGATCCATCAAGGAGCGGCATCCTTTGAGTTCTGGACGGGTAAGAGGCCCTCGGTCGCGGTGATGAAGGAGGCCCTGCGCGGGTCGGCATGAGGTTTGGGAAGGGGAGGGGACGGGGTGGTTCCGATTCGCCGCTTGGTGCACGCCGGCTGGGGTGACCTTTGCGACATGCTGCTCGATCGCCGCTGCCCCGGCTGCGGCACCTCGCCTCCTCGCGATCGTGAGGTGTGCGGAGCGTGCGACGGACGCGTCGGCAGGACGGGCGTCGCCCTTTGCCTTCGGTGCCTGCACGGCGATCGCGCGGCGACCGTGTCGCAGCGGGGTTGTCCGGCGCACGGGGCGGCGAGGCTCCTCCTCGCGGGGCCCGCATTCGAGCCCCCGCTCGATCGAATCATCCACGCGTTCAAGTACGAGCGGGCGTCCGCCCTGGCCCGCTGGGTCGCGTCGCTCCTTCCGGAACCGCCGGGGCTCCGCGAGGGCATCGGCCGCGAATACGTTCTGGTCCCCGTCTCACTTCATGCCGCCCGCCGCGCATGGCGCGGATTCGATCAGGCTTTGCTCCTGGCCAGGGAGGCGTCGGATCGGTGGGGAATCCCTGTGGTGGACGCCCTCCTGCGCACGCGCGATCACAAGCCTCAAGCGAAACTGGATCCTGATCTGCGCCGAAGGAACGTGGAGGGCGCGTTCCGGGTTCCGAAACCGGCCGCGATCTGGGGTCGGCCGGTTGTCCTTGTGGACGACGTCGCGACAACGGGAAGCACGCTTCTGGCGGCCGCGGAGGTGCTGGAGCGGGCCGGCGCCACCTGGGTCCTCTCCCTTGCCGCTTCCCACGGCGGGAGCCCTGCAGCAGGGCCCGGGGATTAGTGCGACGTTGCTGCGGCGCGGAGGTTTGTGATAGATTCTCAAACTTGGTAAGACGTGAACCCTAATCCCGCTGGCTGAGCATAATTTAATAATTCACAGTGACTTACGCTGAGCGCTTCGCTTGGGAGGGCGGTATGAATAAACTGCGTATTTTGGACGAGGCCTATCTGCCGATCGTGACCAAGCCGAGCCGGTACACAGGTAGCTTCCTCCACGCTGCCCGTAAGGACCCGGCCACCGTCAAGGTGCGCGCGCTTCTCTGCTTCCCCGACCTCTACGAGATCGGGATGTCGTATCTCGGAATCAAGATCCTCTATCACATCCTGAACAAGCGCTCGGACGCCATGGCGGAGCTGTGCTTCACACCGTGGGGGGACATGGAGCAGCTCATGCGGGCGGAGGGGATTCCGCTCTACTCCCTCGAGTCGCGTACGCCGGCGGCGGAGTTCGACCTGATCGGGTTCTCCCTCCAATACGAGCTCTCGTACACGAACGTGCTCACGATGATCGACCTCGCGCAGATTCCGCTCCGTTCCGCCGCCCGCCGCGATCAGGATCCCATCGTGGTGGCTGGCGGTCTCTGCACCGTGAATCCGGAACCCCTCTCCCCCTTCATCGACGCCTTCGTGATCGGGGACGGCGAGGAAGTCATCCAGGAGATGTGCGACCTCATGATCGAGCGGCGCGAGAGCGGCCTCAAGCGCGCGGAGGTGCTCCGGCGGCTGGGTGCTCTCGACGGGGTCTATGTTCCGGCGCACTTCGAGGAGGTCGTGAACCCGTTCGGGTTCGTGGCGCGCGAGCCGAAGCCCGAATCCCCGACCCAGAAGCCTCGGTACCGGTACGTCCCGTCGCTTGATCCGGAGTACTACCCGGAGAAGCCGCTCATCTCCCCGACCGAGATCACCCACGACCGTCTCGGGGTGGAGGTGATGCGCGGTTGTACGCGGGGGTGCCGCTTCTGCCTGGCCGGATACATGAATCGTCCGCTTCGCGAGAAGCGCGCCGATCAGGTGGTCAAGGAAGTCCAGTGTGGGATCGTGCACGCGGGATGGGACGAGGTGTCGCTTCTCTCGCTCTCCACCACCGACTACAAGCAGCTGCCGGTCGTCCTCCACGAGCTGGATCGGTTCACGAACGAGCTGGGGGTGAACGTTTCGCTGCCCTCGACGCGGGTGGGCACCCTCGCCCCCTCGGTTGCGGACAAGATCCAGCAGGGACGCCGGGGCAGCATCACGTTCGCGCCGGAGGCCGGTACGCAGCGGATGCGCGATGTGATCAACAAGGGAATCGACGAGGCGGAGCTCGAGTACTCCGTCAAGCTCGCGCGCGACCAGGGATGGGGCGGGATCAAGTTCTATTTCATGATCGGGCTCCCGACCGAGACCGAAGCCGACGTGGACGGGATCGCGGAGATCATCGGGAAATGCCAGCAGTGGGCGAAGGGGGGCAACAAGCGGATGCACTTCAACGTGGGTATCTCTCCTCACGTGCCCAAACCCCATACCCCGTTCCAGTGGGAGATCCAGGATTCGATGGAGACGCTCAACCGCAAGGTCGAGCGCCTGCGCCAAGGCTTCCGCGGCATGAACAACGTGAGGCTCAAGTGGCGGGATCCCGACACGGCGTTTCTCGAAGGGGTCTTCTCCCGCGGGGACGTGCGCACCGCGGACGCGCTCGAAGCGGCGTGGAGGATGGGAGCGCGGTTCGACGGCTGGTCGGAATGTTTCAATTTCGGACTCTGGATGAAGGCGTTCGAGCAGGTCGGAATCGATCCAAGCCTCTACCTGAGGCCGCGGGACCTGGACGAAGTGCTGCCTTGGGATCACATTCGCACGCCGGTCGTGAAGAAGTTCCTTCTCCAAGAAAGGGCCAAGGCGTACGCGGCGGCGCTCACGCCCGATTGCCGCGATCACGCGTGCTATCGATGTGGAGCGCCGTGCTTCACGCCGAAGGCGCGGGACGGGCGCCGCGTCTCGCTTCAGCTCGCGCCGGGGCAGGGACAGCTTCCCGAAACGCTGGATTTCCGTGTTCCCGACGACGTGACCACGCAGATGATCGAGCATCGGGTCGAGGAGCTACGCCAGGCGCCGATCGAAACGCTCAAGTCTGAGCCTCCCGCTCCCGCGCAGGGCGCCCCGACGACAAACGAAAACGGATCCGCGGGAAAGGGGCCCGCGGAGTCTCCCGCGTACGGACGTCGCCGGAAAGCGTGGCCGACCTCGATCAAGGGGCCCCAGGCGCAGCGATTCCGAGTCGCGTACGAGAAGCTGGGTCAGGCCCGATTCACCTCGCATCTCGATCTGGTGCGCATCTTCGATCGTGCCCTCCGGGTCGCGAAGATTCCTATGGCGTTCTCCCAAGGGTTCAATCGTCACGCGAAGATCGCGTACGGACCGCCGCTCTCGCTGGGAGCGACGAGCCGCTCCGAGTATTTCGACCTCGAGCTGGCGCAGCCGTGCCCGTGGCCTACGATCGAGGCGATGAACGATGTACTGCCAGACGGCCTCCGGATCACCGGAGGCAGGGCGTTCAGCCGTCAGACCGAATCGCTCATGGCGGCGATCACACAGGCGGATTACGAGGTGCGGCTCACGGATTATCTGATGGATCTCCTCTCCCGCGGGGAGAACGTCCATCGCGTGCGGCAGGAGTTGGAGCAGGGTGTCACGGCGTTCCGGGAAGCAGCCGAGTGGACGGTGATGAAGCAGTCGCACGGGCAGAAGGGCAAGACGGTGAATGCCCGCCCGGCGGTGACCCAGATCGCGCTCGATGCGGGGCCGACCCCGCTCTGCGTCCGCATCACGAGCCGGCTCCACGCGCCCGGCTACTTGCGGCCCGATCTACTGCTGAAAAGTCTCTTTCAATCATTCGAATTCGACCCCCGCTTGCTGCTTGTCCATCGCGAAGCGCTTTGGGTAGAGCGCGGCGGCACGGTCCTGAATCCATTGGATGCACTCGAGGAATCGTCGTTCTGGCGGCCGGTGCCGGTCCATCCGGCCGACGGGGACGCGGCGGATCCTGCTTACGGAGGTGAATGCGCAGAGAAATCGTAATTAACGCCGGTCTTCACGAAACACGCATCGCGATCCTCGAAGAGAAGGAACTCGTCGAGGTGATGGTAGAACGCCCCGAGGCCCGGCGCCGCGTGGGCGACATATACAAAGGCCGCGTCAACGCAGTGCTTCCGGGCATGCAGGCCGCATTCGTCGACCTGGGCCTCGAAAAGACGGCTTTCCTTCACGCGTCCGATCTGCACCCGTCCGATTCTGAGCTCGACGACATGTTCGAGGACGAGGAATCGGAAGAGCAGAAGCAAAACGGCGGGGGCGGGGGCCGCGGCCGATGGCGCCGCGACGAGCCGGTGCCGAGGATCGAGGAAGCGCTTCAGAAGGGCCAGGAGATCCTGGTTCAGATCACGAAGGAGCCGATCGGGACCAAGGGCCCGCGCGTTACGACGCAGATCTCGCTTCCGGGACGATACCTGGTCCTGATGCCGGGTCACGATCACATCGGCGTGTCCCGGAAGATCGAGGATCGCCAGGAGCGGACGCGGCTCAAGACGCTGATCAAAGAGATTCGCCCCAAGGGATCGGGACTCATCGTCCGTACCGTGGGCGCGGAGCGTGGAAAGAAGGAATTCCAGAGCGACATCAAGTACTTGGAGCAGCTCTGGACCAAAGTCGAAAAGCAGTCCCAGCGGGCCAGGGCCCCGTCGATCCTTCATCGCGAGATGGAGCTGACCACCGGATTGATCCGGGACATCTTTACGGAGGACGTGTCCCAGCTCGTCATCGATTCGAAGGAGGAGTATCGCGAGATCCTGGATTACTTGAAGAACTACGTCCCGGAGCTCAGCTCGCGCATCAAGCTCTACCGCGGCGCGGAGCCGATTTTCGACCATTTCGGCATCGAGGCGGAGCTCGAGAAGGCGATGGAGCGCAAGGTCTGGTTGAAGCGCGGGGGCTACATCACCATCGATCAGACCGAGGCCCTGGTGGCGATCGACGTCAACACGGGACGATTCACCGGGAAGAAGAATCAGGAAGACACGATCTTGAAGACCAATCTGGAGGCGGCCGAGGAGATCGCCCGCCAGCTGAGGCTTCGCGACCTGGGTGGAATCATCGTCCTCGATTTCATCGACATGGAAATCGAGGCGAACAAGAAGGCCGTATTGGACACCCTTCGTAATCGGTTGAAGCGGGACCGCTCGCGCACGAAGACGTTCGCGGTGAGCGACCTGGGGCTCGTAGAGATGACCCGGCAGCGGCAGCGCCCGAGCCTGGTCACGTATTTCAATCAGGACTGCCCGGAATGCGGCGGAACCGGGAGGGTGCTCTCGCTCGCGTCCGCGACGCTTAGGATCGAGCGGATGCTCCGGCGGGTCGGGCTACGCGCGAAGGAGAAGCTCATCCTATTGCGAGTGCATCCGGACCTCGCGGTGCATTTGGTGGAGCAGAATTCGGATCTCCTCGGAGATCTCGAGCGGAGCTACCGCTTCCGCGTCGAGATCCGGGACGATCCTTCGCTGAGGCGGGACGAGATTCGCCTGTTTCGCGGGCGAACGTTCGAAGAAATCACCAAGCAGTTCGAGCGCTAGTCGAGGAGTCCCGGAAGATTCCGGGCGGAAAGGGAAGTCATGGCCAAAGAGAAACCCAAGGCTCAATCCAAAGAGTCGAGAGCCGAATCCAAAGCTGAATCCAGGGCCAAAGCGAAGGCCAAATCCGATGCCAAGGCCGAAGCCAAAGCCGACAAGGCCGCGGCCAAAGCCAAGTCCAAGGCAAAGCCCAAAGCGGAGGCCAAAGGGGAGCCGAAGGCGGAGCGGAAGGTGGAACCACGCTTCGCCGTCATCCAGGCGCAGGGGCTTCAGCTCCGGGTCGCGCCGCAGGAGGAGCACATCCTTCCGCACCTGGACGAGGAGCCTGGGGCCGAGCTCAAGTTCGAACGCGTCCTCCTGATTTCCGAGGGGGCCAACGTCCACGTGGGGACGCCGCTGGTCGAGGGTGCCCTTGTGACGGTTCAGGTGGTCGGCCACGAGAAGGGGGACAAGGTCAGGGTCGGCACGTACAAGCGTCGCAAGAAGTACCGCCGGAGGATTGGATACCGGGATTCCCTGACGCGGGTTAAGATCCTGGACATCAGCATGCCCGAAGGAGAAAAACGAGGAAAGCATGGCGCATAAGAAAGGCGTATCCAGCTCGAAAAACGGCCGCGATTCAGCTTCGCAGCGGCTTGGCGTGAAACGGTTCGGCGGACAGTGGGTCCGCGCGGGGAACATTCTGGTGCGCCAGCGGGGCACCTCGTTCGCGCCGGGTCTTCACGTCGGCCGGGGCAAGGACGACACCCTCTTCGCGCTCAAGGACGGCATCGTCGTGTATGCACGGCGCGGCAAGAGAGGGATGCAGGTCTCCATCGACCCCAAGCCTCATTCGGCGCAGAAGGAGACCGAGGCGGCCCGTGCCTAAGATCGCGGTCATCGGCGCAGGCAACGTCGGCGCGTCCGCCGCGTTGTATCTCGCCGAGGCCGAGCTGGGCGATATCACGCTGGTCGATATCGTGGAAGGCGTCGCCAAGGGCAAGGCGCTCGATCTGCTCGAGGCGGGCCCCGTTCGCGGCTACGACACCATGATCGAAGGGACCGGCGACCTCCGCGCGATCGCGGGCAGCGATCTCGTGTTGGTGACCGCCGGGCTGCCACGGAAACCGGGAATGTCGAGGCTCGACCTCTTGAAGGCGAACGCGGATATCATCCGCGGCGTCGCCCAGGCGATCCGAGAGCACGCTTCCAAGGCGTTCGTGATCATGATCACGAATCCGCTCGACGTGATGACCTACCTCACTTATCGCGTGACCGGATTCCCGCGCGAGCGGGTCGTCGGCATGGCGGGCGTGCTCGACTCCACGCGGTTCCGTTCCTTCCTGGCGGCCGAAATCGGCGTTTCGATCGAGGACATCCAGGCCATGGTGCTCGGCGGCCACGGCGATACCATGGTTCCCCTCGTTCGCTACTCGACCGTAGGCGGCATCCCGATCGAGAAGTTCATCGTGAAGGAGCGTCTGGAGCAGATCGTCCAGCGCACGCGCGACGGCGGCGCCGAGATCGTGAAGCTCCTGCAGACCGGCAGCGCGTTCTACGCGCCGGCTGCCTCCGCCGTGCAGATGGCGGAGTCGATCCTGAAGGACAAGAAGCGGCTCCTTCCGGTGGCCGCGCATCTGAACGGTGAGTACGGCTTCCGCGACCTCTTCCTCGGCGTCCCGGCGATCCTGGGCTCGCGTGGCCTCGAGAAGATCGTCGAGCTCGAGCTGACCAGCGAGGAATCCGCGGCCCTCAAGAAGTCGGCCGACGAGGTGCGGAAAGGGATCGCGGATCTGGAGCTAGAGCCCGCCACGCGCTGACGCGCGCCCGCGCTTCGCGTCCGCGTCGCGCGCCCCGGAACTTCCCCCGCTTTCGTATGTTTCGCAGCCTGTGAAGAGCGCACCCCGACCCATTTCTCCCTGCGGCCCCGCGGCGGCGCCGATTGCCCTTATCCTTGCGGCCCTCGCCGCGCCGACCTGCGCCCATGCCGGCGCGTGGACGCAGGACCCAGGGAGCCTCTACGCGCGTCTGACCTACGCCGGCATTACCTCGGGAACCCGCTTCGACGCGGTCGGAGAGCGCGTGGGTCTCGAGCCGCGGTTCACGTTTGGTGCCCCGGACGGCGCCACGGAATATCGTGGTCGAGAAGCGAGAGTCTATGTCGAATACGGGCTGATCGAGCGATTCACGACCTACGGATCGGTCACGTGGAAACGAGTCGTGACGGACGAGCCGGTCGTGAAGAGCACGAATTCCGGCTTCGGCGACCTCATCCTCGGTGGCCGCTATCGCGTGCTCCGCGGAAGGGTGCCGCTCAGCCTGGCTTCGGAGCTCAAGATTCCGACGGGCTACTCCAGAGAGTCCACTCCCTCCCTGGGGGCCGGGGATCTTGCCCACACGCTCCGAGGCCTCGTGGGCGCTTCCTGGGGCTGGCTGTATACGACGGCCGACGCGGGGTGGACGCGCCGAACGAAGGGCTACCCGAACGAATACGTCTACTCCGCCGAGGTTGGCGGAACGCTGCCCTTCTCGCTCTCATGGAGGAGCGTGGTTCGTGGGGTGCGGTCGACCGCGCAAAAGGGGATGCCGATCGGGGGAGCGCTTTTCGATCCTGAGCGCGCGAGCTCCCGCCTCCTGACGCTGGACGGCGTGCTGGGAATTCCGATCTTTCCCGGCCTCCACTTAGAGAGCGGTGTCTCGCACGTCCTGGACGGCCGAAACGCCCTCGCGGGGAATACCCTGGAAGTCGGGTTCGCCTGGAGCGGGAACCTAGCCCACGCCCCATGAACCGGTCAATCAGGGCTCCGGCCCTGCCCGACCGACACACGGCCCCGTAACGCAAGACCTGTGCGCTACTTATGCGAACGCTTGACCTCCGGCGCGGTGGTTGCTAGCATGGGTCGTGCACCGTTCGTCCTCCCCTTCAGCGGAGCGCGAAGCACCGGCGCTTAAGCCCCCTACGGCCGTCGGAATCATTCCGGCCCGGCTCCAGTCGACCCGTCTCCCTGAGAAGCCCTTACAAGACCTTGGTGGCGCTCCGCTCATCGTGCGCGTCCTTCAGAGGGTGCGTCAGGCAACGGCGTTTCGAGCCGTATGGGTCGCGACGGACAGCCCGAGAATCGCCGACGCCGTCCGCGCCGCGGGAGGGGAGGCCATCCTGACCCGCGCGGAGCTTTCGTCGGGGCTCGACCGTGTGGCCGAGGCGGCGCGCGATCTGGATGACGGCATCATCGTGAACATCCAAGGGGACGAGCCGTTCGTAAGCGCCGCGGGGCTCGATCACCTGGTCGAGCTATTCCGGAATCCGCACGTTCGCATGGGCACGCTCGCGGCGCCTTTCCCCAGCGACGAAGAGCTCGCGGATCCCAATCGGGTCAAAGTCGTCGTGGACCGCCAGGGACGCGCACTTTATTTCTCGCGATCCCCGATACCCCATGGCAAAGATGGTGCGCCCCTGCTTCACGTCGGGGTATATGGATATAGGCGGGACACGCTGCTGGAATTGACGCGTCTTGGTCCCTGCCCGCTGGAGCGCGCGGAGCGGCTCGAACAGCTTCGCGCCTTATGGAACGGCATCCAAATACACGTGGCCGTGGGAGAGTATGGATCCCTGGGGATCGACACGCCGGAGGATCTGGAGCGCGCGCGCCGTCATTTCGGGGTTGGGAGGGAAACGGCATGACCAAGTTCGTCTTCGTGACAGGCGGGGTCGTCTCCTCGCTCGGCAAGGGGATCGCGGCCTCCTCCATTGGCACGCTCCTCAAAAGCCGTGGCCTGGAAGTGACCATTCAGAAATTCGATCCCTACCTGAACGTGGACCCCGGGACGATGAGCCCGTATCAGCACGGCGAGGTCTTCGTCACCGACGACGGAGCCGAGACCGATCTCGATGTCGGACACTACGAGCGTTTCCTCGGCGTTTCGATGCACCGTGAGAACAACGTGACCGCGGGACAGATCTACGATTCGATCATCCAGAAGGAGCGCCGCGGGGACTACCTGGGCCGCACCGTACAGGTCATCCCGCACGTAACCGACGAGATCAAGTCTCGGATGCTGGGCATTACCCGGCAGGGGCAGGTGGACGTCGCGATCGTCGAGATCGGCGGCACGGTGGGGGATATCGAGAGCCTTCCATTCCTCGAGGCCATCAGGCAACTGCGGCTCGAGCTCAAGCGCGAGAACACCCTCTTCGTCCATGTCACGCTCGTCCCGCACCTCGGCGCCGCGCGCGAAATCAAGACGAAGCCCACCCAGCACTCGGTGAAAGAGCTGCGCGCGATCGGTATCCAACCCGACATTCTTCTCTGCCGCTGCGAAGTCCCGCTCCCGAACGACGTGAAGGAAAAGATCGCGCTCTTCTGCAACGTCCCCAAGGAGGCGGTCATTGAGGCGATCGATGTGGCGTCGATCTACGATATTCCGCTCATGTTCCAC
Source organism: Candidatus Eiseniibacteriota bacterium (assembly GCA_005893265.1). Taxonomy (GTDB): domain Bacteria; phylum Eisenbacteria; class RBG-16-71-46; order SZUA-252; family SZUA-252; genus WS-7. The sequence continues at coordinate 19,993 of VBOX01000056.1, read as the reverse complement.
CGCGGGGGGCTGGACGATCTGATCGTCGAGTACATGCACCTGGAGGGACGACCGCCCGACCTCCAGGCCTGGCAGACGTATTCGGAGCGCGTGCGGTCGGCGAAGGAACAGGTCACGATCGCGGTCGTCGGGAAGTACACGCACCTCCGCGACGCGTACAAGAGTATCAACGAGGCGATTGCGCACGGGGCAGCCGCCAACGGCGTCTCGGTCCGGATCGAGTGGGTCGACTCCGAGCGCGTCGAGATGGACGGGCCGGTGGCGTTGCTGGGGCAGACGCATGGCATCCTGATCCCCGGCGGTTTTGGAGACCGTGGCACCGAGGGAATGATTCAGGCGGCCCGGTACGCGCGCGAGCGGAAGACGCCGTTCCTCGGAATATGCCTCGGGATGCAGTGCGCGGTCATCGAGTTCGCGCGCGACGTCGCGGGACTGGACGGTGCCGACTCCTCGGAGTTCCGCGCCGACACTCCCCACCCGGTCATCGACCTCCTGGAGTCGCAGCAGGGTGTCTCGAAGAAGGGGGGCACCATGCGCCTCGGTGCCTACGATTGTGAGGTCGCCGCCGGAAGCCACGCCGCGGAGGAATACGCGAGCCCGCACGTGGCCGAGCGGCACCGGCATCGCTACGAGTTCAACAACCGCTACCGCGCGCAGCTGGAGGAGCGGGGGCTCAAAGTCACGGGTGTGTACTCGGACATGGATTTAGTCGAGATCGTCGAGCTGCCGGATCACCCCTGGTTCGTTGGAGTTCAGTTCCATCCGGAGCTCCGCTCCCGTCCCGCCAACCCGCACCCACTCTTCAAGGGATTCGTGCGCGCGGCGATCGAAGAGCGGCGGCGGCGGGAGGGGGCAGGAGCCCCGAGCCCCAGCTCGACAGGCGCGCCCATCGAGGTCAAGCGAATCGCCTCGGAGCTGAGCCTTCCGTTTGTGTTCAAGGCCTCCTATGCGAAGGCGAATCGGTCCACGGGGGCAAGCTACCGCGGACCCGGCGCCGCGGAGGGCCTTCGAGAGCTGGCTCGGGTCCGCGAGGCGGCCGGCGTTCCGGTGACGAGCGACGTTCACGACATCTCGGAGGTCGCCGACGCGGCGGCGGTGCTGGACCTGATCCAGATTCCGGCCTTTCTCTGCCGTCAGACCGCGCTGATCGAAGCCGCGGCCCGAAGCGGTAAGCCGGTGCATCTCAAGAAGGGGCAGTTTCTTGATCCCGGGTCGATGGCGCGGGCGGTGGACAAGGCCCGTGCGGCCGGCGCGCAAGGGGTCATCCTGACGGAGCGCGGGACGACGTTCGGGTACGGGGATCTTGTCGTCGACTTTCGTGGAATCGACATCATGAAGCGGTGCGCCTGTCCCGTCTTCTTCGATGCAACGCATTCGGTCCAGAGGCCGGGGGGGGCCGAGACCGGAGGGCAGCGCGAATTCATCCCGCTCCTCGGGCGGGCGGCCGTGGCGGCCGGTGTGGACGGCATCTTCATTGAGACCCATCCGGACCCTCCGCGCGCCAAGTCCGACCGGGAGAGCCAGTGGCCGCTGGGGGATCTTCGCGGGCTGCTTCAGTCCTGGGTCAAGATTCGCCAATCACTTGCCGACGATAGACTTGTGGGAGCACGACCGGCGTGAATCCGAAGACCTCGACCGATTTCCTGCCGTCGAGGCAGGAAATCGCGACGCATATCATTGCATGGGCACGCGAGATTCTTGAGGCGGAAGGGGAAGCGATCCTCAGTCTCAAGGATCGCATCGGTAAGGACTTCGAACGAGCGGTTCAGATCCTGCTCGAAGTTCAGGGTCACGTCCTCACCTCAGGTGTCGGCAAGTCCGGGCTCGTCGCGAAGAAGATCGCCGCCACGCTCACCAGCACCGGCACCCCCGCGAGTTTTGTTCATCCGGTCGACGCGATCCATGGGGACCTGGGCATTGTCTCCACCCGGGACGCGGCCATCCTCCTTTCCAAGAGCGGCGAGACGCCGGAGCTCCTGGGACTCCTCCCGGCCTTCCGGCGCCGCGGGGTTCCGATCGTGACGATCACGTGCAATCCCGGCTCCGCGCTCGCGCGCGGCTCGGACTGCGTCCTGGATCTCGGGAGGATGCGGGAGGCCTGTCCCGAGGATCTCGTACCCACGACGACGACCACGGCCGCGCTCGCCTTGGGGGATGCGCTCGCAATCGTGCTCCTTCGCATGAAGGGCTTTTCTCGCGAGGATTTCGTATTCCTCCACCCCGGAGGCGTGCTCGGTCAGACCGCCCTGCTTCGCGTCTCGGATCTCATGCATCGCGGGAGCGCTCTTCCGATGGTGCGCAGTGAAGCGACGCTGCACGAGGCGCTCGTCGAGATCTTGAACAAGCGCCTTGGACTGACGACGGTCGTGGACGGCGACGGAATCTTGCGCGGGGTTCTCACGGACGGGGATCTTAAGCGGATCCTCCTCAAGGGCTCCGCGGAGCTGGGGCAGCCGGTCTCGCGGGTCATGTCGACGACACCGCGGACGATCGAGGAGGACGCGCTCATCGCACAAGCGGTGCGCCGCATGGAGGAGAACGAGGGTGGCGCCATCACTTCCCTCGTGATCGTCGACGGACGCGGAGAGCCGCAGGGCGTCATTCACTTGCACGACTGCCTCGGTGCGGGCGCGCGGATCCGGTGAAGCGATGCGGCCCCAGTTTGCCGGGCTCCGGGAGGGCGTGATACGATGCATCGTCCTGCACATCCTGGCCGTATTCGCTGTGGCCGCGATCGCGGGCTGCCAGTCGCGGACCGCCCCGAAGCCAAGCGGAGCGGACCTCCGGTTCCCGGACCAAGAGGCGCGCGACTTCACGCTCACGGAAACCTCGGAGGGTAAGAAGAACTGGACCCTCTGGGCGTCGTACGCGGCCATGTACAACGATCGAAATCTCGTGGATGCACGCAGCATTCGGATCGAGTTCTTCGACTCGAAGGGGATGCGATATTCGACACTGGTTGCCAATCAGGGGCTCGTGGACCAGCGCACGAACAACTTGGAAGCCGTGGGTAAGGTGCGACTCGTGACGGAAACCGGGGTGAGGATGGAGACCGACTCGCTGCGCTGGATCAACAATGCGCAGAAGATCGTGTCGGACGCCTTCGTTCGGGTGACGCGAAAGCAGGACGTCGTGACGGGATATGGTTTTGAAAGCGACGCGAACCTGGACCATTTCCACCTCAAGCGAGAGGTCCGGGCGGAGGTTCGCGACGAAGGAGAGAGCGGAGAACCGATCTCGCGATGACCGGCCTGGAGGGGCGGAATCTGGAGCGGTTCTACGGGCACTGGAAAGTCGTCAACCAGGTCTCGATTGACGTGAATCGAGGTGAGGTTGTCGGGCTCTTGGGACCGAACGGAGCCGGGAAAACGACAACGTTCTACCTCATCGTGGGTCTCTTGAGGGTGGATGGGGGGCAGATTCTCGTTGATGGCAAGGACATCACCCGGATGCCGATGCACGAGCGGGCCCGCATCGGAATTGGTTACTTGGCCCAAGAGCCTTCGATTTTTCGAAAGCTGACCGTCCGAGAGAACATCCTGGCCATCCTGGAAACCCTGCCCATGAGCAAACGGGAACGGGCGGAGCGGCTCGGGCAGCTCCTGGAGGAACTGAACATCGCGCACCTGGCGGATCGAAGAGGCTACAACCTTTCGGGCGGCGAGCGGCGCCGGGTCGAAATCACGAGGGCGCTCGTGACCCATCCCAAGTTCCTGTTGCTGGACGAGCCCTTCGTAGGGATCGATCCAATCGCGGTCGCCGAGATTCAGGACATCGTGGGGAGGCTGAGGCAACGGGGCCTCGGGATTCTGATCACCGACCACAACGTTCGGGAAACGCTGAGCACCACCGACCGGGCTTACATCATGTACGAAGGCAAGATCCTCCTGGAAGGTACCAGCCAGGAGCTGGCGGAAGATCCGATCGCCCGGCAGATCTATCTTGGCGAGCGGTTCCGGCTGGATTGAGGGCGTAGAGCCATGGAAATGAAACACAGCCTGAGCATGCAGCAGAAGCCGACGCTGATCATGACGCAGCGTCTGCAGCATGCGCTCAAGCTGCTCCAGATGCCGACGCTCGAGCTCCAGCAGGCGCTCAAGATGGAATTGGAGCGCAACCCCCTCCTCGAAGAGGTCGACGAGGTGGAAGAGGTCGAGGAAATCGAAGAGGTCAAGAAAGAGGTCGGCCAGGAGGAGGTCGAGCAGCCGGCGGTGACCGAAGCAAAGGCGGAGCAGGAAATCGACTGGGGGGAGATGTGGCCCGATCAGTTCGAGACGGTCTCGGCCCCGCGCACGAACGATGGGGACGCCGAGTTCTACGAGCGCGTCCCGGTCACCGTGAAGACCCTCGGCGATCATCTCCTGGAACAGCTGCGCCTGAGCAATCTGGATGAGCAGTCGATGGCGATCGGGGAATTCCTGGTCGGCTCCATCGATGAAAACGGATACCTGCAGACCAGGGTCGAAGAAGTGGGCGAGACGTTCCAGGTCAGCCCGGAGCGCGTGGAAGAAGTCCTCGCGGTGATTCAGACCTTCGAGCCCGCCGGAATCGGCGCCCGAAATCTCCAGGAGTGCCTCTGGATCCAGATCGTCCAGAAGAAGATGGAGACGACCCTCGCGGGTCGGATCATTCAGGAGCAATTCGACAACCTCCTCGCCAAGCGATTCTCCGAGATCGCGCGAAATCTCAAGTGCACGGTCGAGGACGTCCAGGCGGCCAGCGACACGATCGGGACCCTGGATCCCCGGCCCGCTCAGGAGATCGCCGCCGAGGAAACGCGCTACGTCGTGCCCGACCTCATCGTGGAGCGGGTTGGCGAGGACTTTGTGGTCGCGCTCAACGACCGGAACGTCCCGAGGCTCAGGATCAGCCACGCCTATCAGCAAATGCTCCGGAACAAGAATTCCGTGGAGGACACGACCCGCAAGTACATCACCGAGAAGCTCAACTCGGCCAAATGGCTCATCCAAACGATCGAGCAGCGCCGGAAGACGATGATCAAGGTGATGCGCCGAATCGTGGAGGAGCAGCGGGAGTTCTTCGAGAGGGGCGTCGAGGGCTTAAGGCCGCTCACGCTGCAACAGATCGCAAACCAGATCGGCATGCACGAATCGACCGTGAGCCGCGTTACGACGAACAAGTACGTGCAGACGCCACGCGGCGTCTTCGAGCTGAAGTACTTCTTCTCGAGCGGGTTGCAGACGGAGGACGGGGACGATGTTTCGGCCAAGGTGGCGAAGGGGAAGATCTCACAGCTGATCCAGGGCGAGGACAAGCGCGAGCCGCTCAGCGACCAGCGCATTGCGGAGCTGTTGCACGAGCAGGGTCTCAGGATCGCCCGGAGGACCGTGGCCAAGTACCGGGAGGCATTGCGCATTCTGCCGGCCCGGGCGCGCCGCCGTTATGCATCACGGATCGAAAATCGAACATGACCCATTCAGGGGGTAACGATGCAGATCACGATCAAGGGGCGGCACTGGAAGGTGACTCCCGACTACCGCGCGTACGCGGAGCGGAGAATCGAGAAGTTGCAGCGATACTTCTCGCACCTGATCAGCGCGCAGCTGACCGTGACCGAGGAGGGCTACCGCCACCTGGCGGAGCTTCGCATTTTCGGGAACGGTGTGGACCTTACCGGGCGAGCCCAGAATCCGGATCCTCGGGCGGCGCTAGACGCCGTGCTCGAAAAGCAGGAGCAGGCGCTGAAGCGTCGGAAGGAACGATTGAAGGACAGAAAGAAGCGCGGAGCGAGCCTTCGGCAGCAGGGGATTCCCGAGCTGCCTCCTCAGGCGACGCAACGGGATCGGGGCGGGGTCGAGATCGTCCGATCGCGGCCCAAACAGCGGACCCTGACGGTGGACCAGGCCGTGCGGATGCTCCTCAAGAGCCGCCTGACCGTGCTCGCGTTCTCGGAGCCGGATGGGGGAGGCATGCGGATCGCCTATCGCCTGGAGGACGGACAAGTAGGATTGCTTGAACTCGATTAGCACCGCGCAAATCACGATCGCGCAGCTGTACGAGCAGCAGCGTGAGACCCTCTCGCTCGAGGTCCTCACCCAGGGGCTCGAGGCCCGCGTTCCGATCACCATCAGCGACATCAATCGCCCGGGCATGGCGCTCATGGGCTACCCTGAGAATTTTCTCTTCGAGCGAATCCAGATCATGGGCAGGACCGAGATCGCCTACCTCGGAACCCTGAGCCCGCAGGGACGCGCGGAGGCGCTGGATCGTCTGTTTCAGTTCGCGATGCCGGGTCTCATCGTGACGAAAGGTCTCCAGCTTCCGGAGGGCCTCCTCGAACGCGCGAATCGACAGCAGGTACCTCTGCTCCGCACGCCGCAGGACACCACGCCGTTCATCCACCAGCTCACCGCGTACTTGGACTGGGTCTTCGCGCCCTCCGTCACGGTGCACGCATCCTTGGTCGACGTCTACGGTGTCGGCCTCCTGTTCACGGGGAGAAGCGGCATCGGTAAGAGCGAGACCGCGCTCGACCTGGTGGAGCGTGGACACCGCCTCGTCGCCGACGACGTGGTCCGGATCACGCGGCGTCACGGCGATATCCTGATCGGCGCCTGCAACGAGGTTTTGAAGCACACGATGGAGATCCGGGGCCTTGGGGTGATCGATGTTCAGGCGATCTTCGGCATCCGCGCGATCCGCGGGCAGAAACGCGTCGAGGTCGAAGTGCATCTGACGGAGTGGGACAGCAAGGCGGACTATGAGCGCCTTGGTCTGGATGACATGCACGCCAAGTACCTGGACACGGAGATACCTCTCGTGACCGTGCCGATTCTTCCCGGCAAGAACATCACGGTTATCGCCGAGGTGATTGCGCTCAATCACCTTGTCAAAGTCTACGGATACCACCCGGCCCGCGCGCTGAACGAGCGCCTGATCGAGAGCATGCGTGCCAAGCTCCTGGCCAGCCCGCTGGTCCGGGATGACACCGAGTGATCGACGATGAACCCGGCCCAGGTGCCGCAACGGCCCTTCGCGCTCCTCGTGACCCACGCCGCGCTCGGCTCGGAGCTACTCCGCACGGTCGAGGCGATTCTCGGCGCCCAGTCCGATGTCCAGGTCTTGAGCAATGACGGTCTCTCGAGCGACGGCCTGAGCCGCGCGATCGAAGAGCGCGTCCGCGGCGTTCCCGGGGAGCGCCCGGTCGTGGTCTTCACCGACCTTGCCGCCGGCAGCTGTGGTATTGCCTCGCGCCGCGCCGACCACGGCGATCGGCTCGTGAGAAAGGTCACCGGGGTCAACCTTCCCATGCTTCTCGAGTTCTTCCACTATCGCGACACGCTTCCCTTGGACGAGCTTCTGCCGCGCCTGGAAGCCAAGGGGAAAGCCGGCATCACCGTACTCTAGCGTGCCGCTTCTCCTCGCGCGGATCGACGACCGGCTCATCCATGGCCAGGTCGTCCACGGCTGGGGCGGACCGCTACGTCCGACGTGGATCGGTATCGTCTCCGATCCGCTCCGTGCGGATCCGCGCCGCGCGGATCTGTATCTCTTTGCCGCACCGGAGGGGGCGCGCGCCGCCGCGCTATCCGTTTCCAAGGCGCTTCTCCCTTCGACGCTCGCGACCATCGAGGCGGAGCGATCCTTCCTCCTGTTCCCGGGGCCCGAGGAGCCGCTTCGACTCAAACAGGGCGGGTTTCCGCTCGTCGAGGTAAACGTGGGCGGACTCCACCACGCGGAAGGGAAGGTCGAGGTGCTCCCCTACATCCACGTGAGCTCCGCGGAGCGGGAGGCGCTCCTCGCTCTCGAGCGGCTCGGCGTCCGCCTCACGGCCCAGGATCTTCCGACGAACCCCGCGCGAAACCTCGCCCCCCTGCTCGGCGGGGCGGCGTGATGCCCATCGAGGGGACGCCGGTCCGGATGGCCATTGCGATCCACAACCATCAACCGGTCGGGAATTTCGATTCGGTCTTCGCCGAAGCGGTCGAGCGGGCGTATCGGCCGTTCCTGGACGCCCTCGCTCGCCATCCGGGCGTACGCCTGTCCATGCATTGGTCGGGGCCCCTCTTCGAGTGGCTCGAGGAGCACGAGCCGTCGATTCTCGATGCCCTGGGGATGCTCTGCGGCCGCGGCCAGGTGGAGCTCCTGTCGGGGGCCTTTTACGAGCCGATCCTCGCCGTGATCCCTCCGTGGGATCAGCAGGGGCAGATCGAGAGGATGAACGGTTACTTGAAGGCGCGGTTCGGGGTGACCGCGCGGGGAGCCTGGCTCGCGGAGCGGGTATGGGAGCCGGATCTTCCCGAGGTGCTCGCGCGCGCCGGCATCGAGTACACGCTCGTCGACGACCACCACTTCCTCCTCGCCGGAGCCGACGCCGGGGCTCTCCGCGAGCCGTACTGGGTCGAGTCGACGATGGGCCGCGTCGGCGTGTTCCCGATCGAGCGTGAGCTGCGCTACCGGATCCCGTTTCAGCCCGTTCCCGAGTTTCTCGGTTTCCTGCGCGGCTCTGCCCGCGCGTCCGGCGAAATTCGCGTCTTCGGCGACGACGGAGAAAAGTTCGGCATCTGGCCGCACACGCACGACTGGGTGTACCGCGACGGCTGGCTCGAGTCCTGGCTTAGGTCCTTGGAAGAACGTCAGGCGATCGAGGCGATCCCGCTTGGCGACGTTTGGGAGGCGGGGCAGGTGACGCGGAGCATTGCGTTGCCGGCTGCGAGCTACCCGGAAATGATGCTCTGGGCGCTTCCGGCCGCTGAGCAGGTGCGGATCGAACAGGAGCAGCATTGGCTCGAAGCCCATGGAAAGCCGGATCTCGCGAGGCGGATCGCGACCGGAACCTGGCGTGAATTCTTCGCGCGGTATCCGGAATCGCGTCGTATGCACCGGCGCGTGACGGAGCTGAGCGCGAAGGTCGAGCACGCGGGCCGGTCCTGCCTCGCGCGGACCCAATATGAAGACGCACGGCGGGAAGTGCATCGCGCCCAATGCAACTGCTCCTATTGGCACGGCGTCTTCGGCGGATTCTACCTCCCGCACTTGCGGGAAGCGGTACGAGGGCACATGCTCCGCGCCGACGCGCTCGCCGACGGGCTTCAGGGACCGGCGGTCGGTTGGACGGTCGAACGAGGCGGGGAGGAATGGAGGCTCAAGTCGTCCCGGGTCTCGGTGGGAGTGACCCTGGACGGCTGGGGCGCGATCGTGGAGCTTGCGGAGCGCCGGCGCCCGTTTGATTTCGCGTGCGTCATCGCCCGGCGGCGCGAGGCCTATCATGGCCGCATCGAGGAAGCCGCGCGGCGCGCCGCCGCTCAAGGGGAAGGGAGCGCGCCCGGCGAGGCCGCCCACAAGCCCGAGACGATCCACGGATCCATTGGTGTCAAGGAGGCCGGGCTGGAGCGGCTTCTGGAGTACGACGAACGTCCGCGGTACGCGTCGCAGGAGTGGATGATCTCCGCGAGCGACGTCGCGGCGGCCGGCAGCATCCGCGATTCGATCGGCCGCGATCCGGCGCGGCTCAGGTTCGCGCCCACGCGCGGGCGCGACACGGAGGCGGCTCCGCTCATCGCACTCGCGTCCGCAGGCGATCCGCGCGGCACGATCGAGAAAGAGATTGTGCCCGGTCGGGATGAAGACGAGTTCGAGGTTCGATTCGTCGGGCTCCCCGCGGAAACGTGGCTGGTGAGCGAATGGAACCTGAGCCTTCTGACCGCGGCCGCGCCTGGGCGCCGCCTGCTGCTCGAGGGAAAGACGCGGGTGGCATGCGCTCCGGGTTCGACCGGAGAGGCGGATTCGGTCACGTCGATGAGGCTCGAGGACTCGGAGTACCTCCACGTGGCGCTGACGCTCGAGTTCGAGCCGGCGGCGCGCGTCGAGTGGTCCCCCGTCGAAACGGTCTCGCTATCCGAGGCGGGCGCCGAGCGCGTGTACCAGGGAACGGCGTTTCTGATCGGATTCCGATCCGGGCCTGAGGCTGGGTCGGCGCCGATTCGAATCACCGCCCGGGTCGGGGAGGTGGGCGCTGGTCTCTGAGCTTTGGCGTATCGCCCTTCTCGGAGGGATTCTCGCCACGGACCGCTCGGCGGGCTGGAATCTTATGCTCGGCCAGCCGCTCGTCGGCGCGTGCCTCGCGGGAGCCCTGCTGAACCCCGGTCCGCAATGGGAGCTTTGGGCCCTTCGAATCCCGCTCGGCGTCGGCGTCCTTCTTCAGCTTCTCCTCACCGATCCCTCCCTGCCCGCCGCGCAGCGACCACGCGATGTCGCCACGGCGGGGGTCATCGGTACTTCGGTCGCGCTCGTTTGCATGGAGCGACTCACTCCGGTGGTCTCGGTGTCGACCGGGGGGATGCTGTGGGTCCTGGTCGGTACGATCGCGGGTCTCATCGCCTCCATGGCCGGAGGATGGTTGGAGACGCCCCTCCGCGCGAGGAACCAGGTGGCCGCAGCGCGCGCGGACGAGCTGGCTCGGGAAGGAAGACTTCGCGCCTTCGAGGCGCTTTATTGGGGAGGGGTGTTCCGGATTTTCTTGCGCGGAGCGACCTGGTCCGCGGCGGGAACGGTGGCGGGCATCGCCGCAGCATCCCTCATCTTGCCCCAGATCGCGAGCATCATCACCGGTCCCAGGACGGGGCTCGTCTTTGCGGTGCTGCTCGGAACGGCGTTCGCGTCCGGCTTCCATACCCACGTGCGCGCGCCGCGGCACGGACCGCGCTGGGCCGCGATGGGTGCGCTCGCCGTGATCCTGGTACTCCTGCATATGGGGGGTCCCACGCCGTGATCGGGACGCAGCCCGCGGGGATCCCCGGGTCCGGGCCCGCGCTCCGTGGCCGCGACCTGGCGAAGGTCACCTCCCGATCGCTCTATCTGCAGGCGCTCTTCTCGGCGCAGCGCCAGCAGGGCCTGGGCTTCGCGTTCGCGCTCATTCCGGTCATCCGCCGCCTCTACTCGGGAGCGGAGGAGCAAGGCAAAGCCCTCACCCGCCATCTGGGTTTCTTCGGCACACACCCGGTCCTGGCCGGCTACGTCCTGGGGGTCGTGGCGCGTCTCGAGGAGCGCCGGGCGCGGGGGATCACCATCGAGGAGACGCAGATCGAGGACGTGAAGCGCGCGCTCGCGAGCCCGCTGGCCGCGTTCGGCGATCCGCTGTTCTGGGTGACGCTGAGACCGCTTGCGGGGCTGGTAGGCATCCTGGGAATGGGGATCCTGCCGCTCGCCAATCCGTGGGGGCCGGACCTCAGGGTCCTGGTCTGCCCTCTCCTCGCGCTTTTGACGTACAATGCCGTCGCGTTGAGATTCCGCATCGCGGGCGTGCCGCGCGGCTATGCGCTCGCCGATGATCCGGGGAAGCTTCTCCACTCGCTCAAGCTCGCGACGCTCACGCGCGTTCTCGAGCGGTCGAGCGCGTTTGGATTCGGAGTGCTGGTAGTTCTTACGCTCTCGGTGCTCGCCAGGAGCGCGGATCCGGCCAGCCAAGGGCTCGCGCACATCGCATTCGTTCTGGCGCCCTTCGTCCTGGGTTTTCTGGCAGCGGCTTTCGGGCTCAAGCGATGGCCCGGGCGGGGCGTCGAGATCGCGCTCGCGGCGGCCCTCGTGGCCCTGGCTCTTTCGACCCGCGTCTAGAGGACCGAGGCACGAGATGGTGGAGCAGACGGTCACGATTCAAAACCGCCTCGGGCTTCATGCGCGGGCGTGCTCCGTGTTCGTGAAAGAAGCCGCGAAATTCGCCTCGCACATCTTCGTGATCCGCGACGGGCTTGAGGTGAACGGCAAGAGCATCCTGGGGGTGATGATGCTCGCCGCCGAGATGGGCGCGCAGCTCACGCTCCGCGCCGACGGGAAGGACGAGCGGGAAGCCCTGGAAGCGCTGGTTCGCGTGGTCAACAACAAGTTCGGTGAGGAATGACGACCCTTCAAGGCATCGCCGCATCGCCGGGGATCGGGATCGGCCCGGTCCACATCGTGGATCCCGAGGAAACCGAGGTCCAGGACGGCGACCTCCGGGTTCAGGATACGGCCGCCGAGCAGGAGCGCTTTCGCAAGGCCATCCGCGAGAGCTCGGTCGAGGTCCGTGAGCTGCGGGAGAAGATCGCGCTCGAGACCGGTGAAGAGCAGGCGCGAATCCTGGACGCCCAGATCGAGATTCTGGAGGATCCCGAGGCGACCTCCCAGACCCTCGCGGTGATCGAGCGGGAACGGAAGCCCGCGGCGTTTGCGTATCGGAGGATTCTTACCGCGGTGGCCGCGCGGCTGGACGAGGTGGACGGCGAGTATTATCGGGGCCGCGCGATCGATGTCCGTGACGTTCGCCGTCGCGTTCTCGCCCACCTGGGCGGGATCCGCGCGCATTCGCTGAGCGATCTTACCGAGCCCTCGCTCATCGTCGCGAACGACCTCCCGCCGAGCGAGATGGCGCTCCTCCAGCGGAGCATGGCGCTCGGCTTTGCGACCGACCTCGGAGGACGCACGTCGCACACCGCGATCATGGCGCGCGCTCGCGGGATTCCCGCGGTTGTCGGGCTCAAGTCCGCGACCGAATCGGCGCAGCAGGGGGCGATCGCCATCGTGGACGGCACCCGGGGCGTTGCGATATTCAATCCGGATCCCGAGACGCTCGCCGAGCATGAGCGCAAGCGTGAGCGCTATCGTGAGCTGGCCGCGAAGCTGACGGAGCTCAAGGATCAACGCTGCGCGACCGCCGACGGCCGGCCCATCTGGCTGGGCGCGAATCTGGAAGTTCCTGAGGAGCTGCCCGGAATCCTCGAGAACGGGGCCGACGGCATCGGGCTCTACCGGACGGAGTTCTTTTATCTCGCGCGCAAGCAGCTGCCGACCGAGGAAGCCCAATTCAACGCGTACCGCTCGATCGTCGAGGCGATGAGCCCGAAGCCGGTCATCATCCGCACGCTCGACGTGGGGGGGGACAAGTTTGCTTCCTATCTGGGCACTCCGATCGAGAAGAACCCGTTCCTCGGCATGCGCGGGCTGAGGTTCAGCCTCCGCCGAGAAGAGATTTTCCGTACCCAGCTCCGGGCGATCTTCCGCGCCAGCGCGTACGGGAATTTGAGGATCATGTTCCCGATGGTGATTGGTCTCGAGGACCTGAGGCGGGCGCGGGAAATCGTCGAGCGCGTGAAGCTCCAGCTTCGCAAGGAAGGCGTGGCCATGGCCCAGAACGTTCCCCTTGGGGTCATGGTCGAAACGCCTGCGTCGGTTTTCAGTATCGATTGGCTCTCGCAAGAGGCGGATTTCGTGAGCATCGGAACGAACGATCTGATTCAGTACACGCTCGCCGTGGATCGGGGCAATGAGGCGATTTCAGAGATCTACGAGCCGCTCCATCCCGCGGTGCTCCATGCGATCAAGATGGTCGTGGAGGCGGGTCACCGCGCCGGCATTCCGGTTGGGATTTGCGGCGAGATGGCCGGAGAGCCGCTCTATGCGGTGGTCCTGGTGGGCCTGGGTCTCGAGGAGTTCAGCGTGAGCCCCTATCTCGTTCCGGAGATCAAGACGATCATCCGAGCTTCCACGTACGGCGAGGCGCGCGAGCTGGCGGATCGCTGCATGAGCCTCCACACCCCGAGCGACGTGCGCACCGTGGTCAACGAGTTCATGAGTCGACAGTACCCGGGGATCTTCGTACCGGCATGATCCGCCCCCGCGCGAGCCGGATGCGCCGAGAGCGCCCGCTCGATTCGAAATCCCGGAACGCGCGCCTCGACGCGGACGGGATGGCCGGCAAGATCGAAGGGTTTCCGGCCCAGCTTCGGTCCGGAGGGATCATCTCGGCCGAGGCCGTGCAGCGCATCGAGCCCCATCGGCCGCGCGCGCTCATCGTGCTCGGAATGGGAGGGTCCGCGATCGCGGGCGACCTCCTCCGCGTGCTCGCCGATCGTGAGGGCGCCGTGCCCGTCCACGTCGTGCGTCACTACGAGCCTCCGTCCTGGATTACGCCGGAGGACTTCCTGGTGTTTTCGTCCTACTCCGGGGAGACGGAGGAAACGCTGACCGCCTACCGCGCGCTCGAGGCGCTCGGCGCGCGCGCCCTCGTGCTCGCGTCGGGGGGCACCCTCGCCCAGCGGGCCCAAGCGGATGGCGTGCCGGTCGCCCTTCTGCCGGCGGGGTTCCCGCCGCGCGCGGCGCTGGGGTATTCCTTCTCGGCGCTCGCGCACGTGGCCCACCACCTCGGGGTACTGCCGGACGCGGAAGAGCGCCTCGAGCGGACGGCCAAAGCGTTGGATAAGGCCTCTATCGCCTTCTCCCCGGACGTGATAGAATCTCGTAACCCGGCCAAACAACTCGCGATACAGTTGAAGGGGCATCCGATTGTGCTGGTGGCAGACAAACGCACGGCCGAGCCCGTCGCATGGCGCTGGAAGGGGCAATTCAACGAGAACTCGAAGCATCTCGCATGGGTTTCCGTACTACCCGAGATGAACCACAACGAAGTGGATGGGTTCGTGAACCCGGGCGGGGTCGTCGGTCGGCTCGCCGCGGTCCTGCTCCGCGACCCCGGCGACCATCCGAGGATCGTGAGGCGCTTCGACTGGCTCTCGGCCTATTTGCGTAAGCGAAAGATTCACGTGGAGACCGTGATGCTCGAAGGGGACGATCCGATGGTGCGGCTTCTCTGGGGCGTAACCTGTGGGGATTTCGTGAGCTACTACCTCGCGCTCCTGAACGGGGTGGATCCGAGCGCGCTCCCCGGCGTCACCGCGCTCAAGCGAGCGCTCGGGAAGTGAAGCCGATCGCCATCGTCCCGGTTGCGGGGGCCGGCTCGCGCTTAAGGCCCCTCACCGATCGCACCCCGAAGGCGCTCCTGATGGTGGCGGGGAAGCCTATCCTGACCCACATTCTGGACCAGCTGAGGCCGGCGAAGCCGGAGCTGGTGGTTCTCGTGATTGGTCCCGACGCCCAGGGCGACCGCATCCGCGAGTACGCGGCTTCCCGGAGGGATTTCCGCGTCGAGTGTGTGGTGCAAAGCGCACCCCTCGGGCTGGGGCACGCGGTGGCCCAGGCGAAGCAGGCGGCGGGGCAGTCCCCGCTTCTCATCATATTGGGCGACACGATCGTGCAGGCCGCGCTCGGGGATCTCGTCTCGAACGGTTCTCGGGTCGGGGTGTGCGAGGTGAGCGATCCACGCCGATTCGGGGTCGCTACGATCCGAGAGGACAAGATCGTCGAGCTCGTCGAGAAGCCGGAGCGCCCGGTTTCGAAGTTGGCGCTCGTGGGGCTTTACTACATCGCCAACGGGCCGCTCCTCTTTGATTGCCTGGAGACTCTCGTACGCGAGGGGCGTCTGACACGCGGGGAGGTGCAGCTCACCGACGCGCTTCAGCTTCTTCTTCAGCGCGGGGAGGAACTCCGCCCCTTTCCGGTGGCGGGCTGGTATGATTGCGGCAAAGCGGAAACCCTTCTTGAAACCAACCGGGTTTTGCTGGAGCAGCTCGCGACGCCCGTGAGCCGCCAGGGGGTGGTTGTGCTGCCCCCCGTAGCCGTGGATCCCACCGCGGATGTCACAGCGGCCGTCATCGGTCCGCATGTTTCAATCGGTCCCCGCGCGCAGGTGCGCCGCGCGGTGGTGCGCAACTCGATCGTGAACGAAGGCGCGATCGTGGAAGATACGGTGCTGGACGGTTCGGTAGCAGGGGAGAACGCGGTGGTGCGCGGCGCGCACCAGCGCTTGAACGTGGTCGACTCATCCGAGGTGAAATCTTCATGACCGTTCCGGTGATGCAAGCCAAACCAGAGACGAAGAAGCAGCCGACGACGCGGAAAAGGATGGCGTTTACGTCCGAATCGGTGACCGAGGGACATCCCGACAAGGTCGCGGATCAGATTTCCGACGCGATCCTGGACGCGATCCTCGCCCAGGATCCGGCTGGCCGCGTCGCCTGCGAGACGCTGGTGACGACCGGGCTCGCCCTTGTGGCGGGAGAGATCACAACCAAGTGCTACGTGGACATCCCGCGGGTCGTGCGGGACACGATCCGGGACATCGGCTACGACAACCCGACGTATGGGTTCGACTACGAGACCTGCTCGGTGCTGACTTGCATCGATGAGCAGTCGAAGGATATCGCGCTGGGGGTCGATCGCGCCGGCGCGGGAGATCAGGGTCTCATGTTCGGCTACGCCGTCCGCGAAACGCCCGAGCTCATGCCGCTCCCGATCCGCCTCGCCCATTCGCTGACCCGGGCGCTGGCCGTCGCGCGCCGGTCCGGCGCGTTCCCGGAGCTGCGGCCCGACGGGAAATCCCAGGTGACCGTGGAATACGAGGACGGGACGCCACGCCGTGTCAGCACCGTCGTTCTTTCGACGCAGCACGTGGACATGCCCGAGGCCGAGTACAAGCGCTTCACCGACCGGCTCATCAGTGAGGGCGCAAGATCATCGTCGACACCTATGGCGGCTTCGGAGGCCACGGCGGCGGATGCTTCAGCGGCAAGGATCCGTCGAAGGTGGATCGCTCCGGCTCCTACGCCGCCCGGTACGTCGCGAAGAACATCGTGGGCGCGGGGCTCGCCGACCGTTGCACCGTCCAGGTGGCCTACGCCATCGGGGTCGAGCAGCCCGTCTCGGTCATGGTGGACTCCCACGGAACGGGAAAGGTACCCGATTCGAGGCTGGAGGAGTTGGTGCGCCGGCATTTCGATTTGAGGCCGGGTGCGATCATTCAGCAACTCGATCTCAGGAAACCGATTTATCGAAAGACGGCCGCCTACGGACACTTTGGACGCGAGAACGAAGGCTTCCGCTGGGAGCTGCTCGACCGCGTGGAGGAGTTGAAGCGTGACGCCTAGCGAGACAGCAACGATGAGCCCCGTGGGGCACGTTCGCGACCCCAAGCTCGCGGAGCAGGGTGTAAACCGGATCGAGTGGGCGGAGCGTGAGATGCCGGTGCTCCGGCAGATCCGTGCCCGATTCGAGCGGGAGCGCCCGCTCCAAGGGAAACGGATTGCGGCCTGTCTCCACGTCACGACGGAGACCGCGAATCTCATGCTCACGCTGAAGGCGGGCGGGGCGGGGATCGCGCTCTGTGCGTCCAATCCGCTTTCCACTCAGGATGAGGTCGCGTCGGCCTTGGTCCATCGGTACGGCATCGCCACCTTCGCGATCAAGGGCGAGGATTCCGAGACCTACTACAACCACATCGGCGCCGTGATCGATTGGAAGCCCGAATTCACCATGGACGACGGGGCGGATCTCGTCACGGTGCTGCACACGAAGCGCGTGGATCAGATCGGGAGCGTGATCGGCGGAACCGAGGAAACGACGACCGGCATCATCCGGCTGCGCAGCATGGCCCGCGAGGGAGCGCTCCGGTATCCGATCCTCGCGGTGAACGACGCGAAGACGAAGCATCTCTTCGACAACCGCTACGGGACCGGCCAGAGCACGATCGACGGCATCCTGCGCGCGACGAACCGGCTCCTCGCGGGATCCACGTTCGTCGTGCTGGGCTACGGTTGGTGCGGTCGCGGTGTGGCGTCCCGCGCGCGCGGGATGGGAGCGCACGTCCTCGTGACGGAGGTGGATCCGTTGCCGGCGCTCGAGGCGGTCATGGATGGCTTCCAGGTGATGCCCGCGCCCGAAGCGGTCCGGCTCGGGGATGTCTTTGTCACGGTCACAGGCAACATCCACGTGCTCGGGCTCGATCATTTCCGCGCCATGAAGGACGGCGCCATCGTGGCGAACTCCGGGCACTTCAACGTGGAGCTGGATCTTGATTCGCTAAAGAAGGAGGCGAAAGCCGTCCGCACCGTGCGTCCGTTCGTGGAGGAGTTCACGCTTCGGAACGAGAAGCGGATTTTCGTTCTCGGCGAGGGCCGGCTGATCAACCTCGCCGCGGCCGAGGGGCATCCGGCCGCCGTGATGGATATGAGCTTCGCCAATCAAGCTCTGGGAATCGAGTATTTGCTTACCCGCGCGCGCGAGCTCAAGCCGAATGTCTATCCGATTCCGGTCGCGCTCGACCAGGAGATCGCCCGCCTCAAGCTGGAAGCGCTCGGGGTTCACATCGACACGCTCACTCCTGAGCAGAGCGCCTACCTCGCTTCCTGGCAACAGGGGACCTAAACAGCGCTATGTGGCTCCTGGGCCGGCTCTCGGTCCGGCGGAAGTTCCAGATCCTGGGACTCTGCCTCCTTTCGATCGGCGCGTTTCTCGCGCTCGCGCTGGTCACGCGCGACGCGCGGGATCAGACGAGTGAGCTTCTGGGCACCGGCGCAGTCCGAAACCAGGGGGGCGTGCTTGGGGCGCTCCTCTCCGGCAGCCTCGTGTCCTGGCTCGGGATCGTGGGCGCCTGGGCGGTCCCGCTCGCCCTCGTTGCGTGGGGGTGGAACCGCCTCCGCCTCAAGCCTGCCCTCGAGACCGGCATCAGGACCGCGTTGGGCGTGATCGGCCTCTTCTTCCTTCTCGGCTTTCTCCACCTCGTCATGTCGGGGAACCGTCCCATTTCGGGGGCCTTGGGGGAATTCGTGGGGCTCACGGCCGCTCGCATCCTGGGCAAGATTGGTGGGGAGCTGGCGTTGGGGACGGGGCTTGTCGTCGTCGGGGTGATCGGTTTCGAGATTGGTTCCTCGCCGGCGGTGCGCCAAGCGATTCAGGGGGCGTTTGGGGCTCTCGTCGCCCCCTTCCGGCGGGGAAAAGCGCAAGGGAAGGCCAGAGGCGAATCGAGGGACCTGGACGAATCGGAGCCCGCGGCGTCCCCCTTCTCGACCGCCCGAGGGAGAAAGCCTCCCGTGATCGAGGAAGAGGAAATCGCGAGCGCCTGGGGGGCCGGTCGGGAAAAACCGCGCCCGCCCTCCGGTCCGCGTATTGTCTCGCGTCGTGACGCCGAGGGACGTGGGGAGCCTCTGAGCATTCCGTTTCCACCGCCGGCGCCGAAAGGCGCTCCGCTAGCCGCTCCATCGCTGAGGGGCTCGGGCGCCGGAGGAGGGCACGGCGCCGGGGCGGGGATCGAAGCCGGACTCAAGCTCGGTCCCATCGCCGTGCCGGAAGCGGAGCTACCGTCCATCGAGCTGCTCGACCGGTACGAAACCACCCGGCAGACGGTCCACGAGGAAGAGCTGCTCGAGCTGTCCCGCGTGCTCGAGCGGACCCTGGCCGATTTCGACGTCGAGGGAAAGGTATCCGAGGTGCACCCCGGCCCGGTGATCACCCTCTTCGAGTACGAGCCCGCGCCCGGGATGAAGGTGAACCAGATCATCAACCGCCAGGATGATCTCGCGCTCGCGCTCAAGGCGCAGAGGATCCGGATCGTCGCTCCGATTCCAGGGAAGGCCGCGGTCGGGATTGAGATCCCAAACCGGGTGAAAGCGACCGTGTCTCTGCGCGAGATCATTTCCTCGGCGCCGTTTCAGGACACGGCGGACGCGCTCCCCCTGGCGCTCGGCAAGGACGTGGCCGGCGCCCCCTTCGCCACCTCGCTCGAGCGGATGCCGCATCTGCTCATCGCAGGCGCGACAGGGTCGGGAAAGAGCGTGTGCATCAACACCCTCATCATGAGCCTGCTGTACACGCGCACCCCCGCGGAGCTTCGATTCATCCTGATCGATCCGAAGATGCTCGAGCTCACCCCCTTCAACGGGATCCCGCATCTGAGGATGCCGGTTGTGACGGATCCCAAGAAAGCGGCGCAAGCGCTCCGTTTTTGCGTCAAGGAAATGGAGCGCCGGTACCAGATGCTCGCGCGGCATGGGGCGCGCAACGTCGAGGCCTATAACCGCCTCAACCTCGACCCCTTGCAGGTGGAAGAGCCGAAGCTTCCTTACATCGTCGTGGTGGTGGACGAGCTGGCGGACCTGATGGCCCTGCTGCCGACGGAGATCGAGGAGCCGATCGGCCGCCTCGCGCAAATGGCGCGCGCGGTCGGGATTCATCTGATTCTGGCGACCCAGCGTCCCTCGGTGGACGTGATCACCGGAATGATCAAGGCGAATTTCCCGTCCCGGATCGCGTTTCAGGTGGCGAGCCGCACCGACTCGCGCGTGATCCTGGACATGAACGGCGCCGAAAGCCTCCTGGGACACGGCGATTG
>VBOX01000055.1 GCA_005893265.1 Candidatus Eiseniibacteriota bacterium | reverse complement strand
GGACGTCGTACGAATAGAAGTGCAATCCAGCCCCGGCTCCGACGTACGGACTCACTTCCGAGGATCTCGCGAAGTGATACATGACGTCGAAATTCGGATTGACGTCGCTCACCCGGTCGCTGGACCAGTACACGACCCCGGGCTGCAGATGCAGCCTGCTCCCGGACTCCTCGAGCTCGAGGTGGCCGCCTACCAGAACGGAGCCGCCGGCCCCCTCAGGATCCACCCCACCGACTCGAACGCCGATCCCAGAGAGACCGTATGCATGCGCCGGTGTGGGCGAAACCGTGAACGCGACGAACGCTAGGATCACCGCACCCACTGCTGTGAGTCGTTTCATGGTTTCCCTCCTTAGAGTGACCAAGGCCGACCAGCGCGCATCTCGCTCCGGTCGGCCTTACAAGCGCGCTAGACCTTCAAGGCCCGTGCCAGGGGGAACGGTTCAAGGCCATCCAGGATCCGTAACCACCCCGTAAACGGTCGGTTGTAACTAGTCCAATAATGGACGTAGCGGGTCGATCCGGTCGGGATTCATGTCCCTTCCGGGTCGCTTCGGCCTAACCGGTACGACAGGATCCCGTCAACTTTTCATGACGGATTTGCGCAATGTACGCGGGAGTTACGGTCTCCACGGCACTTGCGCCCGATGGTGAACCCCTGCTGGCTCGGATCGTGCTCGTAACCGTAGGTGATGGGTGGTCTTGTCTGAAAGGAGTGGACCCATGAGAGTACGCGAGATCATGACGAGCAACCCGGCATGCTGTACTGCCGACACCCCGCTTAGAGAGGTAGCTGAGATGATGGTGGAGTGCGACTGCGGCCAGATCCCCGTGGTCGATAATCCGAGCACGCGCCGGCCGGTCGGAGTCGTTACCGATCGCGACATCATCTGTCGCGCGCTGGCGCGCGGAGAAAACCCGATAGGCTTGACCGCGCGCGACGTCATGTCGGCGCCGGCAATCACCGTCCCCCCGGACATGCGGGTTCTGGACTGCTGCAGGGTGCTCGAAGAGAAGCAGGTCAGACGCGCGCCGGTCGCTGATGAAGAGGGGCAATGTTGCGGGATCATATCGGTTGCCGACATTGCCCAGACCTCCCCGGAGACGCTTACGGGTGAGGTTGTGAGGACTCTGTCGGAGCGAACGCTATCATCCAGCGGCCGTGAGCGTCGTCTCTCGGTTTAGGGGTCGCGCATGGGATACGCAAGTCGACCTTGGTGAGAATAGAAAGCACGGGCCGCCCGTGGTAAACTTGCGCGCCAACGCGTTCTTCACCTAGGCGCCCGCACCGAGGTCGACAACCATGCGCATCCAACGCATCCCTGCCGGCGTGCTCCTCCTCGCGCTGGCCACGAGCAGCTGCAATCAGAACCCTGTCGCACCCGTAGGATTCGAGCCGGCCGGCGCCGGCGATTCGCAGACCCTCTTGACTCGTGGACCGTCGGATCCGCGCCTGCCCCCGCCCGGTCACGAGGCCGCATCGGCCGCGCCGGAGGAACGGGCGCTGTTCGATCGCCTGGAGTCGGCTGCGGGGGAGCCTAAGCCCAACGCTTCCTCAAATCCCGTCGTGTTCTGGAATCAACTCACGCGGGACTTGGGCGTCGCGGCCAAGCTGCCGCCGCCGATGCTGGCGCGCGACTACGCCCTGGTACAGGTAGGCGTATTCGAGGCTCTGGCGGTATCGGAGGATCACCTTCGCGGCCATCTTCCACCTCAGGCGGTCGCCGCGGGTGTCGCATCGCGGGTACTGGCCTTCCTCTTCCCGGGCGATGGCGCGCTCATTGACGCGGCCGCGGCGGAGCAGATCGCCCTGGCCGGCGGACCTCGAGGTGCGGCGCTCGGAGGCTGGGCTCTGGGCCGTGCGGTCGGCCGAATCGTCGTCGCGCGGGGGATGCAGGACGGGTCCGACCTACCGTTCGACGGCACCGTTCCCAGCGGGGATGGTATCTGGACCGGGACCAATCCGATGCTCCCGATGTGCGGGTCGTGGAAACCCTGGATTCTCAAATCGGGCTCGGAGATCCAGCCGGATCCGCCCTACGACTTCGGCTCGCACCAGGATCTTGCGGACGCGCAGGAAGTCTACGACCTTTCCCTGAACCGCACGCCGGAGCAAATCGCGATCGTCCACAAATGGGCCGATCGCTCGCCGCCGACGATCTGGAACGAGCTTCTGAACGACCGCATCGAGGCATCGGGCCTGGATCTCGCCACATCCGCTCGCGCGCACGCCTTCCTCAACATGGCGTTGGCCGACGCGTTCATCTCGTGCTGGGAGACGAAATACAAGTACTGGATCGCGCGCCCGTTCCAGCGCATTCCGGGGCTCATCACCGTCGTCCCCACCCCCAATTTCCCGACCTACACGTCGGGCCACTCCACCATCTCGGCGGCCGCTGCCGCCGTCATGGGGGAGGTCTTTCCGAGCGAGCGCGACTACTTCAGCGCGTTGTGGATCGGATGCGTGCGGGCAAAGCGGGAACGTTGCTCGCCGGAAGATAGCCGCTACACGACGTCACCGCTCCGCGAGAAGCTTTGCGATCGCCGAACGCATGGAGTCGTAGTCGCGCCGGGCTTGCCGATCCTTGGAGCCCTTCGAATAGATCCCGCCGGACTGGATGTGCCTCACGATTCCCTTGCGATCGATGAGGAGCGACGCGGACGTGAACTCCGCTTCCGGTACGCGGTCGAGCCAGAGCCGTCGCAAGGCGCTCCAGTCGTCATCGACGGCGACCGGAAAGCGGAACCCGAACGTCTTCACATAGTCGCGCACTTCCTCGACCGTCGTGGGCCGCGGCCGAGGCTTGGGCGTGTAAAACCCGATCACCACCATTCCCTTCGGGCTGAACTCGCGGTAAAACTCGTTCAGCGCCGGCGCCGTACCGCGGCAGAACGGGCATCGCTCGTCCATGAAAAAGCGGATGAGGACCACCCTGCCTCGAAGATCGGCGAGGCGCAGCGGGCCGCCTTGGACCCATCGCACCTCCGGCCAATCGGGTGAAGGAAGGCCGACGATGCCCGCGCCTTGTGCGAGAGCGAAGAGGGCAAGAAGGATGATCTGCATGACAAGAGCTTACGTCAGCGGGTCCGGGATGAATGAGGAGAATCGCGTCACCGCCGGTGTTCCATAGCGCGCCGGCGCACCTTCACCAAGGGGAGGATCCCATCGCGAGAATCAAGGCCCGTTTCCTCGTCGCTCCATTGTTCCTCCTCGTGACAATCGTCGCGATCCTCCCCGCGGCGGATGCCGAAATGGATCCCCTGGTGAATGAGGCCGTCGTCGAAGGCCCCGCCGTCGAGGTCTGGCGTCTGATCACGACGAAAGCAGGCATGGAATCTTGGATCGTGCCTCACGCGCAGGTCGACCTGCGCGTCGGGGGTCTCATGCGAGCCAATCGCGATCCCGATGGCAGAATCGGTGACCCTCATACGATCACGAGCCGAATCGTCGCCATCGTCCCGAAGCGATTATTCTCGGTTCGAATCGACGATGCGCCGGGACTCCCCTTCTCGGATGACATCGAGGGGACCTGGTACGAGATACACCTGAATCCGCTCACGCGAGGAAGGACGCGTGTCCGCTGCGTCGGTCACGGCTTCGCAAGCGGCCCCATGGGCCTCCTGGCGCGGACATTGGTGGACGCGAGCAGCGCCCAGGCGCTCCGCCAACTTCAGGAAGTTTTTGCCGAACGGAGCGCAAAGCCAGCGAAGAGAACCTGACCCGGCCCCTCCTCCCACGGTGTCCCGCCCGCGCCCGTCCGACGTTTCAGCTTGAATCGCGGGCGCCCAAAGACGAGACTGGGGTTCCGGGCCAACGAGGGTAGCGGCAAACCATCTCGGAGATAACGATGGCGGGCAGAGGGAATCCATCTTTTCTCAAGAACCAGAAGGCGAAGAAGCGGGTCGAAAGGGCGAACGAAAAGCGGGCCGCCCGGCAGGCGCGTCAGGCCGACAAGGCCGCGGCCCGCGCCGCGGCGGCTGCGCCTGAGCCGCCCTCGCCCGAAGCCGACACGGCGCAACCGGATAAAGCTCCCGAGTAGCCTCGGGGATCGAGCCCATGCCGGAGGGGTCTCGGCCTTTACGAAAATCCAAGAGTCGGATGATTGCGGGGGTCTGCGGCGGAATCCTATTTGGGCATCCGCCGAATGCCAGTGTGATTCGAAATGAAGGTTTCCTCCTCCGCATCACCATCGCCCCAGATCGCCAACACCCCACCCTCCGGCGTGAGGGTAACGCTCCGTTGGGCTCTGGCATGCTGCTCGAAGACTCCATCGTCATACGACCAGTCGAGCTCCAAGAGCGCGACATAGACGTTAGAATCGGAGGTCTTGCGGCCGCCGATCAGGACGCGCGGGGCGATGCGGGCGCGGTAGATGAGCTTGCTCCAGAAGAGAGGATGCGCTTCGGTCTCGCGGACGTTGCCCTCACGATGAAGCTCGGTGAGTCGCGTGTAGTGCCGCAGGGCTCCGGCTGTCACCGCGTAAGGAATGCGGCGCTCGCCCAGCCCGTCGCACCACCAGAGGGGGACGCCCGCCGAATCCGAACCCATTTCAAATCCCTTTTCCAGCGCCAGATCGATGAGCGTGTTCCTGGGCGGGTAGGCCGATTCCGCGATACCCAGGAGACGGACCGCGATCGAATCGGAGCAATCCCGCTGAATGGACAGCGTGAATTCCCCGTTCGTTTCCTCGCGGCTTGCGGGGCGAGCCTCGAGCGCCTGCGTCCTGTCGAGGAAATAGCCGGGTGGCATCGCGGCGGACGGGACCGCCAGGAACAGGAGTAGCAGCCAGGGCGGAAGGCACCTCATTCCGGGAGCCTGAGCCTAGTGAGGCTCCCTTGCAAGCCATAGGTGCGGAGCCGCAGGGCCCAGTCGATCGCCTTAGCGCACCAAGACGACTCGACGCATCACCGCCCAGTCGCCGCTCCTGAGCTTGACGAAGTAGATCCCCGATGGAGCATTCCCTCCGCCGTCGAGCTTCCCGTTCCATCGAATGAAGCTGCTTCCGGCGGGCATCGGACCCTGCGTCAGCATCCGCACGCGCCTTCCGGCCGGGTCGAACACATCGACCGAGACCTGTTCGGCGCGAGCCAGAGCGATTTCAAGGCGAAGATCCGAACGGAACGGAATCGGGCTCAGGACGCGGAGCTCACCTCTCGCGGGAAGCGGCGCGCTCACGTCCACTCCGCTCGGCGCCGAGGCCTTGAGCTGCGTGACGACGATCACGGTTTCGGGAACCGCTGGGGCAACCGATCCAAAGTCGAACCCGAGAGCCATACCGACCGAGGCGGGCCCCGCGGACGCGCCTTCGGCGAGCGGCTGGTCGGCGGCTACGCGTGCGGCAAGCTGGGACGCGGTGTCCACGTCGGCACTGTAGGTCACGCCCGCCGAGCCCGAGCCGGAGTGGACGATCCAGCGATCCGGGGAAAATGTATCCGCTTGCACGAGCACCGCGGTCTTTCCAGGACCGGATGGCGCGGCTTTAACGGCGCCGTCGGGATCCCCGCGGAGTACCGGCGTGATCACGTCGACGTAGGCGAGCGGGCTGGATGAGGCCGAGGTGTTCTTGAAGACAAACCCCCGCGTGAGCGTGTTGCCCGCGGAATCGACGCAGGCGGTGAGGTCGATGTCGAACGGATTGAGCCGGACGTGCGAGGTCAGGCAGTCCCCCGAAACCTCCGTGCACGCCCGAATCACCGCGTTCTTCAGATACCCGACCCCCCGAATCCTGCTTCCCGCGTCGGCGAAGGGAATGATCCCCGTGACCAGCGTATTTCCGGGTGCGGTCGAGCCGAGGCTGTCGCCGAGCGCCGTTCGCGCGCGGAGAGCCGGCATGTCGGACTCGAGCACGGCGGCACTCGGCACGATCTTGAAGACCTGGCCGTTTTGGTCGCAGATATAAAGCTCGCCGGCCGCGTCTTCGCCAAAGCTCGTGATGTTGCCGATCGTGAGACCGCCCCCGGGCGCGAGCTGTGAGGTGCGTTCCCGAAGATTCACGAAGGATCCGCCCTGGAACTGACCCGTGTAGATTTGGCGACCGCAGTAGTCCCCGAAGAAGTATTGACCCCTGAGATCGGGGATCGCGCACCCGCGATAGACGTACCCGCCGGTAATCGAACAGCGACCGAGGGTGTGGCCGTACTCGTGGACCGGGGATACTTTGGGGCAGCCGGGCGCGGAGCAGGAGCCGCACGGAATTGTGGTGCTGGAGGCGAAGGCGAGCGAGCCTTCGAAGCAACGCCAGCCGTAGTTCGCCCCCGCACCGGCCCCAGAGGCCGCGAAATCGATCTCCTCACGCTGGCTTTGTCCCACGTCGGCGATTACAAAATCGCCCGTCGCGCGATCGAAGCTCGGGCGCCACGGGTTCCGCAGGCCGTAGGACCAAATCTCGTCGCGGCCTGGCGTCGCGCCCGCGAACGGGTTTCCCGGCGGGATCGCATAACCCGCGCCGCTCACGTCAAGGCGCAGAATCTTCCCGAGCAGGCTGTCGACGTTCTGCGCCCGGTCCTCGGGATCGCCCGCGCTGCCGCCGTCCCCCGTAGCGAGGTAGAGGTAGCCATCGGGACCGAAGCCCAGCCAGCCGCCGTTGTGATTTGCGTAGGGCTGCGCGATCGAGAGAATGGTGGTGCCGTTGGGATTCGCCACGTCCGGATTCCCTGAAACGGTGTGGCGCACGATTTTCGTCGTGCCGATGGAGTCTGTGTAGTTGACGTAGAAGCGCCCGCTCGTCGCGTAGTCAGGCGCGAACGAGAGCCCGAGAAGGCCTTGCTCGGTGCCGGTGGCGAGGGTGGGGGTCGTGAGGAACGCGGTGCCCAGGACGTTTCCGTTCTTGAGAATCTTGATCCGGCCGCGGTTGTCTACCCCGCGCTGCTCGACGATGAAGATTCGAGCCGTGTCTCCGGGAGGCGACGTGACGAAGAGCGGGAGGCTGAGGCCCTGCGCGACGCGCACCGTCGTCAGCGGAGTCTCCGAGCGCGCGTCGTGGGGTAGCGCGAACGCGAGCAGGAGCCCGAGCATCGGGGCGAGCCGGAGGAGCTGATTACGGCGCAGGGACCGTGCAGCTCGGCACGCGGTCACGTTTCCCCGGCAGTTCGCATGACTGCCTATTCCACCTTCACAACCCGGCGCACGAAACGATCGCCTCCCGCTTGGGCGCGAACGAAATACACGCCCGCCGAGCTTGACGCGCCGCTGTCGCACCGCCCGTCCCAGGAAAGCGTGTGCTCTCCCGCGGTGAACCATGCCCCATTGGCGAGGGATCGAACGATTCGACCACCGAGATCGTAGACCACGATCTCGACCGGGCCGGGATGGGCAAGCGTCAAGCGTAGCTTGACCTGGCCGCCGAAGGGATTTGGCGACACACGATCCAGAGCCGCGGAGTTGCCAATGGCACCGGTTGCGATGCCACTGGCGGTGTAATAGGGGGAGGCCTCTACGCGCATCATCGTGTCACGGCACGCCGTGTTCTGATGCAGGGAGATGGTGATGTCAATCTTTGGAAACCCACCCCCTCCAGCGATGAGCCCGCTGTCGAAATGCTGAATCGGACCTCCGCTCACCGAAAGGTCAAGGCTCATCTGCTGCTGGACCGCAACTTCGCCCCCGACGCGATAGGTACCGGCGCCTTGGATCGTGAGGGTGGTCGTGTTATCGGGTACCACCCACCTGACATCGGAAACACTGTACCGATCGAAGAGACCGTCGAAGCCGACGTGTTTGAGGGTGAACGTGCCCTCGAGCGGGCTGGAGATGAGGACGGGACAGGCACAGGGGCCGAAGCAGCCCGTTTGGAAGTTGCTCAGGGCGCCCAGCAGGTACCGGTAGAAGTAGGTCGAATCCGTTTGGGCCGCCGCAGGATGCGCCTCAAGAACCGGGCTCATCGCCACGCCTGTCATGAAAATGACTGCACAACATCGCGTTAGGCGCTTGGTAAGCATGATGCGGTACTCGAGCTGAGGTCCGAGTTTGTCGCGGGGGTGAGCCTTCTATGCCCAAATGATAGCATCAATTTCCGGAACGGCCAGGGGTGGCCGCGGCATGGGGCAGGTCGGGAAGCGATTACCCCCTGCCCCGCGTTACAAAGAGCGCCGCTGCGGTCCACGTAGGAAAGATGCCGAGCACGGGAACAAGCTCGGCAACGAACGTGGGAAGAAAGGCGATGTGCCAGCCGAGCAACACGACCATCACGATTCCGACGGCTACATCGAGCGCGTCGTTGACGGGCGAGGCGGCACCGCCGAGGAATGCAGGCACGGCGAAAATTTGGATCGCATCGGCGCCGACCGCGACGAACCGAGCGGCCCAGACCCGGGCGGGCGAGGGTGTGGCGCGTGGGCTCATGACGGACCCCATGATGCCCTAAGACACGGCGGCGTGGCCGGATGGAAATTTCAAAAAGAGTTCTTTACATGCGCCGCCTATTGACCGATACTCCCGCCTAGCAGTTACCTGACGGTCGTATGCAGCGCAAGACGCGATGACATTGCCGCAGGAGAAGCTACCTGCGGCGTTTTTTGTATCCGGGTGGAAGCTCATCCGGGGGCCCGACCATAGTGGCCGGGTTGGCCGATCCGAGAGGACGGTTTGTAGGGGCCAGGCCCCAGTGCGTAAGGAGTACAGAGTGGCAGTAGGAACCGTGAAGTGGTTTAACGAGTCGAAGGGTTTCGGTTTCATCCAGCAGGAAGGTGGCGAGGACGTGTTCGTGCATTACTCGTCCATTTCCGGCGAAGGCTTCAAGACGCTCGCCGAGGGCGAGCGCTTGGAGTTCGAAATCGTCCAAGGACCCAAGGGGCTCCAGGCGG
The DNA here is from genome assembly GCA_005893265.1 of Candidatus Eiseniibacteriota bacterium. Classification (GTDB taxonomy): domain Bacteria; phylum Eisenbacteria; class RBG-16-71-46; order SZUA-252; family SZUA-252; genus WS-7. The sequence goes on along the minus strand of VBOX01000055.1, from coordinate 17,622 downwards.
CGAACGTCCGCAAGGCGTAGCCGGCTCGAACCAACATCACCCGAACAAAGCTACGGGGCGGCACCGAGAGGTGTCGCCCCGTTTCCTTTCCCGGGCGCCGGAGCCGCCCTGACCTCCTGCTACTTGGCCACCCCTCGCAGCTCCTTCAGCTTCTGCTCCGCTTCCCTATTCCTTGGATCCAGCTCGAGCGCCTTTTCGTAGTTCTGGATGGCGAGATCCTTCTGCCCCGCCGCGGCGCAGGCATTTCCCAGATTGGAGTAGGCAAACGATGACTTCGGATTCTGCTCCACATTGATGCTCAGGATTCGGATGGCATCCGGGCTGTGCCCTTCGGCAAGCAGGCTCATGCCGAACTCATTGAGGCTTCGTTCGCTGAAATCGTATGAGCCGCTGCTGTAAAAGCGATCGCGGAGGGTGTTGTACCGTGCCACCGTGCTGTCGATCCCGGCGGACTCATAGACCGATGCCAGCTCCTCCGCCAACGTCAGGGGCCGCGGCCGCCCGCGGTGGCACGTCACGCAGGCCACCGTGACGCGCTTCGGCTCCGGAAACTTCATCTTGCTCAGATCGCGATTGATGTTGGCCACCATCTTCACCATCCGCCGGGCGACGTCCTTCGTGGGTTTCTGATCCGAGACGAAATCGTAGGTGGTAAGCGGCTGTCCTTCCTGGCCGACGTGGCAAAAGGGGCACCGGACCCCGAGCGCGCGCGTGAACCCGATCATCGTGGCGCTGAGTTTTTCCTTGGGCGTGTTCTTGGGAAGAACTTTGAGGTTCTTGGCCTTCTCGGGCCATTCGAACCTTTGCTGGGCGGGGGCCACGCGGGCCGTGGCCGCTACGGCCACTGCGAGCGTTGCTACTACTATGGCGAAACTCCCGACACGTCGGCGCAAGTTCATCGCGGCTCCTTCCGGCACGAGATCGGGGAGTATAGCCCAGCGCATCCGTTCGCGAAATCAGGACCCAGGGAGAGAGGCTGCTCCGAGCCCCGCCGCGCGACCCGTCGCCCAGGCCCATGCGAAGTTGTACCCTCCGATGGGCCCAAACGCGTCGAGGATTTCGCCGCAAAGGAATAACCCAGGGCAAAGCCTGCTTTCCATGGTACGCGGATCGATCTCGTTCAGCGCCACGCCCCCGCCCGTGACCTCCGCCCTCTTGTAACCCTCGTCCCCAGTCCACGGAAGCGCATGCTTCGTCAGCGTCTCGACCAGGCGCCGGCGTTCCTCGCGCCTGAGCCGAGATCGTTGGGTCCTTCCGTCGATGCCAGCCATCTCGAGGAGGGTCTCCGCCAGTCTCGCCGGGAGGTGCGGCCTGAGAAGGCCGAGCAGGGTGCCTTCTCCTTGAAGCAGTATCCGATCCCATTGCTCCGCATCGCTTGTCGTCCAACGCACGTAAATCTTCTGCGGCTCGCCTCCCGCGCGCCGCGAGAGAACGGCGAGGTGGGAGAGGTTGAGGACGGCCGGCCCGCTGTAACCCTTGTGCGTGAACAGGAAGCCACCGCTCGTCACGAGCTTTCGCTTGGCCCCGGGCGCTTCCATCGTCACCGGGAGCGAGACGCCCGCGAGAGCCGCGTACCGGTGCGGCTCGGCGGTGAGCGGCGTGAGTGCTGGGTAGGTATCGTGAATCGTATGGCCGAGACGGCGAACAAGGTCGAGACCGGTGCCGTCGCTCCCGGTTGCCGGCACCGAGAGCCCCCCGGTCGCGATGACGACCTGCGCCGCGCGGATCTCGGCACCGCCTTGGAGCCGGACACGCCAGGCGGGCTGGTCCGGATGGGCCGCTGCCCCCGCGCTCCCCACCGGGCGGGGCTCGGCCTCGAGGCCCGTGACGTAGGAGTCGAAGCGCAGCTCGGCCCCATCCCGTTCGGCCATGTCCCGAAGCCGGTCGCGCACGTCGCGCGACTTGTTTGAAACGGGAAACAACTTTCCCGTCTCCGGCTCGAGGGCGAGCGGAAGGCACAACTCTTCTTCGAAAAACCTCCGCTGCTCTTGGAGCGGCCAGGAGAGGAGCAACTTCTTGAGGGTGTGCGGCGACGACCCTGTGACGAACTGAGCGGGGTCGATCGCGGAGGGAAGAACGAGCGCGCCGCAAAGATCGCGGCGGCGAATCCAGCCGCTCCCGCGCCGATCACGACGATCGGCGGCCGGTCGTCGCGCCGGCTCAACGTTTACGAACGATGGCTCGGTCCGCTACTTGGTACCCGTCGACTGGCTTGGGTCGTCCGAGGGATTCACGTAGGTGAGAGCGAAGGGGCCCATTCCGTGAACCTGAACCGTCGCCCCCGTCTTGGTCCACGCGTAATGGCGCGCTTCCGCAGGCAGGACAGCGTAGCCTCCCGCGGGCAGCGCTTTCATGGATGCCTGATCGAACTTTTCGCCCATCCCCAGCGAAAACGTCCCCGCGATCACGGTCACGATTTCGTCCGTGGGATGCCAGTGTGGGGCGATCTTGTAACCAGCAGGCATCTTGAGCCGAATCGTGTACGGACCGGGCGCCCCAGGATCGCCGGACAGAACAACGAACTTGGCTCCCTTCCTGAATACCGCGGGCGGGTCGCCCCACTTCATCTGCAATGGGGTGATCATGACGTGCGCGGGCGTCGCGGGGGCCGCTGCCGCCGCAGGTGGGGGAGTCGCCGGAGCGGGAGCTGGTGCGGTCGCCGCGGGCGCGGGCGGGGGCACCGCTTTGGTTGAGTCCTGCGCCGCAACGGGAATCGCGAGAGCAAGGCTAAAGGCCAAGGCTAGCAAAAACAATTTCACGACCGCCTCCTTTTTGATGACTGCCGAACGACCGTTTTCCCCCACGGCGTGACGTCCGAATCTATGCCTCGCCCGAGGCAAAATCGAATGCTTTCTCAAGGGTCATGCTCCGCCCTTTCGAAAAGATCTCGGAGGCTCCGTCCGCGCCCACGAGATCCCAAAGGGTCTCCAATTCCTCCTGGATGCGGCGCCGGTCGGACGGCATGGGTTCCACGCCCAGCATCTCCCGCAACGCGCGGGACGCCCCATAGAGAATCAAGGCACGCTCCGGCTGGTCCCGTCGGAACTCCAGCGCCGCGAACCGCTCCAGGGCGTCTACCATTGCCTGCCGATCCCCCATTTCGCGCAGGATGGCCAAGCTCTCCACGAGGTAGCCCCTGGCCCGCGCGAACTCGCGCGCGTTCGCCGCAAGGAGGCCCAGCTCACCCAGGGAGTAGGCGATTCCGGATCTCTCTCCCAGCTCCCGCTGGAGAGCGAGACCCTGCTCGTGGTAGGCGAGGGCCGCCGAGTGGTCGCCATGAGCGCGGGCTGCGGTTCCTAGGCCGTTCAGGGAGACAGCTTCGCCGGTTCTGTCTCCCAGCTCCCGCTCGAGCGCCAGAGATTCCTCGTAGAAGCGCCGTGCCCGTGAGAAGTCCTCCTGACCCAGGGACAAGCTCCCGAGATTGTGGAAAACGGCGGCGAGACCGTGCCGATCGCCCACATCGCGGAAGTAGATGAGGCTTTCCTCGTAGGCGGATTTCGCCGCGGAGTGGTCCCCTTTCACGTAGGCAAGATTCCCAAGCTCCTTGAGCGAGAGGGCAAGCTCGTCCCGATCCTTGGTCTCGCGCGCGATGGAAATCCAAGTGTCGATTCGAGCGTGGGAGGCGGCATAGTCGCCGAGACCGCGAGAGATCACGACAGCGCCGTGGAGCGCTTTGGCTCGCTCCGGGCTTCGATCCGTCGCCTCCGCGAGGTCCAGGATCTTGCTGAGGCGCCCGTTTCCCTCCTGCCAGAGCCCCCGGATCCACCAGAAGCGCCACAAGTTTCCACACAACGAGAGTCCGCGGGAGAAGTCCCCGCGCTCGCTCGCCCCCTCGATCGCCTGACGGAAATTATCGTGCTCCTCCTCGAGGCGATTGAGCCACGAGGCCTGTTCGGGACCCATGAGCTCGGGCTCCGCGCGTTCCGCGAGCGCTCGATAGAATTCGCCGTGGCGATCCACATATCGGTCCCATCCTCCAGCGTGCTGGAGCCGCTCCCTCCCGTAGGCCCTCAACGTCTCAAGCATTCGGTACCGCGCGGTGTTCTCGAATCCCTCCTCGGGCGTGAGGAGCGACTTGTCGACGAGATGCGCGAGCAGATCCAGAATCTCCTCTTCCTCGATTCCGTCGCCTGAGCAGACTGCTTCCGCCGCCTCGAGCGAGAGCCCTCCGGCAAAAACGCCGATCCGATGGAAGAGCTGCTGCTCCTTGCTCTCGAGGAGGTCGTAGCTCCAGTCGACCGTCGCCCTCAGGGTCTGCTGACGCGGAAGCGTCGCGGCGCTCCCGTATGTGAGGAGCCGGAAACGGTCCTCGAGCCGACCGAGAATTTGCGCGACAGGGAGGACCTTGACTCGCGCGGCCGCGAGCTCGATCGCGAGAGGAATTCCGTCCAGACGGCCACAGATCTGCGCGACGGTCCAGGCATTCTGGTCGGTGAGCGCGAAGGTGGGCTGCACCGCGGCCGCACGGTCCACGAAGAGGCGCACGGCCCCAAAGCGGCTCAGGAGTTGCCGTGGAAGAGGAGCGCCGCGCGGATCCGGTATGCTCAGCGACGGAATTCGCCAGAGGCTCTCGCCCGGCACCCCGATGGCTTGCCGGCTCGTGGCCAGGATGCGAATCGTTGGAGCCGCCTCCAGAAGCGCCCGGGCAAGCGCGGCGCACGCCGGGGTCAGATGCTCGCAGTTGTCCAGCACAAGGAGGAGTGTGCGGGAAGCCATGTGCTCCGCCAGGGTCACGAGAAGCGGCCGCTCCGGTTCCTCCCGAAGGCCCATCGCGATCGCCACGCTTTGGGGCACGAGGCTGGGATCCGAGAGGGCCGCCAACTCCACCATCCAGGCGCCGTCGGGATAGCTCTCGAGCAGATTCCGCGCCACTTGAATCGCGAGCCTCGTCTTGCCGCAACCGCCGGAACCAAGAAGGGTGACGAGGCGAGCCGACGCGAGGAGGCGCGCTACCTCCTCCATCTCATCCTGCCGCCCCACGAAGCTAGTGAGCGAGATCGGGAGGTTGTTCGCGATCCGCGCCGGCTGCGTCTGCAAACCCTCGGACGCCTCCACGGCCGTGGGCGGACCCTCGAGCAACGCACGAAGCGCCGCCGCGATCTCCGAGCCCCGGCCGAACCGACGCTCACGCTCTTTCGCCATCGCGCGCGCCACGATCCCGTCGAACGCACGCGGAAGTCCTTGCCTGATTCTGCTCGGGGCCGGCGGCTCAACCATCGCGATCTCGTGGATCACGGTGAGAGCACTCGGACCCTCGAACGGGACCCGCCCCGTCGCGGCCTCGTAGAGCACGACCCCCAGGGAGAACAGGTCGGATCGGGCATCCAGTACGTCGCCGCGCGTCTGCTCAGGGGACATGTACGAGACGGTGCCCGTCACGACGCCTGCTTCCGTCAAATGGCTGACCGTTGCGGCAGGGACGGAAGCGGGGCCCGAGGCGCCTTCCAGACGCTTGGCGAGGCCAAAATCGGCGACCTTGGCGCGACCTGAGCGCGTGAGGAGAATGTTCGCCGGCTTGATGTCCCGGTGGATGAGCCCGAGAGCGTGAGCGGCCTCGAGTGCTTCCGCGACGTCACCACCGACTTGCACGATCTCCTGGAGCGAAAGCGGGGCGCGCGCTACCCGGGCGCGGAGCGTTTCCCCTTCGACGTACTCCATCGCGATGAAGTGATAGCCGTCCGCTTCCTCCACCTCGTAGATCGTGACGATATTCGGATGGTTCAGGGTTGCGGCAAGCTGAGCCTCGCGGACAAAGCGCTGGCGTGCCGAGCTCGAGGTCAGCGCGTCTTCCGAAAGGATCTTCAGTGCCACCGCGCGATCGAGGCGCTCATCGCGGGCGCGATAGACGGCTCCCATGCCGCCGGACCCGAGGAGTTCCTCGACGCGGTACCGCGAGATGGTCTTACCGACCGGACTGCCCACATGGTCCTCGGATTGGGAATTGGGGCGGGCCACGGAGGGACTTTAGGTCAAACCCGGCCCTTTGCCAAATAAGCCGGGTTGGCCAGCGTTCGGCCGGCGTGAAGAGGCCGCGAGCCGGATCGTGCCGATCGGAGGAACGGGGCCGAAGGTGTCGCGCCGGCAAGACGGGCCGCCTACCGCAGTATTGCCATCTTCCTCGCCGACGACGTGCCGTCTGGGTAGGTGATCTTGTAGAAGTAAATGCTACTCGAGGCCTTTCCGCCGGAATCAAGCTCCCCGGTCCATCGGGCCTGATAGACCCCGGGGTCCTTCACCGCGTCGACGAGTGTCCTGAGGCGCCGTCCCGCGACGTCGTAGATCCGGATCGTCACTTTCCCTCTCGCGGCAAGGCTGTAGGAAATGATGGTCTCGGGGTTGAATGGATTCGGACGGTTTTGAGAGAGCGCGTTGATGAAACGGGGCGCCTGGGGCCCGGGCTCCACCACCCCCGTCAGGACCTTCGTATTGTCCTGGAGCGCATAGAGGGGACCGTAGGTAGCCTGCTGGAACCCGGTCAGTGTGGCCCAGTTACCGTACTTGTTCGCAGGCGTCGGGCACGGCCAGCAGGATGCCGTATCCGTCGCCGTCCTCGGCCCACGGCAGCTCGTCAGGAACTTGTAGAGGATCTGAGCGCGGGTGTCGACCAGGTTCTGGCCACCCTGACGAACGAACTGGATCGAGAACCCATATCCCAACGCCTTGTTCCGATCATGATCCATGACACCGTCGCGCTCGGTCATGTGAGCAACCGCGGCCACATTCGTCACCGAGGCGAACGTCGGATAGGTCGCTGCGCTCTGGGCGTCCGCAACTCCGATCTTGGTCAGCGCATCGAACCGGTTCGGTCCCGGGCATCCGCCGTCCACGATGTACTTGTACCCGCCTGCCGTTCCACCCAGATTCGGGCCGGACAAAGGATCGGCGAACAAATCCGTGACGGCCGGGAATTGAATGCTCGCCCCACCGTTCCATCGGTTCGCCACGGCGGCAACGCCGAATACCTGCGCCGCCAGCGCATTCTCGTTGGGATGCGGGATTCCGCCGACCACTAAAAGAGTATTGAAGAAATCGTCTCCCGTGGAGAGCAGGCACCTGTCTCCACCGTCCGCTCCGGTGGGGGCGGCCCACCATTCCGACAGAAGCCTAGAATCGGATTCCTCCAGCACGGAGAACGAGCCCCGCACGTGAGACGACTCGATCATGATCCGGTACCAGGTGGCTAGGGAGTCCCTGATCGCATACTCGTCCATGTTCGGGAAATAGTTCGCCAAGCGCCCCGGGCGAGTGCCGGCGAACTCATGCCCGCCCACGTTCGCGCCCTGCTCCGTGCCTCGCAGCAGGCGATATCGATCCGCGCGGACCCCGAGCGCCCGAAGGGCCTGCGTGACCGGATCCGTCGAATAGTTCCAGGCGGCGTAGGCGCCGTCCAAATTGAGAATCGGCGTATTGGTACTGCTTGCCAGCTGCGAGCCGGGATCACCCGGCGCGTACACGCGCGGGAGCACGTCGAACTCAATGATATCCGGCGCGACAACCGAGCCGCCGGGCAGCGTTGGAAGATCCTCAACCTCGAACGCACGCGAGTCGGAGCTGAACTGATACGCGGTCCCCCCGTTGATGTCGACGGCCTTGAAGTAATACTGAACCCGTGTTCCTCGAGGGAGGAAGGTCAGCGCGGAGTAGGACGCGATTCCCTTGATCGTGAACCCGCCGGGGAGGGTCGCGCCGATCTTGTCCCGCGGGGGCCAGTTCATCCGGAACCTCGAGTCGATCAGGATCGTATCGGGTCCCGACACGGCGACACCGTTCGCGTCAAGCTCGCTCGAATCGAAGGGGCTCCAAGCCCTGGTCGCAGGATCGAACATGCGGTAAATCACTCGGGGCTTGTCGAACGCGGCCACGAAGTTTGGGTTCGTGTGCGCGATCGTCAACCCAGTATTCACCGATTTGTCGAACCCGTGATGCCAGTTGATCCCCTTCCCGTTCCTGCGAAGCCCGGAGCCGATCGAGACCACAACCGAGTCGCCGAGCGGGCTGTTGAAGTTGTCGTGTATTGCGGCAGCCGTGCCGATGTCGCTGCCGCGAACGCCCGGCCAGCATTGACCCGCAGCCACCGTTGCCGGTAAGCAGTTCCCCGGGGATGCGATCGTGCCGTCCACGAAGGTCGATTGAGCGAGGAAGCTGGGATAGATTCCGAACACGGGAGCCGGAGCACCGCTCACTACCTCGAGCCGAAAATCGTCGTAGAGCAATCCATAGAGCACATCGCCGCAGTTGTGCAGGTCGGCGCTTATCTCCGGGACACATCGGATGGAGTACCGGAGCTGAACCGAATCGGCCCGGGACGCCTCGGCCAGCTCGGACCGGATGCCGCCCCACGTCTGAAGGCCATCGACGCGCCTCGTCCCGCCCCCGTCCGTGTTCCTCCAGCTCGACCACAGGCCGTCCTTGAAGTACCGGTACTCGGCGAACTGCACGTAGCCCTGATAGGCGGGCATGTCCAGGTATTGAGACCATTGGGCGACGACCGATGCCGTCCCCGCGGGAATTGGAAATGTGCAGGAAACGATGGAGGTGGCCTCGTTAGGAATCGTGTGAAAGGTGGATGGGTTGGCGCCCACGAAACTCAGGTCGGAAGACGAGCTTTTCGGCGAGCAAGAGTCGGGGGTCGGGAGGTTGTTGCCCCCGACCAGCTGCCAGAGCGTGCCGATGCCGGCTCCAACGCGAGCCGAGATCGTGGGAGCGCTGCTGGTTCCCTTGAGGACGATGCCGCCTCCCGGCGTGACGCCGGGGCCCGTGTCCGGAACCGGGAGACCGCCGCTCGTCGGGGCGGCCTCGTCTGTGTAAAGGGCGCCATTGTCGCTCACCGAGAGGTTGTCGATTTGCGGCCCGTGACCATTGGACCAAAGCCCGTCCTCCGACGAGACAAAGCAATCCGAACGGAATACGAGATAGAGCGCCCGATGCTGCGCCTCGATCAGGAAGGATGCACCGGATACCGTCGTCTCCGTCTGATCCGCAGCACCGGTGGCCTGCACGGCGGGAGGCGACGCGGTCGTGTTCGCGCCCAGCGCGTTTGTCGTACCCGGGCTGACTGAGCCCGTCCACTGGACCAAGAGCTTGATGTTTCCGGCGGAACCGTCGGCGATGACGTGGTCAATTGTCGGCCGTGTGTTTCCGACCGGATCGCGAAGGCCGTCACCCCCGCCGATCAAGTACGCGTAGTCGTAGTTCTGCTCGGTGTTGATCCGGTACGTGAGAACGAAATTGTAATTCGCGGCATGCGTACCGGTGTCGATATAGAGAATTTGATACGTGAAGTTGGAATATCCGTACTGGACCACCCAGTTCGCGTCGAACTTGCCGCACCACAACATTCGGCTCCCGCTGAGCGCCGGCGGGCAGGTTACTCCGGAAGTGCAGGTCGCGTTGTCCGAAACGTGCCAGAGGATCTCACTGAGAGATTGGTCGAGAACGGTGTACGGCCCAGTTCCCCCGGGCGTGTAGGTGTTCAGCGAGTCGGCTTGCGGTGTGGAACGACCCGCCCAGGTCCCGGCGTAGCGATCGAAGCAGGCGCCGGGATACTGCAGCCATGTCGTCGTTGCGGCCCGGTACTGGCGAAACTCACCGCCGGGTCGGGCGGAGGAAGTGATGGGCGGCGGCGGCGTAACGGCGTCAGCGCTGATCTTGATCCGCTCGGCGGCGCTCGCCCATCCCGCCATACAGATCAGGATCGCGAACGCGCATAGAACCGGGAGAACGAAACGGACGAATCGGCTGGGAAGGCACGGATCCATGCGTCCTCCACATTCCTCCGCGCCCCAGGAGGGAGTGAACGCACGGACAGTATCACAAAATCACGCGCAGGTCAAAGGCCCATGGTGAGTGTACTAGGTGTATCTACGCATGTGCCAGTATCTCGGGTGGTTGTAGGTGTGCCCCTCATGTACGATGCGGGGGGAACGAAAGGAGGTGCCTACGCGAAAGCTCCGGATCGGCATCGTAGATCTTGTAGCCCGAGCACCAACTCATTCTTTGTACGCCCGGCTCATGCACGCGAATCTTGCCAGCATCATGCCCCAGGTCATTGCGGTCTGGTGCGAGGAAGCCGGGCACGATGTTCGCCTGGTCTGCTACACCGGCTTCGAGAATCTCACGGACGTACTGCCCCGCGACATTGACCTCCTGTTCATAAGCGCCTTCACTCAGGCGGCGCAGCTCTCCTACTCGATCAGCAGCATGTTCCAGCAGCGCGGCGTGGTCACGGTCTTGGGCGGGCCCCATGCCCGTTGCTACCCACAGGATGCGCAGAAATACTTCGACTACGTCCTGGGCTTTACCGACAAGGAGACGTTGAACGCGGTCCTCACGGACTGCGCGGCTCACCGGCCGATGGGGATCCACCTGACCGCGAAGGGTCAGCCTCCAACGCTGCCGGGCGTTCGTGAGCGCTGGAAGTTCATTGAGCCGATCCTCGCCAAGGCGCCGATCTTGAAGATCGTGCCGATGATCGGCAGCCTGGGATGCCCCTACACCTGCAGCTTCTGCATCGACTCTGTGGTCACGTACCAGCCGTTGGGCTTCGAGCAGATCCGGGAGGACCTCCGGTTCCTGCGCACGAAGATGAAGCGGCCGCGCGTCGCGTGGCACGACCCGAATTTTGGCGTCAAGTTCACCGAATACATGGACACCATCGAAGGGGCGGTTCCCCCGGGGAGCATCGACTTTCTCGCCGAAAGCAGCCTCTCGTTGCTCTCGGAGCCGCACCTGGGCCGTCTGCAAAAGAATGGGTTCAAGGCGATCCTGCCGGGGATTGAATCCTGGTACTCCCTCGGAAACAAGGCGAAGACCGGGAGCATCACGGGGGCCGAAAAGGTCCGGCAGGTTTCGCAGCACGTAAACATGGTGCTCCGCTACATCCCCTACGTGCAGACGAACTTTGTGCTGGGATTGGATGTGGACCAGGGTCCCGAGCCGTTCGAGCTGACGAAGCAGTTCGTGGACATGACCCCGGGCGCGTTCCCTGGCTATTCACTCCTGACCGCATTCGGACAAGCGGCTCCGCTCAATCTGGAGTTTCAGAAGAACGGTCGCGTCATCGGCTTCCCGTTTCATCTCCTCAACAACAACCACGCCATGAACGTCATACCCAAGAACTACGGCTGGCCCGAGTTTTATGATCACGTGATCGATTTGACGAAATACTCCTTCTCCTGGCGGGCTATTTGGAACCGGTACCGGGCGGTCAGGGAGAGGATCCCCCGCTGGATGAACGTCGTGCGGGCCATATCCACGGAGGGATTCGGGCGGATTGGATATCATTCGAAGGTGCGCCGCCTGCTCCAAACCGATCCCTCGTTCCTTCCGTTCCTGAATGGAGAGAGCGACCAGTTGCCGTCGTTCTACCAGGACCGGGTGCGGGGCGATCTCGGCGCGCTATGGCAGCACCTCCCCGATGGGGCTCTCTACCACGACCCCAACGCCTACCTGAACGGGCAGCCGGGAGTAGCGGGACCACTCCCCGGCGCGCAGGCGGTCGACACCTAGGCGGATCGGCTGTTCTGCACGCGCGACGGGAATGACGAGGTCCCGGCGGCTCTCACCGCCGGGACCCAGTACGGCTCCTTCTGATTCATGGTGTGTGGAGCAAGCCCGTGTGGCTCCCACACCTCAATCAAGTCTTGGGCTTCTTCTCCTTCTCCGACCGGAACGGCTCCTTGAGCACGACCTTGACGCCGGAGATGGTTCCGGTCAGGACAGAGCGCACCTGGTCCACGGCCGTTGAGCTGATCTCGCCGGCCGCCCGCAGCGCGCCCGATCCAGCCGCCGCTGCCGCATCCTCCGCGGTCATGCCAAGGTCGCGCGCGGCCGCGATCGCTCCTTCGACCGCCCCCTTGGCAGCCTGACCAACGTTTCCGCCTACCTCGGACGTCCCCCTTACCAAAGCCGCGGCGCTCGCGCTCACGGTCTCCACGCCGGCTTTGCCCACCTCTTGGGTGCCGCGCAGAGCTCCGAGCATGATGGATCGTGCCGCGCTCCCGACCTCACCGCCGACCTCGGCCACGCCGTGAATTGCTCCCGTAATGGTGTCCACAACGAGGGCGATGATTTCCGCTCCCGTCGCGCGGGTACCCCTGAGGGCGCGTACAAGTGCACCGCTCATGGCATCCGCAATCGCTCCGGCAACATCTCCAACTCCCTGAATTGCCGAAACGACGTAGTCTCTAGCCTCCGTCACGAGGTTCTTCGTTTCTCGGCTGTTCATGGGATTCCCTCCTTCGAATGGAGAGCCCGGGCTCACCGGACTCCGGCCGTATAGGCCATCAGGGCTCTCCGCATGGCACGTGCCATTCCTCGCCCTTATGCTAACAAACTGTATTCCAATTACTTCCGTCGATCCAAGCCTGTGGGGATCCAAGCGAAAGCAGCCCCGGACGTTCACTTCCGTACACCGGACTTCGGCGGGCGCTGAGGGCGGTGATTGCGGCGGAGTTCTCTATCGGCCCTTTGTCGGGCCGTCTTCCACATGCGCGTGAACCTGCCTTCTGAACTCGAGCGGATGGGCGATCTGGTCGAACGACTCGGGGGTACCACCGGTGCCGCGCACGATCACCGTTCCGAATCCGAAGATTCTTCCCGAGGGCGACTCATCGACCCCGATGCTTTCGATCTTGGATAGGAGCAGCTCGATGGTTCGCCGGCTGAGAAGCCCCGTCTTGATGAGGACTCGCTTGTTCGTCACCGCGATCTCGGTCGCGTTTCGTCGAAGGATCCCAAACCCAATGATCGCGGCGCCAACCACGAGGAAAAACGCTCCGGTGCCGGCGGCGACGGAGTGGGACTGGCTGCTGCCGGACCGGGATGCGACGGCGCTGAAGAAAAGAAGCACGGAAATCAGACCAAGGAGTGAGCCTACCAGCACGGGCCAAAAGAGGACGATCCAGTGGAGCTTGGTCCTATACAGGATCGTTTCGCCGGGAATGAGGTTATTCTCCACGTAACTCAAGGCGAGCCCTCCAAAGTTTCTATCAGGAACGCGCGGACCGCATCACTTCCCGAAGCTACTCGGTCGTCCCTCAAACCTTGGGGGTCACGCGGAGGGATCCCTCGGGTTTCGGCTCGTCCTTTTCGAAGAAGCGCTCGTCGCCCCATCCCGGGTGGCTCGCGCTCCACGTGGACTGCCGGTCCCCCCATTGCCCGACCGTACGCAGGAGAAAATCCATTCGCGCGAGCGCCTCTTGCCGCCACGCGAGGGACCGGTGATAAGGATACCCGCGAGCCACGCGCTCGACGAGGAGATCCTCGTACGGAAGGGGCCCCGCGAATCGCTCCCGTAGCTTGAAAAGCTCCGCCTCGAGTTGGTCCAACAGGACCAGGAAACGCACCCACCGATGCTCGTCGAAGGTGAAGTTACGGAGCATCCTCCCGGCCGCCTGTCCCTTCCGCCGAATGCTTCCGATCCGCTCGGCCCCCATTCCCAAGTTGAGCCCGCCCTCGCCTCGTGAGAACCGGATGCTGACAATCCGGTCACGATAGCTGGGCAGCATGGACTGAGTTCGGTCACGATAGTTCTGGGCGGTGGACCAGATCGCCCCGAAGAAGCCGGCGAGGTTCTTGATCGGCACCCATTCCGGACGCTGGGGGGCGTTGGCTTTGGGAAGATAGACCGATCGCACGAACTCGGGGTCCTCCTGAAACACCTGGGACGGACCCGAAACCCTGCTGAAGTAGTTTGCCCGGAGTAGCCTCCGGGAGGTCACGCCTCTATCCGTGGCGACCGGCAGCTCTGTCTCGAATGATTCCTCCGGCATCTGGGTGAGATTGATCCCAAACGTCGGCCGACCCGGAAGCCATCGATCGAAGAAGTGGATGGGGAAATTGCTCGCGATCCCTCCGTCGCTGAACAGGTTCTCGTGGAGGTCCTCCTCCGGATCTTCGAGAACTACGGTGTCTCCCACGCGCCGATTCTCGTAGGCTGATTGTCGGATCGTATAGAGAGGAACCGCGCTCAGAAGCCCGGGGAAGCTCATGCTGAGACGGGCGGCGAATACGACGGGGAGATCCGCCGCTTCCGGGACGAAGTGAACCCGGTCCAGCCGTTCCAGGGAAATGCGCTCCGACCTCGCGGTGGTCATTCTGTCCACGACGTTGCCAGGGAAGAACCGGCGCATCTCCTCTTCCTTGAACAGGAACAGCTGCTTCTCGAAGGGAAGCACGTAGGGTTGATTGTGGCTCAGGTCCGTCGCGATCATCCGCAAGTCGATGCTCTTTTCCTCGCCTTCCTTGCGGGAAGACAGCCCTTTTCGTTGGAGATCCCCAAACGTGAGAGGTGGCCCGTTGGGATCCAGCCCGGCGAGCTCATTGATCCGAGCACTCAGCCAATCCGTGAGCGCGTCCGAAGTGGAAGGGGCCTCGGGGTCCTTTCGTCCCGTGCAGAGACCGAAGTGATTCTTCGGCAGATTCCTGGTCGCGACCCGAAGCAGGTGGAAACCGCTGGCGAGAATGGCGCCGAGCAGCCCCAGCAAGACGCCGCCGGTCGCAACGATGATTAGAGATGCAAGCGCCATGACGCCGCCTGCGTGCGGAACGAGGGCTCGCACGACGCATGCCGCGAGCGCGAGGCCGAGCGCGGTACCCAGGATCCCGCCGATCCAAAAGCTCGCCGCGTCCTTTCGCAGGACGAGGAGCCGCCGAAGCAGGCCCGCCCATTTGCGGCCGGTAGGCACGCCCATCGTCGAGGGCTCGGCGGAACGGGTCGACTCTTCGTTCAGCGCGAGGAGCACCCGGTACAATGCGGCGGTGGATCGACTCGGCTGGAATAGGTTGAGGAGATTACGACCCGTGGAGAGCCACTCGTCCAAATCCCGAAGTCTCTCGAAGCCGCCCGGAAGCTTCGGATCCGACGGCTCACGTCCATACTCGGCCGCGGCGGCCAGAGCGGCGGCGATCGCGCCGGCCGACGTTCCTCCGATGGACCGGAACCGGTACTCCTGCGCCAGTTCGAGGAGTGCCTGCGGGTAAACGATGCCGCTCGTGATCCCGCCCTTCATGACGAGATCGCATTCTCGTGTGGGGTTCCGGTATGGGTCGGTCATGGCACGGGTACCGCGGCTCGAGTCGCGGCCGAAGCAAAATAGAGCTTCGAGGTGCCCCCGTCCAGCCCTCCGATCGGAGGCGCAAACCCTTGCCGTCCCCCGGGCGACGGGGGGCCCCACTTGCGGGTGCTCCGGCAACCCTATTGGTTCTTGAGGGAGCCCTTCCGTACCGTATCGAGGGCCCGAGCCACGGCATCGCGCACGGCGGGACCGCTTGCTGCGTCGAGATCGGCCCGAACCTTGTGAAGCGCGGGGTCGTCCCGCGCGGGCACCCGGAGCGCCTCGATACTGCGCACGAGGGCGTCGACCCAATCGCCAACGTACTTCACTTCCGAGGCGGCCACCTGGTCGCGGATCAAGGCAGCCTTCTCCCCAGGCGTTCCTGCCTTTTTCGGCACGGTCGTACCCATATCGACGGATGTATCGACCGGGCCGAGCCGCAACTTTAAGCGCGCCAGTCGCCTACAGTTCGATCGACACGCCGCCTCTCCCTCGACGTATGGACCCCTCATGCGGCATTATGGCTGCCCAGAGGCCCGCGGCGCAGGAGCCAAAGTTCACCCACCGAGAGGAGCGCACGGTGACGTCCAAGAACCATCTCGCCATCATTGGCGCCGGAAATATCGGAACCTCGATCGCGGAGGGGCTGGTTGAGTCCGGTCGGCTCCCGGCCGGAAGCATCGCCCTCACGAGAAGGAAGGTTGGCCTCTTGGATGATTACAAGCGACGAGGCTTCGGCGTCCATTCGAGCAACCTCGAGGCGGTCCGGAAGTCCGACGTGATCCTGGTATCGGTAGAGCCTCAACAGATCGACGGAGTTCTTCGGGAGATCGGGGCCGAGATTCGGCCCGACACCCACGTGGTGGTTTCGGTCGTGTCCGGGGTCAGCATCAAGCAAATCAAGGCGCTACTCGGAGCGAAGGTCCCCGTGGTGCGGGCCATGCCGAACACCGCGATCGCCATCCGCGAGTCGATGACATGCCTCGCCGCCGAAAGCGGCGATCGCGAAGCGATCGGGATCGCAAAGTCCCTTTTCGACGCGGTCGGAAAGTCGCTCGTCATCGACGAGGAGCAGATGATCGCGGCAACCGCGCTCGGCGCCTGCGGCATCGCATTCTTCCTTCGTGCGGTGCGGGCGGCCTCGCAAGGGGGGATCGAGATCGGCCTTCACACGGACCAGGCGCTCCTCATCGGCGCCCAGACCGCCCGCGGCGCGGCGTCTCTGCTCCTACAGCGTTCGAAGCACCCCGAGCACGAAATCGACCTCGTCACGACGCCGCGCGGCTGCACGATCGCGGGGCTCAACCGAATGGAGCACGAGGGATTCAGCTCCTCCATGATACGTGGGATCGTAACCTCGGCCGAGAAGGCGGCGGGGCTGTATAGTCCGGACGAGCGGGCGCAAAAGGAACGGTGAGATAGAATTAGGGGGTCACTTCGGCACGACGGGGTGCGGTAGGATTGGCCGTCGGGAGCACGAACCGATACCTCAGGCGTCCAGCGGCGGATACCGTCCGAGGGCGCGACTCTCCTCAAAATCTGCCGTAACCTATGGCCCGCTGTGGCCGTATTCTTGTCGTGATTCGGCGCACACCATAAGATATTGACTCCGAGGAGACTGGAGGCTGCTGGGCCATGAAGATGAAGAAAAAACCGATTTTGATCGGCGCCGGGATCCTGTTGGTGGTCGCCGTCGTCAGTGGCATGGCCATGCGCGGTCGGGGAAACAAGACACCCGAAGTTCAAACAGCCAAGGTCGTCCGCCAGAAGATCGTCCAAAAGGTAAATGCCACGGGAAAGATACAGCCCAAGACCCAGGTAGAGATCAGCGCCGACGTGAGCGCCAAGATCATCAAGTTGCCGGTCGTCGAGGGGCAATGGGTGGAAAAGGGCGCCTTCCTGGTGGGGCTGGCCCGGGAGCGGTACGTGGCCGCGGTCCAAAGCGCAGAGGCGAGCGTCAGCTCCGCCGAGGCGAACGCGTCTCTGGTCAGCGAGAACATGAGCAGGGCCGAGAACGAATACAAGCGGTCGAAGGAGCTGGTCGCGAGCAAATTGGAGTCCCAGTCTTCCTTCGAGGCCAAGCAGGCCGAGTACCGGGTCGAGGTGGCGCGCCACAAATCGGCCATGGACCAGGTGGAGCAGGCGAAGGCCGCGTTGAGACAGTCCCGCGACGATCTCTCCAAGACCACCATCTATGCTCCGATGTCCGGCACGATCAGCGCATTGAACAAGGAGCAGGGAGAAATCGCCCTCGGTTCTCAGTTTCAGAAGGACGTCATTCTGATCGTCGCCGATCTCTCGGCGATGGAAGCCCAGGTCAATGTGGACGAAAACGACATCATGTCGGTCGCCGTCGGTCAGCCGGCTGAAATCGAGGTGGACGCCCTTCCGAACCAGAGATTGAAGGGGGTCGTGTCGGAGATCGCGAGTAGCGCCAACTCCACCGGCACGGGCAGCTCGGAGCAAAAGACTGAATTCGAGATCAAGATCAGCATCACCGATCCCCCCAAGACGCTCCGTCCAGGCATGACGGCAAGCGCGGACATCGTCACCAAGACCAACGAGA
>VBOX01000052.1 GCA_005893265.1 Candidatus Eiseniibacteriota bacterium | reverse complement strand
GACGCCCACCTTGAGCGTCTTCAGCGCGAGGAGCGCGCATTTGAGCCGAACGGGACCCAACTCGATTCCAAGCATATCTAAAACGTCGTCCCGATTGATCAGTTTTACCTCGTCGAGCGTTTTTCCCTCGATCGCCTCTGTCAGCATGGAAGCGGCCGCGCGGCTGATCGAGCAGCCTTTGCCGCTGAATCGGACCGCCTCGACCTTGTCGTCCTTGATCTTGAGATCGATCCGGATCTCGTCGCCGCACAGGGGATTCGCGTCCTGGGCGGTGATATCCGGCTTCTCGAGGGTGCCCCAATTGCGTGGGTTTTGGTAGTGGTCGAGGATGGTCTGCCGGTAAAAGTCGTCGAGGCTCATCGGTGAAAGACTTGCTTCGCCTTCTGTACCCCTTCCACCAGGACCTCGATATCGGAGGGTAGGTTGTACACGTAGAAGCTGGCCCTCGTCGTCGCCGCCACACCGAGCTTCGCGTGAAGCGGCATGGCGCAGTGATGCCCGGCGCGCACGGCGACCCCCTCGTGATCCAGGACCGTCGCCACGTCGTGCGCGTGGATGTCGTCCAGAGTGAACGCCACGATGCCCCCTCGTTCCGCGGCGGGGGGACCATAGATCGTCACGCCCGGAATCTCCCCCAGCGCCCGCATCGTCTCCGTGACCAGCCCGCGTGAGTGCTCCGCGATCGCGTGGAATCCGATCTTCTCGATGTAATCGATCGCGGTCCCGAACGCAATCGTGTCCGCGATGTTCATCGTGCCGGCCTCAAACTTCCAGGGCACCTCGTTCCACGTCGATCCCTCGAGCTTCACCTCGCGGATCATCTCGCCGCCGCCCAGGAAGGGAGGCATGGATTCCAGATGCTCGCGCTTGCCGTAGAGCGCGCCGGTCCCGGTGGGGCCGAGCATCTTGTGCGCGGAGAACGCGAGAAAGTCGCAATCGAGCTGTTGGACGTCCACGCCTAGGTGCGGGAGGCTCTGGGCCGCATCCACGAACACGAGCGCGCCTTTAGCGTGCGCCCTTCGGGCGATCTCGGCGACCGGGTTCACCGTGCCGAGCACGTTGGACATGTGGGTGAGGGAGACGATCTTGACCGGGCCCTCCAGCAGCCGGTCGAGGCCGCTTAGGTCCAGCTTCCCTCTGCCATCGAATGGGATGTACCGAATCGTCGCGCCGCGCTCCTGGGCGAGGATCTGCCAGGGAACAAGATTCGAATGATGCTCCATCTCGGTGAGCACGATGACGTCGCCCGCGCCCACGTTCTTCCGGCCCCATGCGTTTGAGACCAGATTCACTGACTCCGTGGTACCGCGGGTAAAGACGATCTCGTGCGCGGAGCGCGCATGGAGGATTCGCGCCACCTTCCCGCGCACATCCTCATAGCGCGCGGTCGCCTCTTCGGCGATCGCGTAGACGCCGCGATGGATGTTGGCGTTATAGGTGCGGTAATAGTGCGTCAGGGCCTCGATCACGGCGACAGGCTTCTGGGTCGTGGCCGTGCTGTCGAGGTAGATCAGCGGCTTCCCATGAGCCTTCTGCTGGAAGATCGGGAAGTCCTTGCGGATCGCGGCGAAGTCCACGCGCCGCTCGGGGGCCAAGACCCTCACGTCACGCCGCGGCCTTCCGCTCCACGGCGGCGGTCACGATCGTCCGGAGCGATTCCGCCGGAATCCTCTCGAGCACAGGCTCGAAGAACCCCTGGATGATCATCCGTTCCGCCTCCGGCCGCGGGAGGCCCCTCGACCGCAGATAGTAGAGCTGGTCCTCGTCGACCTGGCCGACGGTGGCTCCGTGGGTACATCGAACGTCGTTTGCCTCGATCTCCAGGCTCGGGATCGAGTCCGCGCGCGCCCTCTCGGAGAGAAGAAGATTCCGGTTCGCCTGGTAGGCGTCCGAGCGCTGGGCATCCTTGTGCACCTTGATCAGGCCCTGATAGACCATCCGCGCGCGGTCGCGAAGCGCACCCTTGAACAGGAGATCGCTGACCGAGTGACCGACATTGTGGTTCTGGAAGGTGTGGAAGTCGAAGTGCTGCGTCCCGTTTCCGAAGTAGCAGCCGGAGAACTTGGCCTCGGTCCCCTCGCCGTCGAGGTGCATCTCCAGATCCAGCTTGGTGAGCTTTCCGCCCAGTGCGGTGTAGGTCCAATGGAACCGCGCGTCGCGCGCGATCCGGACGCGCTCCGTGCCGAAGTGATAGACGTTTCCGCCCCAACGCTGGAACGTTGCGAGATGGAGGCTCGCCCCCTGCCCGACCGTGACCTCGGTCGCTCCGACGTTCACGCCGACCCCGGGCTCACCGTGCGATACATACTCCTCGATGATTGCCGCTTCGGCCCTCTCGCCGAGTGCTAGAACCACATTCGGAAACGTTCCGAGATCAGGGGTCTGGCGCGAGAAGAGCAAATGGATCGGCCGCGGCACCTTCACTCCATCCGGAACGTAGACGAAGGCACCGCCGCTCTCCAGCGCGGCCGCGAGCCCCGTGAAACGGCTCTCGTCGAAGCGGACCGTGCGTCCGAGGTACCGCTCGAGGAGCGCCGGATGGGCTCGTGCCGCATCCAGGATCGGCAGGACCAGGATACCGAGGTTCGCCAGCTCGTCATCGCGGTCGATCAGGACCGCGTTGGAGTCGACCTGGACCAGAAGCGCCGACCGTTCCTCCTTGGGACCGATCTCGACCCGCAGCGCCGCCGGAAGCTCGGTCGCCGACGCCACGGACGGATGCGGCTCCCGCGCCGCGAGCACCGCGTCCCAATGGAACGAGCTGATGTCGGTCCGGCGCCACAACTCCTCGGTCCGGGCCGGAAACGGCGTCTTCTCGCAATAGGCCCATGCCTCGGCGCGGCGCCGGGCGAGGAACTCCGGCTCGGCCCTCCCCTTGGAGAGGGCCGCGATCTCGGCCTGAGTCAGAGCGCCGACGCGAAGCGAATCGCGGGTCCGCGGGGGCGCCAGAGTATCGGATGGATTCACGCTTGGTTCTCCGTTGGTTGGTGCTGCCAAAGTGCGGAACGGGCGGTCAGCCGACCGACCCCTCCATTTGGAGTTGAATGAGGCGGTTCATCTCGACCGCGTATTCCATGGGCAGCTCCTTCGTGATCGGCTCGATGAACCCGTTCACGATCATGGCGGATGCTTCCGCCTCCGGGATACCGCGGCTCATGAGATAGAAGATCTGCTCGTCCCCGATCTTCGAGACCGTCGCCTCGTGTCCGATCGTGACCTGATCCTCCTCGATTTCCATGTAGGGATAGGTGTCCGACCGGGAATGCTCGTCCAGAAGGAGCGCGTCGCAGCGCACGGTGGACTTGCACCCCTTGGCCCCCTTCGCGACCTTGATGAGCCCGCGGTAGCCCGCGCGGCCGCCGTCCTTGCTGATCGACTTGGACACGACACTCGAGGTGGTGTTCGGCGCGGCGTGGACCGCCTTGCCGCCCGCGTCCTGATGCTGCCCCTTGCCGGCGAACGCGATCGAAAGGATCTCCGCGTGGGCGCCCGGCTCCATGAGGTAGACGCTCGGGTATTTCATCGTGAGCTTGGAGCCCAGGTTCGCGTCCACCCACTCCATGCGGGCGTTGCCGTAGGCCATCGCGCGCTTGGTCACGAGGTTGTAGACGTTGTTCGACCAGTTCTGGATCGTCGTGTAGCGGCAGTAGGCACCGCGCTTCACGATGATCTCTACGACCGCCGAATGGAGCGAATCGCTCGCGTAGGTGGGAGCCGTGCAACCCTCGACGTAATGCACCGAGGCCCCTTCGTCCACGATGATGAGCGTCCGCTCGAACTGACCCATGTCCTTCGCGTTGATACGGAAGTACGCCTGAAGCGGGAGATCCACCTTGACGCCCTTCGGCACGTAGATGAACGAACCGCCACTCCACACCGCGCTGTTCAGCGCGGCGAATTTGTTGTCCGCGGGTGGAATTACGGTGCCGAAGTACTCCCGGAAGAGGTCCGGGTGCTCCTTGAGCGCCGTGCCCGTATCGAGGAAAATGACCCCCTTCTCGGAGAGCGACGCCTTGATCTTGTGATAGACGGTCTCGGAGTCGTACTGAGCCCCAACGCCGGAGAG
>VBOX01000019.1 GCA_005893265.1 Candidatus Eiseniibacteriota bacterium | reverse complement strand
TTGCCGGACACCTCGTTCCAGACCTGCGAGAGCGCCTCGCTCGAGGTGCGAATCTCGTCCGTGTCGTTTCTCTCGACCGCCTTCTTGAGCGTCTCGAGCGCGCTCTCGAGCCGCGCCTTGGACTCGGAATCGATCTTGTCGCCCAGCTCCCGGAGATTCTTCTCCGTCTCGTACGCGAGCTGCTCGCCGCGATTCTTGGCCTCGATCGCCTCGCGCCGCTTGCGGTCTTCCTCCGCGTGAGCCTCCGCGTCGACCACCATTTTCTTGATCTCCGCTTCAGAGAGGCCGCCGGTCGCTTCAATCCGGATCTTCTGCTCCTTCCCGCTCGCCTTGTCGCGCGCCGAGACGTTCAGGATCCCGTTCGCGTCGATATCGAACGTCACCTCGATCTGGGGCACGCCGCGCGGCGACGGCGGGATTCCGGTGAGCTGGAACCGGCCAATCGTCTTGTTGTCCACGGCCAGGGGCCGCTCGCCCTGGAGCACGTGGTTCTCAACCGTCGTCTGGCTATCGGCCGCCGTGGAAAAGATCTCCGTCTTTCGAGTGGGGATCGTCGTATTCCGCTCGATCAGGCGCGTCATCACACCGCCCAGCGTCTCGATGCCGAGCGAAAGCGGGGTCACGTCGAGGAGGAGCACGTCTTTGACGTCTCCCGCCAGAACGCCACCTTGAATCGCCGCGCCGATCGCCACCACCTCATCCGGATTCACGCCCTTATGGGGCTCTTTTCCGAAGAACTTCTGAACGATCTCCTGGACCTTGGGCGTACGCGTCGCACCACCGACGAGGATCACCTCGTTGACGTCGGACTGCTTGAGCCCGGCGTCCTTGAGCGCCATCTCCATCGGGGGGATCGTCCGCTGGATGAGATCGTCGACGAGCTGCTCATACTTGGCACGCGTCAGGGTCACGTTGAGGTGCTTCGGCCCGCTCGCGTCCGCCGTGATAAAGGGCAGATTCACGTCGGTCTGAACCACCGTGGAAAGCTCGATCTTGGCTTTCTCGGCGGCCTCCTTGAGGCGCTGGAGCGCCATGGGGTCGCGGCGGAGATCCACGCCTTCCTGCTTCTTGAACTCGTCGGCGAGCCAGTCGATCACGCGCTTGTCGAAATCATCGCCGCCCAAGTGCGTGTCGCCGTTCGTCGATTTCACCTCGAAGACGCCTTCCCCCAGCTCGAGGATCGAGATGTCGTACGTCCCGCCGCCCAGGTCGAAGACGGCGATCTTTTCGTCCTTCTTCTTATCGAGACCGTATGCGAGAGCGGCCGCGGTCGGCTCGTTGATGATGCGCTTCACGTCCAGTCCCGCGATCCGGCCCGCGTCCTTGGTCGCCTGCCGCTGGGTATCGTTGAAGTAGGCGGGCACGGTGATGACCGCCTCGGTCACCTTCTCGCCGAGATAGGCCTCCGCGGTCTCCTTCATCTTGGTCAGGATCATCGCGGAGATTTCGGGCGGGGTGTACGTCCGGTCGCCGATCTGAACGACCGCCTCACCATTCTTGCCGTCCTTCACCGTGTACGGGACGTTCTTCGCCTCGCTGGTGACTTCGGAGTACTTCCGCCCCATGAACCGCTTGATCGAGTAGATCGTGTTCTGTGGATTGGTAATGGCCTGGCGCTTCGCGACCTGGCCGACCAGGCGCTCGCCGGTCTTGGTGAAGGCGACAACGGAGGGAGTCGTGCGGCTGCCCTCGGCGTTGGGGATGACATGCGGTTCCCCGCCCTCCATGACCGCCACGCACGAGTTCGTCGTGCCGAGGTCGATGCCGATTATTTTTCCCATACTTCCCTCCATCCAGCTACGCGGAGGGACCGGTCGGCCCCTCCGCTTGGTAGGTTTCCGTCTTGCGACACGTCTGCAGAGCGCCGCGCGGGCTCGCTCAGTGAGCCACCTTGATCGGGATCTCGCGAGCCTTGGCCTCCTCGGCCTTGGGCACCGTCACCTCAAGCACCCCGTCGCGGTACGCCGCCGCTATCTTGTCAGATTTGCCCGCTTGGGTCAGCGTGAACGATCGCTCGAAGGTCCCGTGGACCCGCTCGAGCCTGTGGTAAGCCGCGTTCTGCTGCTCCTCGGTCCGGGTCTTCTCCCCCCGGATGACGAGCTGGTTGTCCTCGAGGGTTATCTTGATGTCCTCGAGCTTCATACCCGGCAGCTCCACGTGGACGACGTAGCGGTCCGGCTGCTCCACGATATCGACCGGCGGCTGCCAGACGACGGCCTTGCCACCTTCCTCGGTTAGCCAACGGCGGCCAAAGACGTCGCTAAAAACCTTGTTCATCTCGTCCTGGACCGATGAGATTTCCCTGATCGGCCAACGAATGAGAGTGTTCATGACTATCTCCTCCTAGCTATGGGCCACGCCCTGATTGAAAGCTGGCGACTTCTGCCGGCTTCTCCTGCAGGGCACATGCCAGAGGAGTTTTTACTGGTTAATTGATTTATTCATTAACACTTATGCTATATTATGCTGCCGTTTCCGGCCCACCCGATCACGCTGATATGTTCCATAATGAAACATATATTCGTTCAATAATGAAACGCTACAGCTCGTATTCTCTCATCTTCCGCCATAAAGTCGAGCGGGAAATTCCGAGGATCTTCGCCGCCTTCGTTGTATTTCCGGCGGTATGGACCAGGACGCGACGGATATGCTCCGCCTCGAGCTGAGCCAGCGTCATCGTCTCCGAATAGGGGAAAGTGCTCCCCCGCTCCAGGAGCGGCACACGGGGCTCGCGCATGGCGGGGGGGAGGTCCAAGTGCGTGATCTCGACGTGTTCGGCGAGCGTCACCGCGCGCTCGATCGCGTTCTCCAGCTCACGGACGTTTCCGGGGTAGTCATAGCGCATGAGGAGGAGCTGCGCCCGCTCGCTGAATCGCTTGACCCGCTTCCCGAGCGCGCGCGAATACTTCTCCCGGAAATAGTTCGCCAGGAGGGGAATGTCTTCGCGGCGCTCGCGGAGCGGAGGGAGCTCGATGTGAAACACGTTAAGGCGGTAGTAGAGATCCTCGCGGAATCTCCCCTCCGCGAGCGCCCGCTTGACGTCCCGGTTTGTGGCCGCGATCACGCGGATATCGACGCGCCTGGACTCCCGGGCGCCCACGGGGCGGATCTCCCCGTTTTGAAGCGCGCGGAGGAGCTTTACCTGGACCGAAAGGGGCATCTCCGCCACCTCGTCGAAAAAGATGGTGCCCCCGTCGGCGTGCTGCATGAGCCCCACGCGGTCCGTATTCGCCCCGGTGAAGGCGCCTCGAACGTGTCCGAAGAGCTCGCTTTCGAAAAGGGTCTCGGGGATCGCCGAGGAATTGACGGCCACGAAGGGCCGGTGCGCCCGGCGGCTCTGGAGGTGGATCGCGGTCGCGATCATCTCCTTCCCGGTCCCGCTCTCTCCCGTGATGAGGACCGGACTCTCCGTGGGCGCGACCTTCGCGATGAGCCTGAAAATCCGCTGCATGCCCGGGCTCTGCCCGATCATGTTCTGCGTGATGGCTCCCCCCCGCCGTGCCTCGGAGACGCCGGGGGTCTCCCAGAGACCCTTCATCGTGGGATCGCCGGCTGCCAGCTCGCTCGCCGCACGCGCGCTCACTTGAACGCCCCGTCGCTCGAGCTCGTGTGAACCGTCACCGCTGGGTTCTCCTCTCCTTGGGTGTGCCGATCCTGCTCTGTGTCGCTTCGATCGCGCGCCTGGGCGATCTCGGCGAGCGGACCCGGCCGATGCTGCTTCTCTGGGGGGCCGCCCACGCCGCGTATCTCCTCGCCGCGTGGTGGGTGGTGCGTGGAGCGCCCGCCGGGGCCGCGCAGGATGGGACCTTGGTACCGCGCCCCTCGGCGGTCCCGATCGTGCTTGCGATCGGGCTCTTGGCGCGAGCCTTCATGATCCCGGCCGCGCCCACGCTGTCCGAAGACATCTACCGCTATCTTTGGGACGGCCGCCTCGTCGCGCACGGGGTGAACCCCTTTCCGCACGCGCCCTCCGATCCCGCGCTCCTGCGCTACCACAGCGAGCTGATCCACCACCTGAACCACGCCGGCGTTCCCACGATCTACCCGCCGGCGGCCCAGATCCTCTTTGGCGCGGTCGCGCTCGTCTCCGCGACGCCGCTCGCGTGGAAGCTCGCGCTCCTGGGGCTCGAATTCATCCTCCTTGTCGGCCTGCTCGACCTCCTGCGGCGGCGGGGTTTGCCGGACGACCGACTACTACTCTACTACTGGAATCCCCTCGTGCTGGTCGAAAGCTTTGGGAGCGGGCATGTGGATCTGGTCGCGGCCGCTTTCCTCGTGGCGACGGTCGCGCTCTACGAGAGAAGGCGGACGATGGGGGCGGGGTTCTCGTTCGCCCTGGCGGTACTCACGAAGTACGTTCCGGCGATGATCGTGCCATGGCTGATCCGGCGCCGCGCCTGGCTCCTTCTCGGCGTGGCGGCCGCGGCCGCCGCGATTCTGGCGGCGCCGTTCCTCGGGGCGGGCCCGGCGCTCACCACGGGACTCAGGATCTACGCGCGGCACTGGGAGTTCAACGGGGCGCTCTATCATCTGCTTCGGGAGGCGATCGACTCCGATCTCCAAATCCGATACATCCTCGCGGGGGCCGGCGTGGTCGCCACGCTCGCGATCGCCTGGCGGGCGCGATCCACGAGCGCGGCCGCGTTCGCGTCCATGGTCGCGTTTCTCTTGCTCAGCCCGACGGTATTCCCGTGGTATGCGGTCCCGGTGGTGGCGTTTCTCCCGCTCCACCCCGACTGGGGGATGGCCGCCTTCTCTGGGCTCCTCGCGCTCTCCTACCTACCGCTCCCGCTCTATCGAGGGACCGGCGTTTGGGCGCTCCCTGGATGGATCCTCTGGGTGGAGTACGGGGGTTTGATCGGCGCGTGGGGCCTCACCCTCGCGTGGAGGCTCAAGCGGGCCGCCCGCGCGAAGCGTCAGGATCGCGCCTGGGCGTGCACGAGCGAGAGCACGCCTACGTAGAGAAATCCAAACAGGTAGAGAAGGAAGAAAGGCAACGGCGCGTACACCTTCGCGTGGGCAAGGCTCAACATCGTCCAGACGAAGTAGAGCCCCAGCGCGATCTCGAGGAGCGCCCACCCGTTCAGGGGGGAGCGATAGCGCTTGCCCCGCCACGCATCGCCCCGGTGCTCGATCCGAAACTTCGGCGTGCGGTGAAACGGGCTCTGGTGGCCCACGAGCGCCTCGAGAACGGCGCGCGTGTTCGTGACCGAAAGCCCCATCCCGAGCGACATGACGAACGGCAAGTATCGAAGCTGCCACTTCCAGTCCGGGCGCGATTCGCGCTGCGCGTACGCGAAGTAGAAGATCACGGAGCTGGTCGCGATCAGAAATAGAATCGAGTCCGCGATCGCGTACGGCGTGCTTCCGCTTCGATAGCGCGCGACCACAACGGGGTACACGATCAGCGACAGGAGAAGCAGGAAGACGTACGCCACGTTGTAGGTGAGGTGGAAGGAGGCCTCCACCTTGACCCCGAGCGACGCGCGCGAGCGCCACACGGCCGGCAGGAGCTTTCGCGCAACCTGGATGGACCCCTTCACCCAACGGTGCTGCTGGGCCTTGAACGCGTTCATCTCGACCGGAAGCTCCGAGGGGCAGAGCACGTGGGGCGCAAAGACGAATCGCCACCCTCGAAGCTGCGCCCGGTAGCTCAAATCCAAGTCCTCGGTGAGCGTGTCCGACTGCCACCCGCCCGCGTCCACGACACAGGCGCGACGAAGGACGCCCGCGGTTCCGTTGAAATTGAAGAAGCGCTGTCCGCTCATCCGCGCGGCGTGCTCGATCACGAAGTGCCCGTCGAGCGAGATTGCTTGGGCCTGGGCGAGGATCGAATAGTCCTGGTTCAGGTGCTGCCAGCGCGACTGGACCATCCCCACGACGGGATCGCCGAAATAGGGAATCATCTCGCGCAGAATGGAGGGAGGCGGAACGAAGTCCGCGTCGAAGATCGCGAGGAATTCCCCTTTGGCGCGCTCGAGCCCCCGTTGGAGCGCTCCGGCCTTGAATCCCTCCCGGTCGTCGCGCGTGAGATGCACGACGTCGATGCCGCGCGCGCGCAGCTCGGCCACCTTGTCCGCAGCGATCTCACGCGTCAAGTCGGTCGAATCGTCCAGCACCTGGATCTCGAGCCGATCGCGCGGGTAATCGATCGCGGCCGCGGCCTCGATCAGCCTGTTCACGACGTAGCGCTCGTTGTAGACGGGGAGCTGGACCGTGACGTGGGGCCACACGTCCGGATCCGCGGGAGGTGCGGCGGCGCGATCCCGCCGCCGAAAGAGGCGGATCAGGTGGATCCGGTGGATGCCGTAGACGGCAAAGATCACCCAGACGCAAAGATAGAGGGCGAGCAGACAATCGCCGAGCACCGGGGGGATGGGCGCCGCGGAGAACCCCATGCGCGTGGATACCCCTATTTGTGGAAGGTCCCCTTCCACGTTTCGTCGCTCACGAGGAAGGAGAACCCGAGCCTCGCGAAACGCTCGGTCACACCAAGATCGCCTCGATCTCCACGCGATCCTAACTCGAGCGACACGTCCAGCCCACCTCCATTGTCCTTCGTCACGAGGCCCGCCCCAAGCGTGACAGCGCGCTCGTCGACCGCGGCGGTCCCGCCGCTCACGTCCGAGGCGCCCGCCCGCGGGAGGAGATCCGGCCACTGGAGGATGTAGCCGCCGATCCGAAGCGGGAGGCGTCCCCAGAAGGACGTGCCCTCCTCAGAGGTGCGCTTGCGCTCAAACCCCACGGAGAAACGCTGCTGCGCGCGGAAATCGACCAGGTCGCTCTGGAGTGACGATCGGCTCCAGCTCGCGCGACGGTATTGAGCCACGGCTCGGTAGCGCGCGCCGAGCGGAGCCGAGGCGCCGGCCGCGAAGCCGGACGGCAAGGTGAGCTGCCCGGCGGAGAAGCGGTCCGACGCTCCGACCGTCGCCCGGGTCACGTCGAGCGGGAGGCGCTGCGACGTCTCGAAAACGGCACCCACGGTCCAACCCTCTTTGACCAGCTGGGCTCCGAAACGCCAACGCCCCTTTTTGGGATATCTCACCGCGAGGCTGTCGCGTTCCGTCGCGAGGCCCGAATCGGAGAACGCTCGGACCCACGATTCGTGGTAACTCCCCGCGATCGCCTCCCAATCGACCCCGAGGCGAAGCGCCGGAACGATCCGCCGCGCCAGGCTCACCCGTAGGAAATTGATCCCGCCGTCCCCCTCGACCGTCACGGTCGAGGGCGCCCCCGCATTCTCATCGCGTACGACCGAGAACTCGGCGTCCGTGCCGGCCACGTAGCTTGCTCCGAGCGCGAGTCCCCCCGGAAGCGCGATCACGGCGCGCGCGGAGGGGAAGGTGGTTTCGTGCGCCGTCTCGACAGGCACGGAGGTCGCGCTCACGCGGCGGAGCGCGGGGAGCACCGTCACCTCGACAAGAATGCGCTCGACGTCGGCGAGCGAAGCCGGGTTGACCAGGGAGATCTCGCGCGTGCCGTGCTCGGCCACGCCCGCCCCGCCGAGGGCCCGGAGGCGCGCCGGCTCCTCGAGCTGCGGCTCGCCCAAGCCGCCGATCGAGAGGATCGAGTTCGCGTGTGCGGGTCCCTGCGTGAGGGCAACGGCCAGGAGGAAAGCCAGGGCGCGCGCGCGCATCAGAACCTCACCGGAGGTAGCCCGGTGTACGTCACGTGGATCTCCGGCGGCCGCGAAGACTCACGGGAGCCGATCTGGAACTTCTTGATCCGGTTCACGGGATGGATCAGCGAGACATAGAGGCCTTCGTTGGAGGAAGAGGTCGCGGCCCATTCTCGAAGGAGCGCTCCCGGAATCACGATGGTGAGGCGCTTGCCCGCGCTCGCGTACGTGGAGCTGAGCAACACCGACGCCGCGGTCGCGTCGTCGATGGTGAGGGTCGACTTCTCGGTGATGCTCTCGCTCCAGACGTTTCGGATCCTTCTCACCTGCACGATGGAGGCGACGTCCCCGGCGTCGGGAACCTCGACGCCGACGATGTTCAGGACCAGCGTGGCCTCATCAATGGAAACCGCGGCCGGGATCGAGTCCAGCTGGAGGTGAACCGCGAGCGCCGTATCGAACAGCCCACCGAGCATCACGGACGTATCCGCGCCTGTCGGCGCGGGAGAGATCGGGGAATGCAAATAGAAGTCCTGCGTCACGGGCGTGTCGACGCTGTCCAAGACGGCGTTCCCCGAGACCACGTGCGTATAGCGCACGCGAAAGACCGCAGCCCCCGGAACGTAGGCGAGCAGACTGTCGCCTGTCCGCTGCAGCGCGAAGCCGGGGGCCGCGGTGGGATCGTGGGCCCACTGCTTGACGAGATCGAACGCCCCGGGGACCAGGGGGATCGAGAAGTAGCCCGCCGCAGGGCGATCGTCGTGCGCGGATCCGAGAAACGTAGGGTGTAGCGGCCCCGGCCACGCGACGGTCGTGGTGTCCCAAGCCGATGCGGCCAGGAAAAGGCTCACGGTTCCCGGGTCGAGAAGCGTGGTGTCGCGCTTCAGCTCGAGCGAGACCGTCACGGGTGAGAATCCGGCGAGTGTGGTGTCGGGAAGCTTCCAGGACGCCACGGCCAGAAACGTGCGGGCATCGAACGTCGTGTCGCTGCCTATGATCAGCACGCCGCCGAAGTTGGCGGTTCCCGGCTCGACGTACGTGTCGCGGTCCGGGTTCCGGATGAAACGCACCGTCGTGCCGAGGCCCCCGGGGCCGCGGATCAAGCGCGCGCTCCCCACGAGCCTTTCCGCCTTGCGCGAGCACCCCACGATCGGGATCGCGCTCAGGACTGCCAGCAGGACTGCGAGGAACGGGCCATGACGCACGGGGCGGAATGATAATCCCTTGTGGTGACGAGCGCTAGAGAAGAGGTGCCTAGTCTTAAACCCACCCTTTTCGCTGCAGTTCCTTGTGGTTTCGTCCGATAGGTGGGAAGAAGGGGGGCTTTTTTTCGACGAACCACATGAAGACCAGGAAATCGGGATCCAAGGCGCCCTCGGGCGCCCACGCGCAGGCACCCTCCGGGCAGCCGAGCACGCGGGACATCCGCAGGCGCTACGTGCTCATGACGGCCATCGCCGCTGCCTTTGCCGGGGCCGTCGTCTATGGGGTGGCCGCGCACGTCCGCGAGCAACTTCATCAAGAGAGCCGGATCAGGGTCGCGGCCCTGGCCGCGACGATCGCGGCCGGGCTCCCCGCCGAAGAGATCCGCGGGCTCAGGGCAACCGAGGTCGAGGGGGGCTCCGAATACGAGGCGCTCCGTGTTCACCTCGTTGCGACACGGCAAGCCAATCCCGAGGTGCGCCGCGTGTACGCGCTCGTTCCGGGGAAAGCTCCGGGTCTCTGGCGTTACGCCCTCGAGGCGGACACCGATCCAAGCGTGCGGGTTCACGCGGGCGATCCCTTCGACGCCGGCGGGCGGAAGGAGATCGCGGGCGCGATGCGCGGCCCGACCGCGGAGCGAAAGTACTCCCGTGACTCGGGCGGAAGCTGGCTCAGCGGGTACGCCCCAATCAGGGACGCCGGGGGGCGGGTCCTCGCGATCGTCGGCGTGGACGTGGGCTCGCGTCTGGCGCTCGCGTCCGAGCACAGGTTCCTTTCGGGGGCCGCGATCGCCTACGTGCTTGCTCTCTGCGGCATCGTATTCACCGGGTTCGACCGCTACCAAAAGCGCCGGCTCGAGCTGGAACGAAACCGAAACATCCACGTTCGGCTGAGCATCCACCGGCTGGCCGAAGTGATGACCCGCTCGGGCGCGGAGTCCGACCTGGCACGACACGCGCTCGAGGCGATCGCTGAGGCCACAGGGTTCCCCCACTGGGCGCTTTTCAAGCGGGACCGCGATAAAGGTGCGCTCGTGCTCTTCGCCACCCGCGCGCTCAACGACCAGGCGCAGCTCGAGCTCGCGCCGGATCCGATCGGGCCCGAGGCCTCGTCCCATGCGAGCCGCGCCGCCTTTCGCCGCGAGGCAGTGACCCGGAGGAAGGGCGACGGCTCGGTCGGGTATGCGTTCGCCGCGGCGATCCCCGAGATCGGCAAGGATCCCAACGTGTGCGCGGTGCCGGTCGTCGAGCACGACGAGACGACGGCCGTGCTTCAGTGCTTCGCTCCCGCCTCGCGCCGATTCGGCGCGGACGACGTGACCCTGATCCGCTGGATGGCCGCCCAGCTGGGCCAGGGCCTCAAGCGGATCCAGCTCGAATCGCGGGATCAGCTCCTCGCTTCCTACATGCGGAGCACCGATGAGATGCTCGTGGGATTCGATCTCGACGGGCTGATCACCTACGCGAACCCAGCCGCTCTGCGCGCGCTCGCCGATTCCCGCTCTGGGCTTCAGGGACGCGGGGTCGACGGGCTGTTCCTGGTCTCGGAGAAATCCGGCGCGGCACCGCTTCTCGCCGTTCTGCGCGGGGCTGGGGGCTATTCGGGGGAGCTCGTCTGCTGCACGGTGCTGGAGATCAAGTTTCCCGCCGAGGTCACGGTCACGAAGGCCGTCGATCGTGACGGGAACGAAGGTGCCTGGGTCCTCGTCGGGCGGGATATCAGCGAGCGGCGGGACCGGGAGGACGAGATCCAGAGCCGGACCGAGCAGCTCGAGCTGATCAACGAGCAGCTGCAGCATGCGAACGATGGTCTGGCGGAAGCGAATCGGACGAAAAACGAGTTCCTCGCGAACACGAGCCACGAGCTGCGGACGCCTCTGAACGCCGTGATCGGATTCGCCACCCTGATCGAGCAGGGAATCACCGAATCGGAGGGTGAGCGCACCTCCTTTGCCCGCTCGATTCGGGAGAGCGCCGAGCACCTCCTCATCGTCATCAACGACATTCTGGACCTGGCCAAGGTAGAGGCGGGGAAGCTGGAACTCGCTCTGGAGGCTGGAGATGCGACGCCGACCATCATGGCGGCGGTCGAGGCGCAACGGGTCCTAGCCCTCAGGAAGGGGATCAAGCTCGAGGTCGAGACGCCCGCCGAGCCTCTGGAGATGCAGCTCGATCCGGCCCGGCTCCGCCAGGTGCTCCTAAACCTGCTTGGGAACGCCGTCAAGTTTACCGATAAGGGAGAAGTCAGGATCAAGGCGTGGCGGAAGCCGAGCCCCGCAGAGATCCATATCGTGGTCGAGGACACTGGAATTGGGATCGCGAAGGGCGACCAGTCTAGGCTCTTCGTGAAGTTCTCCCAGGTGGACGGTTCCTACAAGCGCCGTCACCAGGGGACCGGACTCGGCCTCGTCATCACGAAGTCGCTGGTTCAGCGGATGGGGGGCCGGATCTCGATGGAGAGCGAGGGAGCCGGTTTTGGAACACGCGTCACGTGCGTGTTCCCGGTGGCACAGGCCGGCACGCGGATGAGGACAGAGAGGGATCCATGTCTCAACGAATCCTGATCGTCGAAGACGACCCCATGAACGCGAAGCTGTTCCAGCTCATCCTCACGCGAAAGGGAAACTACAAGATCCAGATCACCGAGGACCCGGCGTACGTGATCCAGGAAATCCAGGCCGGCACGGTGGACCTTGTCATCATGGACGTGTCTCTCTCCAACAGCCAGCTCGACGGCCTGCCCGTGGATGGCTTGCAGATCACCCGCCGGCTGAAGAGAGACCCGACCACGCGCCAGATACCGGTGCTCCTCGCCACGGCGCATGCCATGAAGGGCTCCAAGGAGAAATTCCTCAGGGAGTCGGGTGCGGACGATTACATCTCGAAGCCGATCGTGAGCGCGGACGAGTTACTCCAGCGAATCGAAACGTTAATCTCCAAGAGGGGCCATGCCGTTCCACCTGCTGATCGTTGACGACGAGGCGCACAGCCGGAAGCTCCTGAGGATGGTGCTCCGCCAGGGGGATTATGCGTTCACCGAGGCGGAAAGCGGGCAGGAGGCGCTCGGGATCATGGAGCGCCAGAGGGTGGACCTCCTCGTGCTCGACCTCATGATGCCGCACCAGAACGGCTTCGACGTCATCCTCGCGATGAAGAAGAGCGAGACGCTCGCGAGGATTCCCTTCATCGTGGCGAGCGCGTCGACGGCCCAGGACGATATCCAGCGAAGCCTGGAGCTGGGGGCGATTGACTACTTCACGAAGCCGCTATCCGAGTGCGACATCCGGTTTCAGATCCCGCTCAAGGTGAGGAACGCGATCGCGTTGCACCAGGCTTCCGATGAAAGGCTGCGGGTCGAGCGCATGAAGGCAGTCTCGGCCATGGCCGTGGCGTTGAATCATGAGATCAACAACCCGCTCCAAGTGATCCAGGGGAACGCCCAGCTTCTCAACGTTCACCCCGGACTGCCCCCCGACGCCCGAGACAAAGTGGCGCGGATCCGCGCGGCCACCGACACGGTCGCCGGCCTGACCCAGCGTATCGCGGCGCTCCGCGATATCGTCACCGTGGATTACCCCGCCGGGAACAAGAGCACCGTGCCGATGGTCAACTTCGAGGCTTCGGCCGAGGCCGGGAAGAAGTCCTAGCTACCTCAGTCCTATCATCGGGTAGATCCAATCCAAAATCAGGAAGTTCAGGCGACCGATGAGGAGCGCCACGCGCCCCATGACGGTGAAGCCGAACGCCGCGCCGAAGGAGATCATGAGGAACCAGATCCCCAGGCGCGCGACGCGCCTCGTGACCGCGTCCTGCTCCTTGGAGAAGAAGAAGTAGATCAGCACGCTGAAGACGCCCACAGAGAAGATCAGGGAGTAGAGAATCGTGTGGGAATCGAATTTGGAGAGTGGAACGATGGCCCTCGCGAGCTGCGGGAGCACCTCGCCGTGGATCCTGCGCGTGAAGTCGAGCCCAATGTAGTACGCGACGTAAATCGAAAGCGCGAAGCGCGAGATCCAGCCTATCTTTGGCACGTATCGCATGTAGAGAAGGACGCCAAGCAGCCCCGGGACCAAGAGATCCCAATTCTGCCCGAAGTCCCGATGCAGCGGCAGTATGAGGTTCGGCACGAGCGTCTGGTTCAGCGTAATCCCGATGAAGTAGCCGAGCGAGATGCCCGCAAAAAGACTCTCCGCGAATCGGAAGAAAGGATTGTCCTTGTAGAGAAAGCTCATGCAGGCGAGCGTGAGGAGCGCGGCGATCCAGGTTTCGATGCCGGGAATATGGGGCACGACGCTAGGCCCCCTTCTTCTGCGCGGCGCGGCGGCTGATGTATGCGACGTTCCCGAGCAGGATGAACAGGATGATCACCGCGTGGATCACCGTCTGCCCGTCCATCCCTTTGGTCGCGGTGAACCCACGGGTGCTTTGGTAGAAGCGCGCCATGTCCGGGTAGCGCGCCGCGAGCAGCTTCTCGTACTCGGCCGCCCCCTTCATGCCCCCAAGCATGCCCACGAGCTGCCCCGCGTTCAAATAGGCGTAATACTTCGGCGCGGCCACCGCGGTGGGTCCGATGATGATCGGGGTTCCGATTTGGGAGTGGACCTGGGTGATCCAATACTCCCCGATCACGCCCGTCGCGACGGAGCAGACGAGCTGGACCTGACGGATGCTGCGGAGTCCTTTCATGATGGGGAGCTGCGCGAGCGGCGTCCCGTTGACGTCCGCCGGGAACCCTTCCGCAATATCCTCGCCCAAGCGCCGCATGACCGCCGCCGCCCCGTCCTTGTAGCCCAAGTTCACGTAGTCCTCGCCATAGCGGAGGTTGGGATACTCGGCGGTCACCTTCGCGAGCGAGTTGGTCGCAAGACCCAGGCTTCCCAGCGGATAGAACGCACATACGATCACGCGGATTTTCTTCGCGAAGCATTGGCGCAGGAACGCTTCGGCCATGGGATCGTTCTCGGGGGCGGAGGACGGACCGTAATCGAAGGAGACCCAGACGTAGTCCCCCGGCTTCAGCGATTCGATGTAGTCGAAGGCCGCGCGGGTCGAGCCGGTCGTCGTGACGGGTAGCCCGATCGGCAGGACGATCGGGGTGCCGACACAGAGCAGCACGAGCAGGAAGATCCATCGCCGGTCGAGGCTCAGGAGCTTGTCGAGCATCCCCGCCACGTTATTCCCCTCTCCCCAGCCCGAGGTAGCCGCGCTCGATCCCCAGGATGACCCGGATCGCCATCGAGGCCGCGCCGAGCGCCGCCCCGATGATGATCCCGGACTGAGCGGCGCCGTTCGGCGTGTCCATGATCCACTCCGTCAGCTTCCCGAGCGCCTGACTGGCACCCGCGGCCGCCGGCTGGAGCGGCGGGAACGGCACCGCCAGGAACTCGAGCAGGGGGACGCGCCCCGCCATGACGAGTCCGCCCGCGAAGAGAAGAATTGTCGCCTCGGCATTCCTGGCGCGAAACGCCCGAAACGCCGCGGACGCCATGAAGAACGCGAGAAGCGCGAAGATCGTGGACTGGAGGGGCTGAAAGAATTGATCCTGGATCCACTTGAACGGGGTCGCCGTTCCGTCCGGCAGGGAGGTGATCCCATGGTGTGAGATCGCGCCGTAGATTCCCGCGCCCCCCGTGGCAAAGAGCCCGAGCAGGAGAACGATGGAAAAGGGCCACCCCGATTCGCGCCGCGCGATCTTTCGGGTGCTGTTCTGGACGACATTCACCACCCCGAGCAGAATCGCGAAGGCGTAGACGATGATGAGCCACTGGTCGAGCCGTGGGCTCATCCCGGTCGGTCCGGAGAGGAATTTCTTCGGAACGTAGAGCGAGATGATCGGGATCGCGCCGGCGAAGAAGGCCACGAGGAGCGGAATCCGGGCTCTGAGCCCGGGGGAGTTGATCCCGAGCGCGATCCCCACGGCCGGAAT
Source organism: Candidatus Eiseniibacteriota bacterium (assembly GCA_005893265.1). Taxonomy (GTDB): domain Bacteria; phylum Eisenbacteria; class RBG-16-71-46; order SZUA-252; family SZUA-252; genus WS-7. The sequence goes on along the minus strand of VBOX01000019.1, from coordinate 9,177 downwards.
GATCGCGAAGAGGAAGACGAGAGCCAACCGGCCGAATTCGAGATTCATGGTGTCTCCGCGCCGGGGGCGGCGGTCATTGTGTCTTGAACAAACCCGCGAACCAGGTCGCGCCCAGGCTCGCCGCGATGATCCCGGTGATCCCGAGCAGAATAACGATCGCCTTCGCGATGTCCTGCGCGCGCATCGAACCCAAGAGAGCGGGCTCGCGCGACAGGTAGGCGCTCGCCGCGTAGAGCTCTTCGCCGATCAAGGTGTAATCGCACGTCGCGATGAAGAACGGGAGCTGGGTCGGGTCCGCCTGGCCCGCGATCTGGATGGCCCCGGTCGACTGCCCCGTCTCCGCCAGGATCAGCGACTCCGCGAAGAAATAACCGACGAGAAAAATCGCGGCCGGCCGCTCACGGATCATCCTCGCCGAAACGGCCGCGGTGAACGCGAACTGATCGTAGGTCACGTAGTTCACCATCTCCTCGCGGTAGAGATCCGGCCTTCCTTCCGCGAGATAGGCGCCGCGAACCGCCTCGCGCGCCGAGGCGAAGGTGAGCGGATCCTTGTTCGGAACGTCGAGGTCGGTCCCGTACCGTGCCGTGGCGCGCGCCACGTGTCCGAGGATCGCAATCGAGGCGATCGTCTGGATCTCGTCCATGCTCTGGCTCCCCGGTACGTAGAGCACCTTCTTGCCGATCTCGGTGGCGCGGCCGATCGCCTCGTCCACCGCGTTCAAGCCCGCGATCCGCCGGATGAAGATCTTCTTCCCGGATTTGGCGGCGCCGATCGATGCCAGCAAGATCACCAAGAAGAGGACCGATGCGATGAAGGAGTTGGTCTTCTCGGTCCGGAACCAATTGTCGTGCGAGGCGACCGGGTCGCTCACGAGCGGCGGGCCGGCCGGGAGAGCCGCGGCCACCGTCCCGGAAGCCGCCGAGGTCCCTCCGGCCGCCGGGACGGCGCTCGAGGTATCGGCCGCCGAGACCGTGCGGATCTCGTAGCGGTAGACGGTGCCGTCCTTCGCCGTGGTATCGACGTAGCGCTCTGCACCCGGCTTTGCGTTCCCCGAATCGCCCGGACGATCCCCGGCGGTGAAGGAGGTCGGTGCCGGAAGGTCCCCGGGGGCGGCGGGGGATACCTCGGGGGCTACGGCGAGCGCGGAGCGGAAAAGGAGGACGAGAAGCGACGCGGTGAGCGGCGCTGCGAAGGACGGAACGCGCGCGGACGCGCGGCTCAGAACGCCGGTTCGCATCGGCGCGAGACTAGGAGACGCCGGCGGAGGGTGTCAACACGGGTTTTCGCCCCCGGAGCCGCATGATCGGCCAGACGTAGACGGAAAGGGGGGGCACGAGGGAGCAGAAAAAGCGGAGGACGTCCTTTACCCACTGGCGCGGATTGTTCTCGATGCTTCTCGAAAAAAAAGCCGGGAGGAGCTCGGGCTTGAGCCCCGCGTCCCGGAATTTCCGCATGAGCCAATAGGGGTTCAGCTCCCGCTCGGGGTACTGGCCGTCGACCGGGTCTCGGTAGAGAAAGGCCGGACGCGCGGCGACGCGGCGCGATGCTTGGTACTCCTGGACCGCGCTCAGAATATCCTTCCCCACCAGCCCCCGTGTCAGCCGCGCCGTTTCGAGCAGCTCGTTTCCGGTGATTTGCGGGAAGTGCTCCCCGATGAACGCGAGACGGGCGGCGAAGTAGGGGCCTCGGGGCTCCCGTTCCATTTGGCGCCAGCCCCGCCTGCGCCGGGGCCGCGCGGGAAGAAAGAGGGAGTTGTTCTCGTCGCTCAAGAAGAAGATGCCCCCCGGCCGGAGCAAGCGGTGCGCCTCGCCGAGGAACCCCTCCAGGTCGCGCACATGAGAGATGACGCAGTTGGCCATTACTCCGTCGAAGCTCGCCGAAGGGAATTGCATCGCGATGCCATCTCCATACTTCGACTCGAAGTTCGTCATCGGTGGATCCATGCGTTCGGCGAGGTACCGCCCCACTTCGACCATGTCGCGATCGATCTCGGTCGCCACGACGCGACGCGCCCCGTAGATCGCCACGAGAAGCGCTTCCAGGCCGAACCCGGCGCCCAGGTCGAGAACGTCTTTGCCCTCCGCCTCGAGGTAGCGATACATATCGCGCGCCTTCTGGAAGACATGCTCGATTCGGGGGGGATTCCGGATGATCCGGAGGTACGTGTAGTACGTGAGGAAATATTCGGGAAACTGGGCGCGAATCCCGGCGTCGCTCTGCATGAGAATCGCCCGCAGAGAAGCGAGACGGCGCTCGACCGGAGACGCCACTAGACTTCGTCCGTCCCTTACCCGGCCGGTTCGTTCAAGACGCGCGAACGGCGGATGCCGTGCGAGTTCATCCGATTGTGAAGGTGTTGCCGGCTCACGCCGAGCGCGCGCGCGGCCCGCGATACGTTCTGGTCGCATTGGCGAAGCGCCTCGCGGATCGTATCCGCCTCCACCGCGTCCAGCGTCTCGCGCAGGGTGTGCTGTCCGTCCCACCTCCGCGTCACCGGGGCGCCGAGCCCGAAGAGCGACGGCTCGAGCGCCGCACCCTCGTCGGCGAGCGCCACGGCGCGCGCCATGGCGTTCTCCAGCTCTCGAACGTTCCCCGGCCATGGGTGCCGGAGCAACAGCTCCCGCGCCTCGGGCGTGAGCCCACGGAGCTTCCGTTGCTGCTGCTTGGCGAACTGGTCGAGGAAATGCTGCGCCAGAAGGAGCACGTCCTCACCCCGCTCCCGGAGCGGCGGGACATCGAGCGGCACGACGTTCAGTCTATAAAACAGGTCTTGGCGGAAGCGTCCCCCTTCGACCTCTCCTTTCAAGTCGCGGTTGGTCGCGGCCACCAGGCGCACGTCCACCTTGCGAGAGACGGTATCGCCGACGCGGCGGATGTGGCCGTCTTGAAGGACGCGAAGGAGCTTTACCTGCAAGGAAGCGGGCATCTCGCCGACCTCGTCGAGAAAAATCGTGCCGCCGTCGGCGGCTTCGAAGAGACCGATCCGATCCTCGCTCGCGCCCGTGAAGGCACCCTTCTTGTAGCCGAAGAGCTCGCTCTCGAGGAGATTCTCGGGAAGGGCCCCGCAGTTCACCGCGACGAAGTTCTTGTCGCGGCGCGGTCCGTTCATGTGGATCGCCCGAGCGATCAGCTCCTTGCCGGTACCGGTCTCACCCTGCACCAGCACGGACACCTGGGTCGGGATGACCTTCTCCAAGAGCTCGATGACCCGAAGCATCTTGGGGCTTCGGCCGACAAGAAGACCGTAGCGGAAATCCTCCTTGAGGGCGCGGCGAAGGTTTTGATTTTCGATCTCGAGGCGGCTCTTCGAATCCTTGAGAGCCTCGTGCATCCGCGCGTTCTCGAGCGCGACGGAGCAGAGCGCCCCGAATCCCTCGAGGAGCGTGATGCTGTCGGGTGTGAACTCGTGGGTGATGGAATGGGAATCGATATAGAGCACGCCGAGGACGCGCCCGGAATTCAGGATCGGAAGCGCCACCACGGTGCGGAGCGAGAGCTCGCGGACGCTCTTTCGATCCTGAAACAGAGACGACCCCACGGCGTCGGGAACCCAGACCGTCTCGCGCCGGTGGGCCGCTTCTTCCGCGATCCCCCACGAGATATTGAACTCATCGGAAGGAAGGGTGCTCTCGTCTTTGTTGCGCGCGACTTCGAAGTGGAGCTTTCCGTCGTCGCGCATGAGCATCATGAATCCCCGATCGGCGTCCGCGACTTGGATCACGGCGTCGACGACGCGGATCAGAAGCTCATTGAGATCGAGGGTGCCCGTGACCGAACGCGCCGCTTGCAGCACGTGCGTGATGCGGTCGAGGTCGGATACGACACGTGATCGAGACGGAGACCTTGGTTCGGCGAGAAGTTCGCGTTCCCACTGCGTCAAGCCCCTGCTGAGTCTCTCAAGAGGGTCGATCTCGGGCATTTCGGACGCGCTGGGATCCCTCGGCTGCGACGGATCTGGACGCTGCGTCATTGGTTCTACCCACCCTTTGGTTTGACCGGCAGGTCAAGGTTGCGCCCTACACCTTGCGCCAGTTGAGAATACAAGTGTAAAAGCGCTTTGTCAAGTGACGAACTAGGCGGTGGGACGTATGTGTCGCAGGACGACCCCGAAAAGTGTGTACGCGAGCACAGAAACGGTTAGAGCGACGACGATTGACAAGGAATCGGAGCGCCCCCAAATCCACACTCCGAACGAAGCGTTGATCAGGGTGATGACGGTCACAATGACAATCGCTCCCCACCGTCCGAAGACCTTTCCCAGGCGATGTGTCGTGTGGTCGATACTACCCACGTAGAAAGGCCGGTGGCCGAGAATTCGATCCCACACCACGAAAACTACGTCGAACAACGGATAGGCGAGGATCACCAGGACGGCCGCGACATGCGGCCATGTGAGCGATTCTTGGAGCGACTGGAGCGCGAGCGCCGCGAGCGCAAAACCGAGCAGATGGCTCCCCGCGTCCCCCAGGAAAATCCGCGCGGGCGGCGCGTTGTAGACGAGAAAACCGGCGCAGGCCCCAATGAGGCCCCACGCGAGCGCCAGCTGCACCGGCGCGCCGTGGATCAGCGCCAGCGCCACGTATCCTCCCGCGGTCACGGGGATGAGAGCTCCCAGGATCCCATCCATGTTGTCGAGAAAATTGATCGCGTTGAGCAGGGTCAGGACGCCGAGGAGCGCGACCAAACCCAGGAAGGCATTCTCACGGAGCGCCGGCACCTCGGTCCCCCACCAGATGAGACACGCTGCCGCCGCGATCTGGCCCGTGAGCTTTCCGCGCACACCCAGCGGCCTCCTGTCGTCGATCAGGCCGAGCGCGAGCGCGATGAGGGCCCCGGCGACGAGCCCCATCGAAGGCGCCGCAACGACCGAGACACCCGCGACGCGCGCGAGGACCGGGGCAAGGACCAGGGTCACCGCGATCGCGACGCCGCCTAGAAGCGGCGTCGGGTTGGCGTGTGCCCGGCGCGGGTCGGGATGATCGACGTAGCCCGTGGCCCGGGCGAGCCGCCAGGTGAGCGGCGTCAAGGTGAGGGCGGTAAGGAACGCGAACGGAGCGATCTCGAGGAACGGGAGCGCGGGGCTCAAGCCAGACCGAAGCGTTTGTCGGCGTGAAGGGATGGACTCATTGGGCGGCGGAGTCTATCACACGACCCCTGGCGTTCTCCGCCCCTTGCCGGGAGTCGAGGCGCATCCTAGTCTAGAGGGCGTGACCCCGGAATCGACCCGCCGCCCGGCGGCGCCCCCGCCCTCCGACGCGACCCACGCCCCACCCACGGTCTCCGTCATCACGCCGGCCCACGATGCGGCTCGGTTTCTTGACGAGACGATCCGCTCGGTCAAGGCGCAGACGTTCACAGATTGGGAGATGATCATCGTGGACGATGACTCGAGGGACGAGACCCGCGAGATCGCCGGGCGCTGGGCATCATCCGATCCGCGCATCCGTCTCGTCCGACAGTCGCCCAAGCAGGGGCCGGGGCCGGCGCGGAATCGCGGCCTGGCGGAAGCGCGGGGTCGTTACGTGGCCTTCCTCGACAGCGACGACTTGTGGCGTTCCGAGAAGCTCGAGGTGCAGGTCGCCTTCATGCGGGAGACGGGCGCCGTGTTCAGTTTCGCCGGCTACTCGATCATCGACGAGCGAGGGAAGCCGTCGGGACGGCCCGTGCGGGCGCCCGATCGCGTCGACTACCTCTTCCTGCTTCACAACACGATCATAGGCTGCCTGACCGTGATGCTCGATCGCACACGCCTCGATCCTCTGAGCATGCCGCCGCTTCGCCAGCACGAGGATCTCTCCCTCTGGTACGACCTCTTGAGACGGGGGGTGGTGGCGCAAGGAATCCCGAGGGATCTCGCGCTCTATCGCGTGGTCCGCGGCTCGGCGTCGAGAAACAGGATCCGATCGGCGCTGCACATGTGGAAGATCTATCGCGTCCGGGAGCAACTCTCCCTCCCTTCCGCGCTCTGGTGTTACGCCCACTACGCGTGGAACGCCTGTTGGAAGAGCCGGGTGTAGACCTCCAACGCCGGGCCGCCGGCGGCGTGGCGGATTGACACCCCGGCAACCCTCCCCGACACTCCATCCCCATGCCCGACGCACGATTCGCGCTCTGGAGAGATCGCTCGCTCCGATTCTCGATGGGCGCGAGCGCGACGGTCGTGAACGGCCTCATGGGGATCATCCGAAACAAGTGGTTCGCCCAGCATCTCGAGGCGTCAGGCCTCGGCATTCTCGCGCAGGTCTTTTCGAACCAGGCTTGGCTTGGCACGGCGGCCGGCATGGGGCTCGGCCTTCCGGTAGCGCGGGTCATCGGAGCGGCGACCGCCGCGGACGATCAGCCTGCGGCGCGAAGGACCGTATGGGCCGCGTTCACGCTTCTCGCGATGACCGGCTCCGTGGTGGTCGCGGGCGGCCTCCTCTTCGCCGCGCAGATCTCGCAGGCTCTGCTGGGCGCGGCGGCGTACGCCGGGCTGATCCGAATTTCCATGATCGGCGTCGCCGGCGTGGCGGTCCAACAGACGCTGGTGGGCCTGTTCGCCGGACGGTCGGATTTACGGGCGCCGCTCACGTTCTCCATCGTGGGGGGCGGGATTTCCGTCCTGGCCATGTTTCTCCTCGTGCCTCGCTGGGGCCTCCAGGGAGGGGCGCTCGCGGTCGCGATCCTCTTCCCGGCGGGATGCGTCGGCGCCCTGGCGGTCCACAGGCGCACGTACGCGCCGGTCCTCACTCCCCCGCGGGAACGCGCGCTCACGCCCGGCCTCGCGCGCTCGCTCCTCACGGTCGCGGGCGCGGGCCTCCTGGCCTCTCTGGTGGAACAGGGCACGTTCCTCACCGTGCGATCCCACTACGTTCGGGCCAACGGCATCGAAGCAAACGGCTTCCTACAGGCCGGGCTCTCGATCTCACAGCAGGTCGGGTCGCTCTTCTACGCCTACCTCGCGAGCTACGCGTTCGGAAAGATCAGCGGCGCCCCGGGGGCCGAGGGCACGCGCGCCTATACGCGCAAGCATTGGACCCCCATCATCCTCCCGGCCGCTGCAGCGCTCATCGCGGCGAGGCTCGGCGCGACCCCGCTTCTGCACCTCCTCTACTCGCACCGCTTCGATCCCGCGGAGCCTCTGATGGCGTGGGCCCTCGTCGGGGAATTCGGGCGCATCGGTCTCATGACCTGGGCGCTCGGCTCGCTCCCTTTGGGAGGCGCCCGCCTTTGGTTTCCGATCAGCCTCGTGTTCCCTGTGGCGCTGGCGATTGCCTACGCGCTCTTCGCCGCGTCCGGCGCAGGAGTTCTCAGCATGCCCAAAGCCTACGCATCCGCCGGACTCGGCGCGGCGTGCGTCTGCGGCATGGTCATGTCGCGGCGGGGCGTCACGCTCGGGGCCCGCGATATCGCCGTGTTTGCTGGAGGCGCCGCGGCGCTGATCCTTCTCGCGTGGGGGCGGGTCCGGTAGCGGACCTGGTGCGCCTTCTCCGGCGTGGCCGCTAGTGCGCGCTCTGGTCCCTAAAAACACGAAGGAGCGTCAGGAAGAGAATCTTGACGTCGAATCCCATGGACCAGTGCTGGATGTAGTAGAGGTCGTATTCGATCCGACGATCGAGAGGAGTGTCGCCGCGGAGCCCGTTCACCTGGGCCCAGCCGGTGATCCCCGCCTTGACGTGGTGGCGCAGCATGTAGCGCGGGATGGAGGCGCGAAACTCTTGCACGAACACGGGCCGCTCCGGGCGGGGACCGACGAGGCTCATGTGTCCGACCAGCACGTTCCAAAGCTGCGGCAGCTCATCGAACGAAAGGCGGCGCAACATGGACCCGACACGCGTCCGCCGGGGATCCCCGGGCCGGGTCCAACCCGCCGCCCCCTTTCCCTCGGCGTCGGCGCGCATGGTGCGGAACTTGTACATCCGGAACCGTCGGCCGTTCAACCCGACGCGCTCCTGGGCGTAGACCGCCGGTCCCGGGGAATCCGCCTTCACGATGACGGCGAGCAAGAGAAGCAACGGCGAGAGAAAGATGAGGCCGATCAGGGAGAAGGTGAAATCGAACGCTCGCTTCAACACGGCGTTCCATCCCTGGCCCGGACTCTCGGTCACGAGGATGATCGGCGTTCCTTCGAAATCCTCCACGCTCGCGCTCAGCGTGAACGTGCGCGCGAGATCGGGAACGAGCCTCACCGCGGCGGTTGAGTCGTTCAGCCGCTCCAGGGCCTCCAGCTCGGCCTCGTATTCGGAGCGATTCAGCGCCAGGTAGACCAGCTCCGCGCCCGTCCGCTCGACCAGCTCAGGAAGCTCCGTCACGGTCCCGATGACGCGTGAGGAGCCGATCGTCTGCCCGATCTCCGCGGCGTCGACGGCAATCATCCCCTCGACCGCAAATCCGTAATCGGGCTCCGAGGCCATTTTCCGCTCCAGGTCCGCCGCGAGATCGCCCGTTCCGACGATCAGCACGTGTCTGAGATTGCGGCGATTGCGCCTCATCGCGCGGAGGATCGTCCTTCCTACGGCGTGGGTTCCGCAGAGCGCGACCGACCCGGTCCCCGCAAAAAGGAAAAGCACCGAACGGCTCAGCTCTCCGCGCGAGAGGTAGGAACCGAGGCCGGCCAGGGCGGTGACCGCGACGATTCCCTGGGTGAGCGAGAAGAGCTCCTGCGAGAGGCGGGCGGTGCGCGTGGAGCGGTAGATATGGAGGGAGCGCAGGATCAGGAGCGACACCGGCGTGAGCACGGCGCCGAACCAAAGGTAGAGCTGGATCGATGGGACGCCGAGCGGCGACGGAATGCCGAGGGCGTAAAATCGCAGCCAGTATGCGGCGACCCAGGAAGCGAAGATCAGGACGCCGTCGAGGAGGAAGACGCCGGTCGCGAAGAGCTGACGGTTCTTGGCGAACATAGAGGGCAGGAGATTACCGCAAATCGGCTCCCTCACGAGAGCACCCTCTTGGTACAATCCGTCCCGCCTTGACCGACGCCGGCAACAAGCCATCCCGCTTGGGAGCGGCCCTTTGGAAGGCTCGGGCCAAGATCCTGGGCTCAGGGATTGCCAGGAACGTCGAGCGAACGAATCACGCGCGATGGTGCCTTCTCCTGGGCCGCGTCGCTCCCTTTCGCATGCCCCACTTGCCCGCGACACACCAGAACGAATGGCAGGCGCGTGAGCTGGCCCGCGCGCTGTCGGAGCTCGG
>VBOX01000018.1 GCA_005893265.1 Candidatus Eiseniibacteriota bacterium | reverse complement strand
ATCGACGTCGCTTTGGGGATACGTGGTCGCGGGATTCCCTCCCAAGCCGGACTATTCGGATGCGTACTTGAACCTCGGTGTTTCCTACGCACAGGAGAAGCGTTTGCGGGAGGCGCGCGCGATCTTGGAAAAGGCTGCCGAGATCGATCCGACGAACGCGGAGGCCTTCTACAATTTGGGGGTCATCTCGTACTCGGAAGGGAACCGTGAGGGCGCCGTTGGGCTATACCAACGCGCAACAAGCGTCGATCCGCATCACGCGAAGGCGTTCTACAACCTCGCCGTTACCTTGGATGAGCTCGGAAGGAACGACCAAGCGATAGCCGCCATGGTGCACGCCGCCCGGCTGGGACTCACGGCAGCCCAGGAGCAATTGGATTCCCACGGGATTCCCTGGAAGTGACGCACGACCGCTGCTTGAAAAGCAGATAGCATCCGGTCGGAAAAATATGTAAACTAATGTTGTCGCAGGGGGCAGTAGGGCTCCGTGCGGTTGCATCGCGGGTTGCGCATGGAGGCGGGACCGTCGTGAGGCTTCTGCACGGGATCTGGACAGTATCATGAATATCATCGCTTTAGGTGGGACCTCCGTTGAACGGGGCTCCCCCGGGCTAGGCGCAGCGGCGGCCCATCCCCGGTCGACTTCGCTGGCCACGTTCATGGGACCCGTGGCCGTCGTGCTGTCACTACTCGGGCCAGTCCCATCCTTCTCGGCGCAGACCTACTACTACGTGGACAACTCGAGTGCCTCGTGCTCCGAATTGGGGCCGGGTACCGAGGCGCGGCCCTATTGCACGATCTCGGCGGCGGCCGCGGCCCACAAGGGCCCGGGGATTACGATATACGTCAAGCCCGGCGTGTATCGAGAATCGGTGGCGGTTCTGGATTCAGGATCTGCCGCCAGTCCATACGAGTTCAAGGCGCTCGGCGGGCCGGTGATCCTGGATGGCTCCGACGACTTCTCGTTCCCATCCAAGTGGGCCCTCTTTTCCGGAAACGTGTATCTGGCCGCGAGCGTCACTTGGAGTCCGAACCAGGTATTCATGGATGGCGTACGGCTTGCGCCTTCTACCGACTCTCCCGCGGATTTACCGATGAACTCATTCACGTATGTCTCGGGGAACGGCCTCTACCTGAACGCAGGTGGCCTCAATCCGGGGACTCGGGAGTTGCTGGTCGGGCGGCGACCCACTGCATTCTATGTTTGGACCGGCTCGCATGTGACGGTGGACGGCTTCACGATCATACGTAGTGACGACCGCGCCATTAGGCTGGGGAGCTCCTCCGACTTCTGCACGATCAGAAACAACAAGATTAGTCATAGCTTCAAATACGGGATCTACGTGCCCGGCTGCAGCGACGTTCTAATTGAAAAGAACACGGTCTTCGACAATGGCGGCCATGGAATCATGATCACGGAGTCCTCCTCGCACCAGAGCACACGCTGCACCATTCAGGACAATGAGTCGTTCCGGAATGCCAACCCGACCATTCGCCTATCGGTGGGGATCCTGATCTATTCTTCGCCGGGAAATCTGATCCGGCGCAATCGACTGCACGACAACCAGGATTCCGGGCTTCAGATCGACGTGGGATCCAACAACTGTCTCTCGATCCAGAACCTCTCCTGGAACAATGGCGACCACGGCTTCGACCAAGTGCGCTGCCGAGGCGTCTTCCATATCGGTGACGTGGCTTGCAACAACTTCAAGGATGGCTTTTCCATCGAGGACACTGCCCAGTACGTATCTCTATACAACTGCATCGCCATCGATAACGGCCTGACCACAAACGAATTCAATTTGTGGATGGACGAAGCATCGTCGCCGGGGTTCAGGTCGGACTACAACATCTTTTGGAACTCGACGACCCAGGCGCCGATCAAGTACATCCGGACGCTTTACTCCACAATCGCGGCTTACAGCGCCGTGAGCGGCCAAGACACGCACTCGACGCAAGCGGATCCAAAGTTTCTAAGCCCGTTGAGCGGCGACTTCCATGTCGGGGCGGGATCGCCCGCGATCGATGCGGCCGACTCGGGGGTTCCGAATTGGCCGGCAACCGACGCTGACGGTTCCGCGCGTCAGGATGATCTGCTGACCCCCAACACGGGTGTGGGGCCAGTGGCCTACGGGGATCGGGGGGCGCTAGAGTTCGATCCAGATGATCCTCCGGCAGCCGCCCTGATCGTGACTCCTTCGTCGGGTGAGGCTCCGCTGGCGGTAATAGCGGATGCCTCCGGGTCCCGCGACGCGGACGGCAACATCGTCTCCTATCAGTTCGATTTCGGCGACCAGACAGTCGTCGGCCCACAGGCTCAACCGACATCGACGCACACGTACTTGCAAGGCAACTGGACCGTGACCATGATCGCGACGGATGATCTAGGACTCACGGGGCGCGCCCTTGCACCCGTTACAGCGTCCCGTCCCAACTTGCCGCCCGAGGGCTCAATTGACTCACCTCCCTCGAACGTGACGATCCACACGGGCCAGGCGCTTAACCTGACCGGCACAGGGACCGACCCGGACGGGGATACGCCCCTTACGTACCTCTGGAACCTGGGCGGCGCGGCGACGAACCAATTTGCAGAGGATCCAGGCCCGGTGATCTTCTACACGCCGGGCACGTATACCATCTCGTTCACGGTGACGGATGCCCTCGGCAAGGCGGATCCTACTCCGGACACGCGCTCCATTACCGTGCAACCGGATCCGAATAATCAATCTCCAACGGCCTCTTTGGTATTGACCCCGTCTACCGGCAACGCGCCCCTCGCGGTCATGGCGGATGCTTCGGGGTCGACGGATCCCGATGGTTTGATCGTATCCTACCGGTTCGACTTCGGTGATGGCACGACTCCGGTTTCGCAGACGTCGCCGACCGCGACACATACGTATGCGGCGGGGAACTGGACCGCCGTCGTGACCGTGGCTGACAACGCTGGAGCAACCGCCTCGAGTTCCGCTCCGCTCACCGTCGCGGCGGTAATGGTCGAGCCCCGGTTCTCCCCGAATCCGTTCCGGAACAGTGGAACGCTCAGCTTCACGACGACCCGGGCGGGCAGGCTGCGTGTCGACATCACCGATATCAGCGGACGCCTCGTTCGGACGCTGGTGAAGACGGACGGTGGTGATGGACTGCACTCACTGAGGTTCGATGGGCTGGACTACGACGGCCGGCGGCTGGCTACGGGGCTTTACTTCTATCGCATCGAGACGGCGGACGGAATGAAAACCGGACAATTCGTACTCCTCAAATGAGGACCTGGTAAGCTGCTCCCTGCGAGTAGCGTTTGCGCCCGTAGCTCAGCTGGATAGAGCGTCTGCCTCCGGAGCAGAAGGCCAGGGGTTCGAATCCCTTCGGGCGCACCACTCATCACCCGGCGGCGCAGGCCGAGGCAACACCCACGCAATCCATGTCAGACAGCCGCTGATGCCCGCTTCGTTCCGCTGGTCCGAGCGCAGGGTCGCCCGGCTTTCCACCCTCATTGTCGCGGGGGCCGTGGTCATCCTCGATGTCGTCCTCCTCTTCGTTTATTTCCGCACCGTGGCCCCGATGCTCCAAGACTTACCGCTCTACCGGTACATGATCCCGACCGGGATTTTGGCGGTCCTGCTCTTTGCCCTCCGTCGCTTCCTCACGCAACTCCGTCTGTTCAGGCAAGATCAGTAGAGCGACCCCCCAGCGGCATGGAGGTTGCAACCTTCCTCAGCGCCATGAATCGCCATGACGAAATCGTGCATTCTGCAACCCCCGACCTGTCGGAGAACGAGCTGTTCTTTGCCACCCTTCAGGAAATCACCAGCCTGATCAACGGGGGCAGGGCACAGGAGACGATCTTCGAGTCCGTCCTGGACTGCGCTCTCCAGATTCTGCACGCCCAGGCGGTATTCCTCATCACCGTCGAGGGCAGGAAGGTCCGGAAGTATGCGCGCAGGATCTCCAACGACGGCCAGCTCCACAAGCTCGAGCGATACGACATCGAGAGCCAGAACGGCATCTCCCGCTGGGTCATGCTGGAAGGCCAACCGCTCCACGTGCCGGACGTGGGAGCGGATCCGCGGTACCGCCCGGAGACCGACTCGCTGCCGGGGCTGAGCACCACGGCCTGCCTGGCGGCGCCCCTCAAGGTGCGTGACACGACGCTCGGAGTTCTCGTCGCGGTGAACCGGATCGATGGATCGCCGTTCGAGGTGCGCCACCTTAGAGTCCTCTCGATTCTCGCCAACCACACGGCGATCGCGATCGAAAACGGGAAGCTCTTCCGCCGGGCGGAGCAACTGGCCGTCACGGACGATCTCACCCAGGTCTACAACTACCGGTTCCTCAAGATGGCGCTCCGCCGCGAGGTCAAGAGGGCGGCTCGATTCGGTCAGTACTTCTCGCTTATGATGCTCGACGTCGACAACCTGAAATCCTACAACGACAGGCATGGACACCTGCGCGGGAGCGAAGTGCTGAAGCTCGTGGCTCAAGCGCTCGTGCGAGAGGCGCGCGCGATCGATCTCGTGGCAAAGTACGGCGGCGACGAATTCGTGGTGATCCTGCCCCAGACGGCGCGGGAAGGCGCGTGCGTGCTTGCGGAACGCGTCAAGCAGTCGGTCGAATCGAGGGCGTTTCCGCTCGTGGACGCCGGCGCGATCACGATCAGCGTGGGTGTGGCGACATTCCCGGATAGCGGAGCTACGGCCGGGGAGCTGCTCGAAGCCGCCGACATCGCGCTCTACGCCGCAAAGCAAGCCGGCAAGAATCAGGTTTCCACCGCTTGATGGAAGAGAAACGATGGCGCTCGTAGGTAGCTTGCGCGATCTCAGCCTCCCCGAACTGCTCGCGATTATCGCGAACGGAGAGAAGAGCGGGGTCATCACCATCCGCTCCGACGCGGCCACGGCACAGATCCATTTAAACCGCGGGAAGATCGTCCAAGCCACCGACACGCTTCGCGACGAGCGGTTCGGCGAGATCATGATGAAGCTGGGAAAGATCTCGCAGGATACCCTGTCGACTGCTCTCGAGGCCCAGGAGACGGCCGGCGGCTCCCGGCGTCTTGGCGCGATCCTGGTCGACATGGGGGCGATCACGGGAGCCGATCAGGACGGCGCGGTGCTCTATCAGACGTGCGAGGCGCTCTACGACCTCTGCACCTGGCAGGTCGGCTACTTCCAGTTCGACGCCCAGGAGACTCCGGATCACACCGGCATCGCGATCCAGGTCGACACGCTCCTCGAGGAGGTCGATCGCAGGGCGCAGGCAGGGGAGCGCCATCGGATGGAGTCAATCCGCAACGCGCCCGAGTCGCCTCTGCGCAGCCGCCGAGAGCTGACCCCGGACAAGCTGGAGCTGATCCGGCTCAGCCGGAGCCTCCATCTCAGGACCGAGGAATTCACTCCGCTGACCGACGAGGACGCTCCAGCACCTGCGACCAGGCCCGGGCGAGACGCCCCGAGGGAAGAAGACCCGGTGTTCGACGTCAAGGATCTGGAGGCCGGCACGGGGGAAGGGGAATCGCTTTGACATCCGCTCACCTGAGCGGATAAGGTCCGGCCGTGCTGGCGCGGCTCCACGATCCTTTCCTGGTCCTGGTTTCGGTCGGTCTCGTCGCGCTCCTTCTTGACGTCGCACGCCGGTCCCAACGGCGGGAACGCCCCTTCTCACGTTTCCTATTTCGGAAGATTCTCCACGCGCTCATCGGGGCGGTGACCCTTCTCATGACCGTCCTGTTTCACTCCCGGGGCTGGGCCATCGTGCCCCCGGCGCTCTTCATCGCGCTCAACGCCTCGCAGAAGCTCCGCGCCTACGTCCCGGGCCTGGCCGACGACGCCCGGGAGGCACTCGGGCTCTGGATGTTTCCCCTGGGCGTGTGCCTCACCTATCTCTTCTTCTGGGACTTCGGACACCGCGGGGCCGTGCTCGCGGGGATCGCGGCCCTGTCCTTCGCGGATCCGGCGGCGGCTCTCGTGGGAACGGACCTGGGCCAACGGCGGTACGGTCGGTGGGCGCATGGGCGGTCCGTGGAGGGCTCGCTTGCTTTCTTCCTGGTCGCCGCGGCGGCCAGCGCCGCCGTCGCCGCCGCCTGCCCAGGGGGACCGCCCGCCCTCCGGGCCGGCGTCGGGTGCGGCGTCGCCGGCGCCATAGCGGAGGCGCTCTCGCCCCCCGGCGTGGACAACGTGACGGTTCCACTCCTTGTTGCCGCGGCCTACCGCTTTCTGGCGTGAGCGGTGATGTTGGACCCCTCCGCGCCATGGGGAGCTCTTCTCGCTCTCGCAGGGGCAGCTCTCGTGGTGCTGACGCGCCAGGGCACACTCACCGGAGCCCTTGTGGGGTTCCTTGTCGCGTTGATAGCGACCGCGGGGCTCGGTGCCGCGGCGTTCGCGCCGCTCGCGCTGTTCGTTCTTGGCTCGGGCCTCTTGACCCGGATTGGCCGCGGGAAGAAAGAGCGTCTTGGAGCGGCCGAGAATGATCGGGGCCGCCGGAGCGTCCGCAACGTGGCGGCGAAGCTCGCGATTCCAGCGATCGCCGGAGCGCTCGCGCTGTTCGGTGCGGCGCCGGAGGGGACCCTCGCGCTCGTCTATGTTTCCGCGCTGGCCGGTGCCTTCGCGGATACCGCGGCGACCGAGCTGGGACCGGTCCTTGGCGGGCGCGTGCTCGGCCTCCGTCGCTTCCGGGTCGTCGCGCTGACCCACGGGGCGCCGGGCGGGGTAAGCGGAGCCGGGCTCCTGGCCGGCTCGGCATCTGCGCTCCTGACGGCGATCACGGTCCTGGGCGTCGGCCTGCTCCCCGCGACGGCGGCCTGGACGGCGGCGGGCGCGGGATTCTTGGCCAGCGTGCTGGAGAGCGTCCTCGCGGGCACCGCCTTGGGGGACCGCGTGGGCCATTTCGGACGGAACATGTTCGTCTCGGCCGCGTCGGCGGGTTTGGCGCTCCTCGCGAGCGCCTTCGGATGGACCGGATTGTGAGTGAAATCCATGTGGCTGGACCCGAGCGATGGGAAGGTGGATCGGAGCTGGTTGACACCCCTTCGGACCCGATGCTAGAGTCCGGTTCGACGACCCCATGGTAAGCCCTTCATCCGATCACAGGATGTTCTCCCAAGCACCAGCCATCGCTGTCCCTTCTAAGCATCAGATTCGCGGCGTGATCTAGCTGAACCGCATGCCGAAGCCCCCTGCGCTCGGATCACTGCTTCGCCTCTTCATGCGTCGCGTGGAGCGCCGCACGGCTCGAGTGGGCGTGATTGGGCTTGGCTATACGGGCCTTCCGCTCGCCACCGAGTTTGCCAAGGCGGGGTATCGCGTAACCGGGTTCGAGATCGACGAGAAGCGCGTGGGGGAGCTGAATCGGGGCCGATCGTACATCCAGGATGTTCCGACACGAGGATCCCGACGTTTCCCACATTCTGGCAGCGGTCGGCGAGATCGCTCCGCGATTGAGGCGCGGGCAGCTCATTGTCCTCGAGAGCACGACCTATCCGGGGACCACGGAGGAGCTCCTGCGCCCCCTGCTCGAGGAACGTGGATTTTCCTGCGGCAAGGACTTCTTTCTGGCGTTCTCGCCGGAGCGGGTCGATCCCGGGAACCCAACCTATCACACGCGGAATATCGCCAAGGTGGTGGGTGGAGTCACCGGGGACTGCACTCGCGCCGCCGTGGCGCTCTACGCCACGGTCATGGACAAGGTCGTACCGGTTTCGTCCTCGCAAATCGCGGAGATGGTGAAGTTGCTCGAGAACACATTCCGCAGCGTGAACATCGGGCTCGTGAACGAGATCGCGCTCCTCTCCGACAAGCTGGGCCTCGACGTATGGGAAGTCATCGATGCGGCCGCCACGAAGCCCTTCGGCTTCATGCCGTTCTACCCGGGCCCCGGACTCGGCGGGCACTGCATCCCGATCGACCCGTTCTACCTTTCGTGGAAGGCAAAGCAGAGCGGATTCGAGGCCCGCTTCATCGAGCTGGCCGGTCAGGTAAACGGCCAGATGCCGTACCATGTGGCCGGAAGAGTCCGCGAGGCCTTGAATGCGCGGCGCCTCGCGATTCGAGGATCACGCATCCTTGTTCTCGGCGTCGCGTACAAGCCCGATATCAACGACGTGCGCGAGTCTCCGGCACTGGACCTGATCGAGATCCTGGACAAGGAGGGCGCGCTCGTCGACTACTGCGACCCGTACGTGCCGTCGCTCACGTATGGCGGTCGACCGCGGCGGTCGAAGCCCTTCAGCGCGGCAACGCTGCGCTCTCCGGATTGCGTCGTGATCATCACACCGCACCGGGCATTCGATTTCCGTCTCGTCGCACGCCACGCGCGGTACATCGTTGATTCGCGAAATGCCCTCAAGGGTACACGCCGCCGCGGCATCTACCGGCTCTAGGTGTGCGTCCCGCCAGCCCGCACCTTTCGCTTCTAACGCACACAAAAACGGCCCCTTGAAGAATCCCTTGCACGCCCCGGGACGGAGTGGTATATTCATTGTTGCCGTGGGGGGCACGCTGCATCGAGGTGTCGTTGCACAAACGACACATTCCGGTCACATCCCCCCAACAAAAACCATGATGAGGCTCTCCGGTGCCGGCGCTCGGGGAGGTTTTCCCTCAACAGAACCCCCGAATGCAGGGTCTTTGAAGAGGCTGGGCGGGGGGCAAAGGTTGCCCGGCGTTGCGAAAGGTCTCTGCGTTAAGCATGTTGATCTTCCCGGTTACACGGTCGTCGAAGGCCAGTGATTCGTCTGAGCCTCCCGGAAGCTCGAGTCACCTCAAGCGCGCAATCGATGTCTCCGGCGCCGCGCTCGGTCTCCTCGCCATGATTCCCGTCTTCGCGATTATCGGCCTATCGATTTACCTCGATTCGCCCGGCCCGATCTTCTTCAAGCAGGAACGCGTCGGGATCAATCGGCGCCGCGGGCGCGGCATCCCGCCCGAGAAGGAACGCCGCAGCCTCGACCGCTTCGGGCGTCCGATTCACGTGTATAAGTTCCGCAGCATGGTCGTCGACGCGGAGCGGAACACGGGACCCGTCTGGGCGGCCAACCAGGACAACCGCGTCACCCGAGTCGGGCGGTTTCTCCGGAGGACGCGCCTCGATGAGTTTCCCCAGTTCTGGAACGTGCTCCGCGGCGAGATGAGCCTTGTCGGGCCGCGACCGGAGCGTTTCTTCTTTGTTCAGCGCCTCAAAGAGGCGATCCCAGAGTACGACCAGCGCTGCAACATAATGCCGGGCGTCACGGGGCTTGCTCAAGTGAGGTGCGGCTACGACTCGTCCGTCGAGTCCGCGAACCGCAAGCTCCAGTACGATCTCCACTATGTGCGGAACCGGTCCCTGTCGCTCGATTTCAAGATCCTAGCCCAGACGGTGAATGTGATCGTTCGGGGCGACGGCGCCCGCTAGACCCTGTTCCCCTGCGAAAGACATCAGCGCTCCGCCGCCCAACGTTTGCTTGGCCCTCCCCGCGGCAAGTCTGCGCCCTCCGCGACCCTTCCTGGCTTCTCGGATAACCCGGGCGAGGGCTGTGGGGGCCTTGGCTCCGCGGTTGGGCTTCGGAACCCAAATAGCCCCAATAATGCGGTGGTAGGTGCGACGTTGACGGGCTTTCCATATCGATGATAGGATGGTGTTTGTGTGGTACATTTCGGGTCTGGCCCGAATCATGCGTGGAGCATTATCGGGCGTGCGGTGCGCCGCTGTTATTGTCCTCGCCACAGCGCCACTACCACCGACCGGAGCTTCCGCATTGGATTTGGATCCAGATTTGAGGCTGGAATTGGGCTATGATGACAATGTCCATCAGGCGGAACACGGAACGGGCGACTTCGTATGGCTAGTCGCGCCTGGCATGGGGGTGGCTCGCCGGGGGGGCCTCACCACGCTGCAGGCGTCAGCCCACCGCAGCATGCGCTTCTATTCTTCTCGCTCAACCTCGTTCTCCACCGCCAACGATGCAGCATCATTCCGGGCCGCGTATGCGCCATCGACGCAGACTTCCGCGAACGTTGATTTCAAATTCCGCGAATCGCGGGACACTTTTGAGCAGGACCAGGGCTCAGTTCTTTTTCCGTCGTCTTATCGAAGCGGGGCGGGGACGGCCGACCTGAATCTCACTCGACTGGAGACTTCGGGCCAAATCGAAGCATGGGATTACGCGGGTGCAAACCTATCCGACGCTACAACGAGGCACTTCGCATTGACTCTCCTCCCTGTGAGGACCCGCACCACAGCCGGGCTGGTCTCATATCACCTCACGCAGTTGGACTTCAATGGGAGACGGGGACTCGAGTCGAACGTAGCCCAGCTCGGCTTCCGTCGGCGCCACACAGCGACCATCGCAAGCCAGTTCGAGGTTGGCGCCGCCATCGTCGACTACCAAGACGGCACGCCCAAGACAACTCGACCGGCGGTCGCTGCCCGAGTAATCCTTTACGGTCAGGGAGCAGATAGGCCGGTGGTAGCCGAGGCGAGCTTGCAGAGGGACGCGGCTACGACTATGACCGCGATGCTGCGGACGCGACTGCCGATCGGCATCGCCACCGCCAACTGGGAGACAGCATTGGAAGGCGAAGGAGGCTTTTACACACACCCGGTCACGGCTCGGCGCGTGGCGTTTGCCCTCGTCGATACCGTGGGAGCCCGGACGACAATCACGATGGAAGGAAGCTACGCTTGGACGTTCCCATTTCACGCTCCCGGCCTTCGCGCCGACACCTATCGTTCGGCGATTACCCTCAGCGTGCCGGTTCGATCCCGAGTGACGGCCCAGACCGGCTACAAGTTTGTTCGGCAGGTGGATCCGAACCGGGCAGATCCGGTCAACTACAGGCGCGGTCGGATCTTCGTCGCGCTCACCGCGGGTCTTCAGTGATGGGCTACCTTCGCAACCCGTGGCTTTGCGCGGCGTTCACAGCCGCAACCATCCTGGCGGGCGCGACTCACGCCACGCTCGCCGATTCTCCGTCGTATCCGATCGGTGCCGGAGATGTCCTGCAGATTTCGATCTACGCCGGGGGAGAGGTTCAGGAGAGCTTCGCCGCGGAGGTGTCGTCCTCCGGCACGATAACGACGCCGCTCCTGGGCGACTTGTCGATTGCCGGCTTGACTCCGCCACAGGTATCCCAGCGTATAACCGAGCGCCTTTCCCGAGGCTACTACGTCAGTCCATCGGTAATCGTGAACGTGAAGGAGTACGCGGGGAAGGTGTACATCATCGGTGAGGTGCGCCGACCTGGTGCCTATCCCATCGGAGATGGGTTGAGCGTGCTGAACGCGTGCATTCTTGCGGGAGGATTCTCCGAATTTGCCGCCCCGAATCGAGTGAAAGTGACCCGAATTTCGAAACGTCAAACACAGGTTCTCAAGATCGACCTTCGCAAGGTCCAGAAGGGCAAGAAGCCTGACCTACTTCTTCAACCAGGCGATCGAATCGATGTGCCAGCAAGAAGGTTCTAACGGCCGGCGCTCCGCTCGGTTGATCCGACCCAGGCATGAGGATTAAGGCGTGAATCTCAGAGCATATTGGAACGTTATTCGGCGGCGAAAAGGGCCCATGCTGGGCTGCATCCTGGCCTGTGTTGCGCTCTCCGTGGCGTTGAACGTATTCACGGCACCCGTATATCGAAGTAGCGCTCGCGTGGAGATCAGCCGGGAGGCAACACGCTCGCCGCTGACCGGGGCCGCGACGGACGCTCCGACCCCCCAAACCGACAATCAGGCGCTCTTCACTACTGCCGAGATGGTGACCAGCCGGGCCTTGCTGGCCCAAGTGGTGACGAGCCTCGAGCGACAAGGGGTTCGAGTCGGCCCGCAGGAGCGGGAACGGCGTTCCGCGAAATCCCAGGGTCAGGAGCCGGGCGATATGACGGACAAGATCGACTGGCTCCTGGCTAACGTGATCGTGGAACCGATTCGCGACACCCGCCTGATCCGGATCAGCGCGGAACACAACGACGCAGGCATCGCCGCGAAAATCACAAACTCGATCGCCGAGAATTTGGTCAATTACCAACAGGGGCAGCGCTCCGAATTGGACACCTCCTTGGGAACCAATCTGCGCGCGCGCGCCGACGAACTCCAAAAGAGGATCAATAGCCTCGACGAACAAACGCGCGGCTCGATGGGGCTCTTTTCACTGGAGGAAAAGATTCGCCAACTCTCCGAGACGGTCGGCACACTTAGTGACTCCCATACGAAGGCACGGCTCCAGCGTCTCTCGATATCCTCCCAGCTGGCCCAGATCCGAAGCGTGTTGAGGCGTGCTCAAATCGATCCAAACGAGATTCCGATCAGCAATGAGTCCTTGGACGCATTGAGGCGGGACCTGATCGCGTCCAACACAGCGCTTGCGAAGGCACGCGAGACGTATGGCCCAAGCCATCCCAAGCTTATCTCGCTCAAGGCTGAGAATGACGCGATCCAGCGCAACATCAGGCAGGAAGTCTCTGCCGCGGTCGCGAACTTGAGCAATGACCAGTCGATCGCGGCGGGACGCGAGGAGAGCATGCAAACCGCGATCACCCAGGCGGAGGGGGAGCTGCGTTCCCTGAACAATCAAGCAGCGAAATACAGGGTGATCGAGGCGGAGCTGAAGGCTGACCGCGATCTGTACAGCCTCCTGATGGCACGCGTTCACGAGGTGGAGATCACGAGCCAAATCAAGAGCCCTCTGGTCCGAATCGTCGAGTCGGCGGTGGCTGAGCGTGAGCCGGTGCGACCGCACAAGATTCTCAACCTGGCCATCGGGCTCCTGCTGGGCCTGCTCTCCGGCGCGGGTCTTGTCCTCCTTCTCGAGTCCTACCGAAAGACGATCCGGACGCCCGACGAAGTGGACCGGCACCTGCAACTTCCCGTCCTGGGTCTGATTCCGAAGGAGTCCGTACAGTGAGCGATACCGGAGCCCTCGCCTACCGAGTCTTCTCGTCCTCCATTGCGCGCCTGATTTCCAACGGGGCCCGCAGGATTATGATCACAAGCAGCGGACCCGGCGAAGGCAAGTCGACGATCGTCGCGAAGCTTGGCGAGAACCTTGCGCGGTCGGACCGGCTTCGGATCGCGATCGTCGACGCCGATGCATTTCGTCCCACGCTGCACAAGTTCTTCCAGCTGGACCACCGGCACGGGCTGGGCGACCTGCTTGGCCAGATCTCCAAGGCCGACCTCAACGGTGACAGCTCGAAACAGTTCGGGATCGGAGATTGGATCGAGCTCATCCGCGCACAGTCGAGGACCGGAAGATTCCAGGTATCCGAGGGAAGCGAAGAGTTTTCAATCATCTTCAACAAGGGACGGGTGTCCAGCGTGCCCGACCGACAGGGGCAGCGCGATTTCGCGCTCCGCGCTCAGCAGGAGGGAAGCCGACCCCTGGGCAGGGGGCCGTCAGGCCCTGGCCCCATCGAAGCAGAGTTGGATTCCGCGCTCCAGGTTGAGCTGGACAAGCGTCTTCGCCGGATGCTGGCCCTGGCCAAGCCTCAGTATCGCTTTTTGCCCGCTCCAGAGGCCCCCGCGCCTGAAGCTGGAAACAGGCCGACGACCGCTTCCGGCGCCACGGGTATCGACCGGTTTATCCTGGGCATGGTTGGTGACGAATTGAATCAGCCGTACCTTTCCAGGCAGATACCTGGGTATCTCAAGAACACCTCCATGGCGAACCTCAAGGTCCTCACGTGTGGCGATCTGACCACGGACAGCTTCTATTTCGCCGAGCCGTTCGTGACCGTCATCGATCGCCTGGCGAAGTGTTTCGATGCCGTGCTTATCGACGCACCACCCGTGGCTTTCGATACCTCGACCAGCTTACTGGCTCCGGCCATCGATGGGGTCCTGCTCGTAGTCAAGGCGGACGGATTCGACGTGGGCGTCATCCAGAGAGCCAAGGATCAGCTGCTGCGCTCCGGCGCGAACCTCCTGGGAGTGGCCTTGAATCAAGTCGATCTCCCCAGGGAAGCAGCGTTTCCGTACTACCAAGGCTCGTCTCGCGAGCCGGCCTGACCGCCGCGCCCTCGCCCTTCCACGTCTAGGAGGTGTAATTCCCATGCGTAACGAACGCAACAAACGCGTCCTAATCACGGGTGGCGCGGGTTTCCTCGGCTCCCATCTGTGTCAACGGCTTCTCGCTGAGGGGCATGACGTTTTGTGTGTCGATAACTTCTACACGGGGACGAAGGCCAATATCGCGGACCTTCTCAAGGATTCGAGGTTCGAGCTCTTACGGCATGACGTGACCTTTCCTCTATACGTCGAAGTGGACGAAATCTATAACCTCGCATGCCCGGCCTCGCCGATTCATTATCAATTCGATCCCATCCAAACGACGAAGACAAGCGTTCACGGCGCCATCAACCTCCTCGGCTTGGCGAAGCGGGTCAAGGCCAGGATTCTCCAAGCCTCGACCAGCGAAGTATACGGCGATCCCGAGATGCACCCTCAGAAGGAAACCTACTGGGGACACGTGAACCCGATTGGGGATCGGTCATGCTACGACGAGGGCAAGCGGTGCGCCGAAACGCTATTTTTCGACTACTACCGGCAGCACCGACTTGAGATCAAGGTTGCGCGGATCTTCAATACCTACGGACCGCGAATGGGGACCGATGACGGCAGGGTCGTGTCGAACTTTATCGTACAGGCTCTGCGTGGCGACCCCATCACGCTCTATGGCGATGGTTCACAGACTCGGTCGTTCTGTTATGTCGACGATCTGGTGGAGGCCCTCATCCGTTTGATGGGTACCCCATCCGACTTTGTCGGGCCTATGAACCTGGGCAACCAAGCCGAGATCTCCGTCAAGAAGCTTGCAGAGATGGTCATCTCCATGACGAAGTCGAAGTCGACAATCACCCACCGGAATTTGCCCAACGACGATCCGACGAGGCGGTGTCCGGATCTCTCGCTGGCGCGCGAGCGGCTGGGTTGGGCACCCAAGGTGCCGTTGGAGGAGGGGCTACAGCGCACGATCGATTATTTCAGGGAGATCACGGAACGTCCGGGCGTCGAGGTGCACGGCGATGGGCGCTAGGGAAGCGGCTGCTGTGCGGCCGGGATCTTCCACACGATGAAACTCTACCTTGTTACAGGCGGCGCGGGATTCATCGGCTCCCACATCGCGGAAACGCTCATCGCCCGCGGTGCCCGCGTCCGGGTGCTCGACAACCTCTCGACCGGAAAGCGGAAAAACATTCCGGAGGGTGCGGAGCTCGTCGAGGCCGATATCACGGATCTCGAGAGCATCCGCTCCGCATTTGCCTCCGTCGACGGCGTGTTTCACTGCGCGGCGCTGCCGCGTGTGCAGGATTCCATCGAGCGACCGCTCGAAACACACGGCCCCAATATTACGGGGACGTTGAACGTCCTGCTCGCAGCGCGCGACGCCGGGGTGAAGCGCCTGGTCTATTCGGCCTCCTCGTCCGCTTACGGCGACACGGATCAACTCCCGCAGCCCGAGACGTTGCTGCCCAGGCCCAAGAGCCCTTACGGCCTCCAGAAGTATGTAGGGGAGCACTACGCGCGCCTTTTCGCCGAGCTTTACGGGCTCGAGACCGTCAGCCTTCGATACTTCAATGTGTACGGCCCGCGTATGGCTGACGAGGGCGCGTACGTCACCGTCATCGCCGTCTTCCTCCGGCAGGGTAAGGCTGGACAGCTACTCTCCATTACCGGCGACGGCACACAGACCCGGGATTTCACCCACGTACGCGACGTGGTGGACGCGAATCTTCGCGCCATGGAGTCACCCAAGGTTGGGCGTGGCGAAGTCATCAATATCGGCGCCGGCGCGAATAACTCCGTGAACGAGGTGGCGGCCCTCATCGGCCGGCCCACCACCAATTTGCCACCGCGCGTCGAGCCGCACGACACGCTGGCAGACAACCAGCTCGCGCGGCGGCTTCTAGATTGGAAGCCGACTGTGGACTTCGCGACGGCCGTCGCGGAACTCAAGAGCCTCCACGGCATCGCGTAATTGGGGACCCTCTCTGTGACGTCGACGCGTCAACCGGTACGCGACATTGCAACTTTGAGGACGATCTGCCATGCGGACAAGATCGCCCAGAACAGCAGCCCATGGTATGTGCTCCAGCGGCGGGTCTCGATCTATCTCACATGGCTGCTGTTGCACACGGGCCTGGAGGCAAACCACGTCACGCTGATCTCTGTCGGTCTGGCTCTGTTGGGGGGAGTCCTACTGGCCATGCGGCCCGCCGAACTCGCCCTCGCCGGCGCGCTCGCGTTCGTGGCACACCAACTGTTCGATAAGGCCGACGGCGACATCGCGCGGTTCCGCAAGACCTACTCCATTGTGGGCATCTATCTTGACGAGCTCGGGCATGCCGTGGCCTTCGCCGGGATCTTTGTCGGGCTTGGGCTCCACATCGCCTGGCGCACGCCGGGCGGTGGGGCACTCGTGGCTGTCTTGCTGACCTCCACCCTGGGCGCGCTGGCGATGGTGCTGAGCAGACAGCACAAGAGTGTCGGTTTCCTTCTGTACGCCCAAAACGTCCTCACCCACCCGGAGCTCGTCCCGCGCATCCGGGCCGGCGGGTGGCGGAGCGCGATCACTCGTGACGCCGTCCACGATAGCCGCCGGAGCGTCGGTGCCACCCGCGATTTGATCGTCCGCGTGGGCGACCTGGCGCTGCAACTCTCGGACTTCAGCGTGCTGGTCGTGCTCGTGCTGGTGGGCACGATTCTGGAGGTCGCCATGGGGAGTAACGCCTTCCTGAGAGGTGTTCTGTTCGGGGAGGCCGCCCTCCAGGGCTTGGTCTTCGTGACCGTCGTGGCTGTCAACGCAACCGTGAACGTGGAGTCGGAAGTCGCGCGCCTCGACGCACTGGTGAAAGGGCGCGACAACTTGGAGGCGTCCCGATGAGGATCATGTATATCTCGCGCACAGCAGAGACGTTGTGGTGGCTCCTGACTCCAACCATGAAAGAACTGAAGCGGCGAGGGCATGAGGTGATGGTGTGCACCGAAGGCCCTGAGGCCGAAAAACTTCGAGGGCTGGGGTTCGAGGTCTTTACGCACGGCATGAAGCGCAGCATCAACCCGCTGATGGCGCTGCGGACCATCTGGCGCATCCGCAGGACGCTGCGCGCGCGACCCGTGGATGCCGCGGTGTGCTACAACAAGCTCGGCGGCGTCGTGGGCAGGGTCGGTGCGCGGCTCGCCGGCACGCCCCGAATAGGCTATTTCGCCCAGGGGCTCGCATGCGGGCCGGCCCAGGGCGCAATCAGTTTCCAGTTGCGTTTCCAGGTCGAGAGGCTCATGGCCCCTTTCACCGACGCCATGTTCCTCTTCAATGATTACGACGAGCAGCTTTCGCGGAAGACGTTGATGGCAAATCGCGCCAATGGCGTCTTCCGGCTCCGGGGCATGGGCGTGGATCTCACCCGCTTCACGCCAGGCACCTATGCCGACATCCGGGCCAGACTGGGGCAGGAGCTGGGGGTAGACCCCGCGCACACGTTCGTGCTCTGCGCGGCGCGACTCATTGCCGACAAGGGCGTCCTCGACTTCGTCGAAGCAGCGCGGCAGGTGTGCAGCAGGCGGCGGGACGCTGTGTTTCTGCTCGCCGGCAGGGGCCCACTGCTCGAGAAGGTGCGGCAACAGGTGGATGCGGCCGGCGTCGGGGCGCAGGTCAAGGTGCTCGGGTGGCGGAACGACATGAACGACCTGATGAAAGCCTCGGACGTGTTCGTGCTCCCCTCCTACTACATGGAGGGCCTGCCGGTCTCGATCCTCGAGGCCATGGCCTGCGGCAAGCCGGTCGTGACCACGCGCCACAAGGGCTGCGAGGACGCGGTGGTCGACGGCGAGACCGCGTTGCTCGTTCCGGTCAAGCAGCCCGCGCAACTGGCTGAGAAGCTCCTAACCCTCATCTCGGACCCTGCCATGCGCGAGCGTATGGGCGTTGCAGGACGACGGAGGGCGGAGGAGAGGTACGAAATCGGCGATTGCACGCGCGAGGTTGTCGAGATGATGGAGCGGGCGTTTGTGCAGCCGCGATCTTAGGCGCCGGACGCTCCACTACAATCACTCCTGATATCGCTACGCCTCCCACCCCCGCAAGCGGGCGGCTCATACCTCCGGTAGGAGCCAATCAATAATATGTCGCGCAGCAAGCTGGGCGCATGGACGCCCTATTTAGTTCTCGTTGTCTGCCTCGTGCCCGTCATTGTGCCTCCCGGCCCGGGACGGACGGCGATCGTAGATGCCCTGAATATTCCTGCCCTGGGAATCTTCGCGGCCTCGGTGCTGATGACGAGGCGGCCGATACAGGTACCCTTCCTGATCCCCGTGATTTTCATGTCCCTGGGCAGCCTGGCGGCGACCGTCAACGCGGCGAACCCGTCAGCGGCCATCCTGACCATGGTCCAGGACGCGTATCTCTACCTCTGGTTCGTGATGCTCGCGAACGTCCTGCACGAGCGCGGCGACTTCCGCGGATTACGCCTGGCCTGGGTATGCGTGGCAAATGTGATCGCAATCATCGGGATCGCGCAAGTTGTGTTGCACGGAGATCCTTCACTTCAGAACTTGATCACACCCAAGGGATTCCGGGCCCTAGGCGCCTTTGACCAGCCGGACACCCTATCGGACTACCTGGTGATGAGCATATTCATCGTGCTCAGCCTCAACGAGGAAGTCGGCCGCGTGGTGAGGTGGAGCTCGATCGGAATCATGTGTGCTGGGATTGTCGCAACCAAGGCCAACGGGGGACTGGGCTCTCTGGCGGTAGGGTTGATCGCCTGGACGCTCGTGCGGGCCTGGACCAAGCGGGTCTCGTACCCAAAGCTTATCTCAGGGGCGCTCATCGCGTTCAGCGTGGGCCTCGCGACCGTGTGGCTGGTCGTGGGCATGGGGCTGGGTTCCGGCCAGTTCAGGGAACTCCAGACCGGCAGCATCCTCGGGCGGGTGGGGCACAGCTTCGAAGGTCGCGTCAAGATCTGGGGCTCGCTCCTCCACCGCTACCGGAGCAACCCCCTGGGCTACGGGCCGGGCAACAGCCGCTGGCAGACCGTCTCGGTCGAGGAGCGGGAGCGTCCCCTCGCCTCCGGCACCGATCCTTTCCTTTCGAAGGAGGCCCATAACGACTATCTCGCGTACCTGATCGAACGTGGTCCTCTGGCCCTGCTGGCCCTGCTGGTTTTCAAGTTTCAAGTCTTTGGCCGGATCACGCGATGGTGGAGAGGCCGCGCAGCCAGTGCGCAGGGTTGGGTCCGAGGCGGGCCGCTCGCGGCGGCCACCTTTGGAGCCTGGGTTGCTTCTTGGATCAATTCCAACACGATCGAGACCCTGCATTTCCGACACGTCTGGTTATTTCTCGCCCTGGTGTACGCGCTTGGGAAGGTGGACGGGGACGCGCGTCGGACGCAGCCGGGCGAGCTTGCGGGAGGGATTTCTGCGTCGGCAGGCCCGCGAGCAGTCGGGTCGGGATGAGCGCGTACGGGCACAAGGAATCGGCCGGCCCGGAAGGGGAGGCCGCCCGCGGCGAGCACCCGACCGCGACGGTAATCGGGCGCAGCATTTCGTTCCGCATGGGTTCGCAGATTCTGAGCTCGCTCATCAACGTCGCGGGCATGGTGGTGCTGGGAAACTACCTGGCTGCGGACGGCTACGGACAGTACGCGTTTTACTACGCACTCGTGCCACTGATCGCGAGCCTGAGCGACCTCGGAGTGGGTGTCATCATCACCAAGGAGATCGCGCGCACTCCGGAACTGGGACCGCGTTATTTAGGAGACGCGCTTCTGATCAAGGGAGCGGTCGCCCTGGCGATGCTCCTGGTGGTGACCGTGACCGTGCCGCTGGTCCTGGACGGGCCCCACGCGCTGTTGGTCTGGCTGGTCACAGTTACAGCGTTGATCGACCTGACGCAGGATGTGGGAATATGGGTCTTTCGGGCCCACGATCGGCAGGACCTCGAAGCACTGCTGCTCCTACTGAGTCAGATCGCGTGGGTCGGCGGAATCCTGTTATGCGTCGCGCTGAAGGGACACCTCACGTTCGCCCTGGCCAGCGCCACCATTGCGTTTCTACTCCGCTTCGCGGTCGGAAGCCTGCTGGTGCGACGGATTCTTTATCGCCCTGTCTATTCGCCGGACTGGGACCGCCTCAAGCGCTTGGTGGCGGAGGGCCTGCCTTTCGGGCTGGCGATATTCGCCGTCGTCGTGTACGGGCGTGCCGGCGTCCTCCTCTTGAAGGGACTGGCGAGCAATGCTGATGTCGCCTACTTCAATATCGGATATATGCTGTCCCAGCCGCTCGGTTTCATTTCGTCGGCCTTCAGCGTATCGGTTTTTCCTTCGCTGGCTCGGAGTGCGCGGTTGGGCCCGGAGTCTGTGCAACCCGTGCTACGGAGCGCCGTGAAGTTCCAGTTCCTGGCCGCGCTCCCGCTCAGCGTTGGGCTGTTTCTGCTGTCGAGGCGCGTGGTTCGCCTGCTTCTGCACGGCGGGAGTTTCCAGCAGGCGGGGGGTGCTCTGATGGTGCTGAGCCTCGCGCTCACCTTCATCTTCCTGAATCTCATGTCCCGTTATGTTCTCGCCGCGCTGGACCAACAGCGGGCCTATCTTCGCGCAATCGTAGCGGGCCTCCTCGTCAACGTCGCCCTGGGCGTAGCTCTGATCCATAGGTTCGGGTACCTGGGCGCGTGCGTTGGACTGTTGGGAGGGGAGATCGCCGTACTCATCATGTGCCAGCGGACGATCGGCCGCCACCTGCCGGTCGCGATCCTCTTTCGCGAAGCCGCCCGGCCGCTGGCCGCCGCGCTCGGCATGGGGGGTGTGGTGTTCCTGATGCGGGACGCAAACCTTGCCCTCGTCACCGTGGTGGGAGGGGGCGTTTACATTTCGCTGCTGATCTTGTTGAAAGTATTATCGGATGAGGAGCTCCGGGTCATGCGCGGCGTGTACGTATCCTTCCGCCTGCCCGGCTCGGGTTGGCTCACGCGGACATCGAATCGGCCCTGACGGCGGTCGGTCACACACACTCGAGAAGAGGATCATGGATCATTTGGAGAAGCTGACAACGCTGTCCATCGGCGAGGAGATCCCACCTCCGATCCGCCAGATGCTGGAGCAACTTGCTGGCCTCCCCTATGTGGACTCTGTTCTTGCCCTGCCGGACGTCCATTGGAAAGCAGAGATGGAGGTGCCCTCGAGCATCGCCATCAACACCCATGGCGTGATCGTCCCGGAGTTCACATCGATGGACGTGAACGACGGCATGGGGATCGTGAAGACCGGTCTCCGGGAAGACGAGATGCCGCTCGAGCGGCTGGAGGCATTCTTCGCCAGTGTGAATGCGAACGCGGCAGCCCACCGCTCGGATACCAACCGCTACAGCTTGTCGGCCGCCGAGCTCCGGCGAACTCTGGATGAGGGAGCGGGGGCGCTGCTCTCGCGCTATCAGCTGGAGAAGACGGTGCTGAAGGGGATGGAAGACGGCGGACGTGCGCCGACCAACGATCTCGAGGCGGGCACCTTGACGGAGGTGGTCCCGCTTCAGCTGCTCCTCACCCCGTTCACCCGAACAGAGATGGGGCTCAACTTCGGCGGGAATCATTTCCTCGAGGTCCAGGTGGTCGACGAACTCGTGGACCGAGAGGTGGCAGCCCGATGGGGTTTCGAGCGTGGGCAGGTGGTCGTCATGTATCATTTGGGGCCCGGACCGTTCAGCGCGACCTTGCTCAACCACTACTCACGTCGCACCAAACTCCCGCGCGCCCGCGTGCCCCTGTTCTTCCTCTCCAAGCTCCTGTTTCACTACCTGCAAAGAATGGGAAAGGGTGCCGCCTCGAGGAAATGGGCGCTCCACTTCCGCCAGAACGGCTGGACAGCGCTGCCCGCCGAATCCGAGGAGGGCAGGGTGGTCCGCCAGGCGCTCGCGATGGCCATCAACTTCGGCTACGCGTACCGGCTCGCCACGGTGCGGGCGATCGCGGATGGTCTGCACGACGTAGTCTCCCCGAAGCTACCGTGGGAGCTGTTCACCGATGTTAGTCACAACGGCGTGGAGGAGCGCCGCTCATCAGACGGCACTTCCTTCGTCGCGCGGCACAACGCTTGCCGTCTGGAAGCAGGTAGGCCCACGATTGTTGCTGGCCTTCATGATGTCCCATCCTACGTGGGGATTGGGAGCGGGGGCGTGGATGGACGGTTGTCCTCCTACGACCACGGGGCGGGGCAGCTCATCGAGAGGCACCGAAAGGGGGGTCGTCTCGCGGAGGCGGCAGGGCACGTAACCTGCTTCCGAATGACACGAGGGCGGGTGGCTAAGACGCTGTCGCGTCAGGAGTTCCCGGTGCGATCTTTTGAGCTTCTGGATCGCCTCATGGGATGCTTCGAATCGAGGCGGATGATGCGGCCCGTGGTCAGGCTCCGGCCACTCGGAAACCTCAAAAATGACTAGCGAAGCTCCTAAAAATATGGTAATATTTCTGCACTGAAATGTGCAGAAACTACGCCATTATCCGCTTTGTCTGTAAAGCTCAGGTGACAGTTGGTCACTTGAGCACCATCGACGAGTAGTTCACTTCAGGGACGTCTGGCCTAATGGGGGGTCCGGATGAGCCGTAGGGCTCTTGGTGTCGAAAAACATCTCTTGCTAGACGTCATCTCCGTGCACCCCTCCGGCCGCATAGTGAGAAGCCTCGCGTGCCTCGCGGTCTGCTGGATGCTCCTACTTCTCGGTCCCGGCGCGGCGATTGGAGCCGGGACCTTCTACGTGGATAACACCAGCGCGTCGTGCTCCAACACCGGCCCGGGGACTGAAGCCCAACCCTACTGCACCATTTCTG
Source organism: Candidatus Eiseniibacteriota bacterium (assembly GCA_005893265.1). Classification (GTDB taxonomy): domain Bacteria; phylum Eisenbacteria; class RBG-16-71-46; order SZUA-252; family SZUA-252; genus WS-7. Next base: position 1,175 of record VBOX01000018.1, on the reverse strand, counting down.
CCGCGATCGCGACACGTAACGGCCCCGGAACGACAATCCTTGTCAAGCCCGGCATCTATCGTGAGATGGCCACGATCAATTTCTCGGGGGCCGCGGGAAATCCGTTCGTAATCAAGGCGCTGGGCGGCCCGGTGATTGTGGATGGCTCGGATGACTATTCCGGCACCTCGAAATGGAGCAGCTACACCGGGAACGTCTATCTCGCCTCCGCCGTGACCACGGCACCGTCTCAGGTGTTCGTGGACGGAACGCGGCTATCAGTATCTACGGCCTCGCCGGCTTTTCTAGCGACCAATTCGTTCGTGTGGGTCTCGGGGCAGGGCCTCTACGTGAACATCGGGGGCCCCAACCCGGGGTCGCGTACGACTCTCGTGGGAAAGCGGGCGAGCGCCTTCTATATCACCGGGCGCTCGTACGTGACGATTGACGGGTTCACGACTACGCACTGCGATGACAAGGCGATCAGGCTCGGCAGCTCCTCCAACTTCGTCACGATCCGGAACAACACCTGCACGCTCAACTACCGATACGGAATCTACGTGACCGGCTGCAATAATGTGCTGATCGAGAAGAACTCGGTCTCGGACAACGCGGATCACGGGATCGTGCTCACGAACAGCACCAGCGGCGGGAGCAGGAACTGCACGATCCAGGACAACGAATCGTTCCGAAACGCCCACCAAACGATTCGCAGGGCGGTCGGGATCCGCGTCTACGGCTCCCCCGCAAACGTGATCCAACGCAATCGGCTGCACGACAACCAGGATTCGGGGGTGCAGATCGAAGCCGGGTCGGACAGCTGCGTCTCGATTCAGAATCGGTCGTGGAATAACGGCGATCATGGTTTCGACCAGCTGTACGCCTCGGGCGTCTCCCATATCGGCGACGTCTCCTATGGGAACTTCAAGGACGGATTTTCGATCGAGGGCATTGCACCGAACGCGAAGGTCTACAACTGCATCGCCATCGACAACGGTCTGACGACGAACGAGTTCGATCTGTGGGTGAATGACTCATCCGCGGCAGGCTTCGCGGGCGACTACAACATCTTCTGGAACTCCAGCAGCCGTCCGGCGGTCAAGTTCATCAATACGCAGTACGCGACCCTCGGGGCCTACACCGCGGCGACCGGGCAGGACGCGCACTCGACCCAGGCGGATCCCAGGTTCGTGAGT
>VBOX01000017.1 GCA_005893265.1 Candidatus Eiseniibacteriota bacterium | reverse complement strand
CCCCTCGGAACCTTCGACCTCATCCTGGCGCGAGATTTTCTCCCGGTCCTGACCTCCGATGGGCGACGGACGGCTTTGGCGAACCTCGCGCGCGCGCTCAAGCCCGGGGGAATCCTGCTCCTCGGTCCCGGTGACTCCATCGGTGAATCGGACTTGGGCCTCACGCCCGTGCGGTGGGGAGACCGGTACGCGTACGAGAAACCCGATCCGGAGTCCGGGTCCGCGAGGGGTGGAATGCCCGAGGAGGATCCCGACGCCGGCACCGCGCTCGTCGCGCACCGGTCCTCGCTCGTCCGCGCCTGGGTGCGAATCCTGCTCGAGCAGCGTGGCTTCGTGGTCGATGAGGCGCCGGACGGAATCCGGGTGCTCGAGCGGGTGGTGACCGGGCCGCCTCCCGGAGTCTATCTGCTGGAACGGACGCTTCCGCCGCAGGGCGGGCCCTGGGTCGCCGACCAGTTGGAGCGGCGGGGCGCGGCGCGTTCGGGGATTCTGGTTTTTCTTGCTCCGGGCGGAAGCGCCGCATCGAACGGGCCCTCAGCAGACACGCCCCCTCATGTCATCGAGCTTCCGCTCTCGAGTCGTGATCTCGACGCCGTGCTGCCCCGCCTCTAAGCCCTGACCCCTTTCGCCGCCATATCCGCTCGCGACCCCGCGGCCCCGCGCGCAGGGACGCTCGTCACCTCCCACGGCGCGATCCGAACCCCCGCGTTCATGCCGGTTGGAACGCAAGGAAGCGTCAAGGCGCTCTCGCCCGCCGATCTTCGAGCTTCCGGGACGCAGATCCTTCTCGCGAACACCTATCACCTCATGCTTCGGCCGGGGTCCAATGTGATCCGCGAGCTGGGAGGTCTGCACCGGTTCATGGCGCGAATTCCGCTCGCATCTGGACGGGGCGCTCGAGCTTCTGACCCCCGAACGCGCGATGGAGGTCCAAGCCGATCTCGGCTCGGATGTCGCGGTCACCCTCGATCACGCGGTCCTGCTCCCGCTGGATCCGGGCGTACAGCGCGAGGCGGGGGAGCGCACGATCCGCTGGACGGAGCGTTCACTCCGTCGCGCGCGGACGCTGGAGACCCCGGGCGGTCTCCGTCAGCTTCTGTTCGCGATCATCCAGGGGGGCGGGAGCGCATCGTTACGGAAGGAGATGGCGACGCGGACCGCCGCGTTCGACTGCGACGGGTTCGCGATCGGCGGACTCTCGGTGGGGGAAGAGAAGCGCGAGACGTGGGCCCTGGCGCGCGCCACAGCGGAGGCGCTCCCTGTCGATTGGCCGCGATACCTCATGGGCATGGGCACGCCGCTCGATCTGCTCGAAGGGATCGCGTGCGGGATCGATCTCTTCGATTGCGTGCTGCCTACCCGAAACGCCCGGAACGGGATGGCATTCACCGCGGACGGACCGATCAACATCAGAAACGCCGAGCACACGCGCTCGGAACTTCCGCTCGATGCGGAGTGCCGGTGCGAGGCATGCGCCCTCATGAGCCGGGCCTACCTGCGTCATCTCCACCTTGCGGGAGAGATCCTCGCGCACCGAATGCTGACCTTGCACAACGTCACGTTTTACCAGACACTGATGGAAGCCGCCCGCCGCGCGATCGAGCGCGGCCTCTACCAACAATACGCGCGGGAATTTTCGGAGCGCTACCGCGAGCGGGGCGGGGACCCTCCCGCGTCCGCGTAACACGAGGAGAATCCATGCTCGACGTTGCGTTCGCACAGGCGACCCAGGCCGCCCCCGACGCGCCTTCATCGATGGACCAGATGATTCACATGCTCTCGCTGCTGGGGATCACGGTCGGGATCGTTTACTTCATGATCATCCGCCCCCAGCAACGGAAGCAGAAGGAAACCGAGGCCATGCGCTCTTCCATCCGCAAAGGAGACCGGGTCCTCACGACCGGCGGGCTCTTCGGCACCGTCGTCGGCGAGAAGGAGGGGATCATCGTGCTGAAAGTCGCCGACGACGTGAAGATGGAGTTCGCTCGGGAGTCCATCGTCCAGGTCAAGGAGCGCAGTGGATAAGAGGTCGCTTAAGCTTCGCTATTACGGTGATCCCATTCTCCGGCAGAAAGCGGCCCCGGTCCAAACCGTGACACCGGAGATCCGCGACGTGATTGGCGCCATGTTCGACTGCATGTACCGCGAGCGCGGGATCGGCCTTGCGGCACCGCAGGTCGGAATCGCGCAGCGGATCTTCGTGGTGGACGTCGAGACGGAGTCCGGGGAGCGCTCGAAATACGCGTTGGTGAACCCGGTCATGAAGGAAACGGCCGGGAGCATCGTCGGGGAGGAGGGCTGTCTGAGCATTCCGGGAATTCATGCCGACGTGAAACGCCACGCCGACGTGGTGTTCGAGGCCCTGGACGAGCAGGGGGGTGTCGTCGTGGTACGAGCGGAGGGGCTCCTCGCCCGAGCGCTCCAGCATGAGCTCGACCATCTGGACGGGGTGCTCTTCATCGACCGACTGAGCCCAATCCGAAGAAAACTCCTCGAGTCAAGACTCGCGCGGATGCAATTCGGCGAAGCCGGGAAGGCCGCGTCGAGCGCGAGCGCGTCGCCTTCGTTCTAGCGGGCGGCGTGCGCCTCGTCTATTACGGCACACCGAGCCTCGCGGTTCCTCCCCTGGTCCGGCTCGTCGAGGACGGCAAGCCACCCCTGCTCGTCGTGACGCGGCGGGACCGGCCGAGCGGGCGCGGCCTCGCCCTCGCTCCCTCACCCGTTCGGGCGGCGGCCGAGGGTCGCGGCATCCCGGTCTCCACGCCCGCGCGCGCGGGCGCCCCCGAGGAGATCGAGCGGCTGCGCGCGCTCCATCCTGATCTTCTCGTGCTCGTCGCGTACGGGCAGATCCTGAGCCCAGAGCTCCTAGGCGTTCCCCGGATCGGCGCGATCAACATCCATTTTTCCCTCCTCCCGAGGCATCGCGGCGCTTCTCCGATCCAGGCCGCGATCCTGGCCGGAGATCTGGAGACCGGTGTGACCGCCATGTGGATGACGGAGAAGCTCGACGAGGGCCCCGTCTTCTCATCGCTCTCGACTCCGATCGCGCCCGACGAGGACGCGGGCTCTCTGGGCGCGCGCCTGGCCGAGCTGGGCGCTCGCTGCCTTTCCGAGACCCTGTCACGCATGGAAGCCGGCGAAATCGTGCGGCGGGACCAGGGCCCCGCGGGGGCGACGTACGCGCCGAAGCTCAAGCGGGAGGACGCAAGGCTCTCGCTCGCGGACGATCCAGTGCGGTTCACGCGCAAAGTCCGGGCGTTCGCGCCGGAGCCCGGCGCCTACCTCGAGCTCGAGGGGGGTAGGCTCCAGGTTCTCACGGCTTCGCCCGGGTCGATCGCCGCGCTACCTGACCCGAAAGGGTCGCCCGGCGCGGTGCTCGCGCTCGATCGGGAGCGGGGGCTGGAGATCGGGCTCACGCAGGGCTCGGTTCTGCTCCAGAGCGTGCGCCGGAGCGGACGGAACGCGATGCCGGCATTCGCCTACGCGAACGGGGCTCGGCTCAAGCCCGGCGCGCGGCTTCCGGTGAAGGCTTTCCCGGCATGACCGCGCAGAAACGCGGCTACCCAAAGTCCCGCGCCAGGAGGAAGCCGCTCCCCGCACGCGAGCTCGCGCTCCAAATTCTGGTCACGACGGAAAGCCGGAGCGCCTACTCCGACCGGCTTCTCGAGACGAGATTAAGGGAAGCGGCGCTCCCTCCTGAGGAGGCGCACCTGGTGACGGCGCTCGTACAGGGCTCCCTCCGACAGCGCGGAACCCTCGACCATCACCTCGCGACGTTCGCGCGTGAGAACTGGAACGGATTGCCCGCGTGGATCAAGGCCGCGCTTAGGCTGGGCGCCTACCAGCTTCTCTTCATGGACAGGATTCCCGCGTCGGCGGCCGTGGATGAGAGCGTGGAGCTGGCGAAGAAATACGGTCACCCGGGAACGGCCGGCCTCGCCAATGCGATTCTGCGCCGCCTCGCGCGCGGCGAGCGGGCTCCTCTCCCGGACCCCGATGCCAGCCCTGTCGAGTATCTCTCCGCGTCCCGGTCACACCCTCGATGGATCGTGGAACGATGGGTGGCGCGATACGGCCGCGATGAAGCGGGGCGGATGCTCGAAGCCAATAACGAGGAGCCTTCGGTCACGGTAAGGCCGAGCCTCGCGCGCGCCTCGGAGGACGAGATCCTGGATCGGTTGCGGTCCGAGGGATTCGAGCCCGAGCCTGCACCAAACGGGGGCCTGGTCTGGATCATGCGCGGCGGATTCGTGCCCTCCCGCTCTCCGGCCTTTCGCGAGGGGCTCATCTCGCTACAAGACGAGGCCGAAGCCGCGGTCGTCCCGATCCTCGCCCCCAAGCCGGGCGAAACCATCCTCGATCTCTGCGCGGCACCGGGGGGGAAGTCGGCGCAGATCGCCGAGGCGGTCGGAAGCGCTGGGCGCTTGTTCGCGCTTGAGCGTCATCCAAGCCGCGCGCGGGCGCTTCGAGAGAATATGAGCGGCCGGCTTCGCGCCGGCCGGGTACACGTGATCTGCGGGGACGGCTTGAGCCCACCGTTCCGCGCCGCGTTCGACAGGGTCCTGGTCGATGCACCGTGCTCCGGCCTCGGCGTTCTGAGGCGGCGCGCGGACGCGCGCTGGCGCAAGGAGGAGTCCGGCATCGCCGCGATGGCCGCACTCCAACCGCGGCTCCTGGACGCGGCCGCGGCGCTGGTCCGCCGCGGCGGTGTCTTGGTGTATAGTGTCTGCTCCTTGGAGCCCGAGGAGACCCATGACGTCGTGGAACTCTTCCTACGAGCGCATCCCGATTTCGTGCAGGAGAACGTCGACCCCTACCTGCCGCCCGGATTCCGCTCAGGTGCGCCCCACTTGAGCGCGACGCCGCAGCGGCACGGCACCGACGGCGTTTTCGCCGCGCGGGTTCGCCGCCGATGAGGGATTCCCTGGACGTCGACCTGGAGGAACAACTGTCCGAGATGCCCGCGGCCCCGCCGCTACCGCCAGGCGAACGCCGCCGCGGCCCGCGCTTTTCGTTTTTGTCGGGAACCCTCCTGCTCGCCGGCGTGGCGCTCCTGGGCGGATTTCTCGTGATGAACCTCGTGCTCATGCCGAGCTTCACCCGCCAGGGCGCGGAGGTGCAGGTCCCGGAGGTGATCGGGCAGAGCGAGATCGAGGCCGAGCGTGTCCTCGCGGCCGAAGGGCTCAAGCTTTCCAAGATCTCCGAGCAATGGAGCCCGGACGTGGCCCGCGGATTCGTCATCTCGCAGGATCCGGCTGGAGGCGGGGTGGTGAAGCGCGGGAGGCGGATCTCGGTGATCGTGAGCTTGGGCGCGCAGGGAACGAGCGTGCCGCTCCTGGACGGCGTGACCGCGCGTCAGGCGCAGCTCCTCCTCGAGGGATCGGGCCTCCGCGCGGGCCGGATCGCGAAGGTCTACACCGATGAGGTGAGCAAGGATCTGGTCGTCGCCTCCGATCCGCCCGGGGAAACCCTCGTGCAGCAAGGCACCGTGGTGAATCTCCTCGTGAGCTTGGGTCCCAGGCCGCAGAGCTACCTGCTCCCGGATCTATCGGGCAGAGACATTGGGGAAGCGGTGCGGAGCCTTCGAGAGGAGGGCTTCGCGGTAACGGTCCGGGAAGGAGGTCCGAGGCAAAAGAGCGGGCTCGTATCCGCACAGGAGCCGTCCGCGGGGCACCGCGTGTCTTCGCGCGACTCGATCGTGCTCTACCAGCACCCGTGAGCGCCCGCGGTCCGGAGGGTGCCGCCGGCTGGGTCGGCCGGCAGCGAAACCGGATTTGCCCGTCCATCCTGTCCGCCGATTTCTCCCGCCTGGGAGACGAGATCGCGCGCGTGACCCGCGCGGGGGCCGACTTTCTCCACGTCGACGTGATGGACGGCCAGTTCGTCCCGAATCTCACCTTCGGACCGATCCTCGTTCAGGCCATGCGTCGGCTCACTCCGATTCCGCTGGACGTTCACCTCATGATCGTCGATCCGCTGCGCTTCCTCGACGAGTTCGCGGAAGCGGGCGCGGACCATTTGATCGTCCACGTCGAGGCGGTCGAGGACCCCGTCGTGGCCTCCCGCCGGATCCGCGCGCGCGGGCTCCGGGCGGGGCTCTCGATCAAACCCGCCACTCCGCTTCCGCGCCTCCTGGGGGCGCTCTCCGGATGCGACATCGCGCTCGTCATGACGGTCGAGCCGGGGAGAGGTGGGCAGGCGTTTCTCGATGGATCGGAGGAGCGTATCGCGACGGTGCGGGCCGCGATCGACGACGCGAAGCTCGACTGCCTGCTCGGGGTCGACGGGGGCATCGACCCAACGACCGCTCCGCGGGCCGCGCGCGCGGGCGCGGACACGTTCATCGCGGGACATTCCATCTTTCACGCGCCCGATCCGGCCGCGGCGCTTCAGACGCTGCGCCGAAGCGTCGAGCCCGGGTGAACGTGCTGGTGACGGGCGGCGCCGGATACATTGGGAGCGTCGTGGTGGAGGAGTTGGTCCGGGCGCGACACTCGGCGATCGTGCTCGATGATCTCTCGTCAGGCCACCGAGACGCCGTTCCGCCTCTCGCCTATCTCGTCAAAGGGAGCATCGGCGATCCCGAAAGCCTCGGTCAGGCCTTTCAGGCAAAGAGCATCGATTGCGTGATCCACCTGGCCGCGAAATCGGGAGTCGCGGAGTCGATGGCGAGGCCCGATCTCTATGAGCAGGTCAACGTGACCCAGGGGACCTTCCTCCTCGACACGATGCGCGCGCACGGCGTGACCGATCTCGTCTTTTCCTCCTCGGCCGCGGTCTACGACCCATCGGCTCCCATGCCGCTCACCGAATCCTCTCCGCTCCGCCCGTCGAATCCCTACGGAGAAACGAAGCTTCGGTTCGAGCGCATCCTGGAAGAGCGCGCCGCGACCGGGGGGATCCGTTATGTGGCGCTGCGCTACTTCAACGTGGCGGGGGCGAGCATCGATCGAGGCGAGGATCACCGTGGCGAGACCCACCTGATTCCGCTCCTCCTCGATGCCGCGCGCGGGGCGCGCGAGCCGGTGCCGATCTACGGATCGGACTATCCGACCCGGGACGGAACCGCGATCCGCGACTATATTCACGTGGTGGATGTGGCCGAAGCGCACGTCCGCGCCATCCGCTATCTCGCGGACGGCGGCGAAAACCGCGCGCTCAACCTGGGCGCGGGACAGGGCGTATCGGTGCGGGAGGTGATCGCGGCCGTCGAGACGGTGACGGGGAGGCGTGTGCCCACAGTTCCGGCGCCCCGGAGGCAGGGCGACCCACCTGCGCTGATTGCCTCGTCGGATGCCGCGCGCCGCGTGCTAGGCTGGAGTCCTCAGTTCGAGGGCCTGAACGTGATCCTCGAGACCGCTTGGGGGTGGCGGGTGCGCCATCCGGAGGGTTACAAGGAATGAGCGACAGGGACGAAGTGGAATCGCGGCATGATGCGCACGAGCTCGCTCACGAGTCTTTGGTGTCGGTTCGCGAAGTACCGGACGAGCAGACCGCGACCATGCTGTGCGATTTCTTGAGGAGCCAGGGGATCGAGGCCACGGCGAAGCCGGTCCAGATCGCATGGTTCAGCACGGTGGAGACGCTCCACCACGGATTCTGGGGACGGGTCGAGGTGCTGGGGAAGGACGCCGACCGCGCGCGCTCCCTCATCGAGGACTACTCGGCGGCGACCCCGGAGCAGGGCCCGCCGGAGGAGACCGCCTGACCTCGGTTGGAAGAGGAGAGCTCGCGGCAAAGGCCACGCCGCTTCTTACCCGCGCGGCTCTCGAGGCGCGCGTCCGGAGCTTCCGCGGCCGCCGCGTGGTCGTGATCGGAGACGTGATCCTCGACCGCTACCTCTGGGGCAGCGCCACGCGCGTTTCCCCCGAAGCGCCCGTGCTGGTGGTCGACGTGGAGCGCGAGGAGCTTCGCCTGGGCGGAGCGGCCAACGTGGCCCACAACGTTCGCGCGCTCGGGGCGACGCCCGTCTTGATCGGAGTCGCGGGGGCCGACGCCGCGGCCGAGAGCCTGCGGCGAGAGCTCCACGCGCGCGAAGTGGACGCGGACGCGGGGGTGCTCTCCGATCCCGCACGCCGCACCACGCTCAAGACGCGCATCATCGCGCACCACCAGCAGGTCTTGCGCGCCGACGAGGAATCCCGCGAAGCGCCCGCATCCTCCGTGATCGACGAGCTGTGGCGGCGCATCGAGCGCGCGCTTCCCGACGCGTCGGCGGTGCTCGTCTCCGACTACGGCAAAGGAGTCGTATCTCCCGCGATGCTGGATCGGCTCCTGCCCGAGGTCAAGAGACGCGGCATTCCCTGCGCGGTCGATCCCAAGGAGGAGCATTTTCTCCGGTACCGCGGCGTCTCGGTGATCACGCCCAACGTCGCGGAAGCTTCCCAGGCATGGGGGCGCAGGATTCGGAACGGCGAGGATCTGATCGAGGCGGGCTTCCAGCTCCGGGACAAGCTCGCCGCCGAAGCGGTCCTGATCACGCGCGGAGAGGAGGGGATGTCGCTCTTCACGTCGGAAGGACACGCCCATTTTCCCACCCGGGCGCGAAAGGTCTTCGACGTGACCGGAGCGGGGGACACCGTGATCGCGACGATCGCGACCGCGCTCGCGGCGCGCGCTCCCCTGGAGGAGGCGTGCGTGCTTGCCAATCACGCGGCGGGGCTCGTGGTGGCGGAGCTGGGCACCGCCGCCGCGACCGTAGCGAAGCTCATCGAATCCTTGGGAGACCTTCCCGTTGGGTGAAATCCTCACCCTAGAAGACGCGAAGCGCCGCCGGAAGGCCGCCCGGATCCTGGGCCGGCGTTTCGTGTTCACGAACGGCTGCTTCGACCTGATCCATCCGGGCCATACCGAGCTCCTGCGTCGCGCCCGAAGCCTCGGGCATTACCTCCTCGTCGGGCTGAATTCCGACCGATCGGTCCGAGCGATCAAAGGCCCGGAACGCCCGGCCCAGGGGGAATTGGCGCGCGCGACGGTCGTGGCCGCGCTCGCGAGCGTCGACTACGTCGTGCTCTTCGACGAAGAGACCCCGCTTCGCCTGATCAAGGAGATCCTCCCGGACGTCTTGGTGAAAGGGGGAGACTACGCCCCAGCCAACGTCGTCGGGCGCGAGGCCGTCGAGCGCGCCGGCGGGCAGGTCCACCTGATCCCCCTAGTGCCTGGATTCTCATCGTCTTCCCTCGCCGACCGAATCCGATCCGGGCGCCCCTAGCCCAATTCACGGCTCCGTATCAACCTCCCGCGGCGGGCTTGACAGGGGCAAGCGGTGACGGCTAAAGTGTTGTGTTGCCCCAACGTAGTGAATCCAGTGCGACCCTGATCGGCGACATCCTGCTCCGCGGCGAGCGGCTCGAAGCTTCGCTGCATTCCTCGGGATGCGCCGGTCCTTGCACGAACCCTTGGAGGAGGTGTGCCTCGAGTGAGTAAGCCCCGACGTGTTGTGATCATGGGCGCCGGCGGACGCGATTTTCACAACTTCAACGTGTTCTTCAGGAAACGCCCCGAGTACTTCGTCGTGGCGTTTACAGCCTCCGCTCAAATCCCCGGCATCGACTCCCGCCGCTATCCCCCTTCCCTGGCCGGCGGACGGTATCCCAAGGGAATCCCCATCGTCTCCGAGCAGGAGCTGCCGACCCTGATCGGCGAGCACGACGTCGACGAAGTCGTGTTTGCCTACAGCGACGTCTCCCATGAATACGTGATGCACAAGGCATCGTGGATCGCGAGCTTGGGATGCGACTTCACGCTCATGGGTCCGAAGGCCACGCAGCTCAGAAGCCGGGTCCCGGTTATCGCGGTGAACGCGGTGCGCACCGGGTCGGGGAAGAGCCAGACCACGCGCAAGGTCTGCGAGGTGCTGAAGTCGATGGCGAAGCGAGTCGTCGCGATCCGCCATCCGATGCCGTACGGCGATCTCTCCCGGCAGGGCGTGCAGCGCTTCGAAACCTACGCCGACCTGGACCGGCACAAGTGCACCATCGAGGAGCGCGAGGAGTATGAGCCGCATCTCGACCGAGGCACGATCGTCTATGCGGGGATCGACTACGTGGAGATCTTTCGGGAGGCGGAACAGGAGGCGGACGTCATCGTCTGGGACGGCGGTAACAATGATTTCTCGTTCGTGAGGCCCGATCTGCAAGTCGTGGTGGCGGATCCGCACCGGCCCGGCCACGAGCGCTCTTACCATCCCGGCGAAACGAACGTGCGGCTCGCGGACGTGGTCGTGATCAACAAGGAGACGACGACCGACTACGAGAACATCGAGGCGGTCCGGAGCTCGGTTCAGGAATTGAACCCCGGCGCCGTCATCATCGATGCCGCCTCGCCGATCACCGTCGATCACCCCGAGCGGATCCGCGGCAAGCGCGCCCTCGTGATCGAGGACGGACCAACCCTGACCCACGGGGAGATGAAGTACGGCGCGGGAGTCATCGCCGCGCGGCGCCACGGGGCCCGCGAGATCGTGGATCCCAGGCCCTGGCTCGTCGGAGGCATCAAGGACACGTTCCGCCAGTACCCGAATATCGGTCCGCTCCTCCCCGCGATGGGATACTCGAAGGAGCAGATCCGGGATCTCGAGCGCACGATCAACGGATGCGAGTGCGACGTGGTGATCGTCGCGATGCTGGATCGCGTGGATGCGGCCGGGCTCAAGAAGGCCGGCGCCAAGCGCGGGACCACGAGCGAAGCCGGTCTGGGCGCGGGCGGCATGAAGCGGGCGGCGCGGAAGGCCGCCCGGGTAAAGACCAAGCGTTGAACCTGCACGAATACCAGTCCAAGGGGCTCTTTCGGGCCGCGGGGATCCCGGTACCGCCCGGTGAGGTCGCCTCGCGCGTGGAGGACGCGCTCCAAGCCGCGGAGCGCTTCGGGTATCCGGTCGTCGTCAAGGCCCAGGTTCTGATCGGCGGCCGCGGAAAGGCGGGGGGCATCAAGGTCGTCCGCGGCGGCGAGGACCTTTCGCGCGAAGCGGGGCGCATCCTCGGCATGGAGCTTCGCGGCCTCAAGGTGAGCCGCGTGCTGATCACGCCATCGGCGGACATCGCGCGCGAGTATTACGCGGGGATCGTTCTGGACCGGAGGAACGAGGCGCCGCTTCTCATGGTGAGCCCGGCGGGGGGGATCGACATCGAGGAGGTCGCGCGCGCGACGCCGGAGAAGATCCTCCGAATCCCGATCGACGCGAGGGGGCTCCCGACCTACCGGGCCAGGGCCGCCGCGCGGTTCCTCGACAAGGACCCGGCGGTTCAGAAACGGATCGCTCCCATCCTGATCCGGCTCGTGCACGCCTACCACGTTCAAGATGCCACTCTTGCCGAAATCAATCCCCTGGTCGTCACGAAAACGGGCGAGGTCTTAGCACTCGACGCGAAGATCGTGATCGACGACAGCGCGCTCGACCGGCATCCCGACCTCGCAGCGATGCGAGATCTGTCGGCCGAGGACCCCGGCGAAATCGAAGCGCGCGCCCGCGGTCTCTCGTACGTGAAGCTCGACGGGACGATCGGCTGCGTCGTGAACGGCGCGGGGCTCGCGATGGCGACCATGGACCTGATCCAGTTCCACGGAGGAAAGCCGGCAAACTTCCTGGACATCGGGGGCTCGTCGAATCCGGACAAGGTCGAGGCCGCGATGCATATCTTGACCGGCGATTCGCGCGTGCGGGCCGTGCTATTCAACATTTTCGGCGGCATCACGCGCTGCGACGACGTGGCCCGGGGCCTCCTCCTGGCGCTCGACCGGCTCAAGGTCCGGATCCCGATCGTGATCCGCCTTACCGGGACCAACGAGAGGGAAGCGCGCGAGATCCTGGGTGAGCGAGGGCTCATCGCCCTGAGCGATATGGACGAAGCCGTGCGGGCCGTGATCGCACGCGCCGCGGAGGCGGCGTGAGCGTTCTGGTCGGACGCGGGACCAAGGTCGTGGTGCAGGGGATCACGGGCCGCGACGGCTCGTTCCACACGCGCGGCATGCTCGACTACGGTACCAAGGTTGTCGCCGGCGTCACCCCCGGCAAGGGCGGGGAAGAGGTGCATTCGGTTCCGGTCTTCGACTCGGTCGAGGAGGCGGTGGCGAAGACGGGCGCGAACTGCTCCGTCATCTATGTCCCCGCCGCGCTCGCCCAGGACGCCATCTACGAAGCGGTCGACTCCGGGATCCCGCTCGTGGTCTGCATCAGCGAGGGAATTCCGGTGCGCGACATGGTGGAGGTCTCCGCGTACATGCGGGGCCGAGGCGGGCGCCTGGTCGGGCCCAATTGCCCGGGCCTCATCTCGCCCGGCTCGTGCAAGGTCGGGATCATGCCGGGAACGATCGCAAAGCCCGGCAAGGTGGGTGTCGTGAGCCGAAGCGGCACGCTCACCTACGAAGTGGTCTGGCAGCTCACGCGCGCGGGGCTGGGTCAATCCACCTGCATTGGCATCGGCGGGGACCCCATCGTAGGGACCCGGTTCGCCGATATGCTGAGCCTCTACGAGGAGGACCGCGGGACCGAGGCGATCGTGCTGATCGGCGAGATCGGAGGCAGCGACGAAGAAGACGCGGCGACTCTCATCCGGCGCGCGATCACGAAGCCGGTCGTCGCGTTCATCGCGGGCCAGACCGCGCCCCCCGGGAAGCGCATGGGGCACGCGGGCGCGATCGTGTCGGGAGGTTCCGGCACGGCCCAGGAGAAAATGGCCCGTTTCCAGGAGGCCGGAATCCCGGTCGCAAAGACCCCGTCCGAGATCCCGGGCTTGATTGCGGCCGCGCTCCGGCCGAAACGAAAGTCGAAGCTCAAGCTCGTGCGCGGGAAGGCGAAACGATCGGCTCCCGCCAAGGCTTCCCGGCGGCGCCGCCGCTAGCGGTGCCTCAGGCGGGCCCCCGCCCCCACCCAGATCGGACCACCGCCCCGCGTGAGACTCCTACTCGGAAATGAAGCATTGGCCCACGGCGCGATCGCGGGCGGACGGCCGCCATCGTTAGGGAGGGAGACTTGGACGAAACGCTCTTCATGATCAAACCGGACGCCGTTCTGAGCCCGTGCACGACGGGAAGCCTTTCTTGGACGAGCTGGTCGAGTTCATGTCGTCGGGCCCCGCGATCCCGTGCCGGCTCCGGCGGGAGAACGCGGTCCAGGTGCTTCGCGACTTGATCGGCGCTACCGACCCCAAGGACGCCAAGCCGGGCACCATTCGCGCCCGCTACGCGGAGAGCAAGGGGCGGAACGCGGTGCACGCATCCGATTCGCCGGAGGCCGCGCGCACCGAGATCGAATTCTTCTTCGGAGACGGGTCGGCCCGTCGCTAATCTAAACAAGAGCCATGGAACTCAAACTACATGAAGTCGACGAGGGGCAGAGTCGGCTCGAGGTCGAGCTTGCGCCCGATTCCGTGGGAATCACCCCGCAAGATGTCGCGCTGGAGGGCCCGCTCAAGATTGGACTTAGCCTGGATCGACGCGGGGACGAGATTTGGATCCGCGGGACCGTGCATGCTATTGCCCTGCAACAATGTAGCAGGTGCCTGGTCGACTTTTCCCAGATTCTCGAATTGGATTTCGAGGTTTTCTGTGCTAAGTTGCCATCTGCCCGCATGATGAGCCCCAAGGCCCTTGATGAAGAGGACGGGGGGGTCCATTTCCACGACGGCCACGTGCTCTCCATTGACAGCGAGGTCCGGGAAGCCGTGCTCCTCGGTCTTCCCATGAGGCCGCTCTGCCGCGATGCGTGCGCGGGCCTTTGCCCGCGGTGCGGCGAAGATCGCAATCTAGGTCCGTGCCGGTGCGTCGGCTCGGCCGCCGGCTGAGCCGGGAAGGCGCCGGACCTACGTCCCGCGCGGCCGGCCGCGAACATCCAACGAAGGGAATGTTGAACGATGGCTGTACCCAAGAGAAGGCATTCGAGCACCCGCGGCAAGAAGCGCCGCACCCACTGGAAACTCGCGCTGCCGTCGCGCTCACTCTGCCCCCATTGCAGCCAGCCGAAGCTCCCGCACCGCGTGTGCGGGCATTGCGGCTACTACGCGGGCGAAGAGGTGATCTCGCAGGAGGAGTTGAAAAGTACGTAAGGGCGGGCACGGGGCGACGGTGAGCGAGCGAGCCGGAAGGCCGATCATCGGGGTGGACGCCATGGGCGGCGACCTTGCCCCCGGTGTGGTCATACAGGGCGCCATGGAGGCGATCCGGGAATCCGCGGGCGCCTTTGGCGTCGTACTCATCGGCGATGAGGCGCTCGTCCGCGAGGAGGCCGCCCGCCTGCGTGTGGCCGCCGAGCTCCCCGACGTGATCCACGCATCGGAGCGCGTGGAGATGGGTGAGTCCGCCGCGACCTCCGTGCGGAAGAAGAAGGATTCCTCGATCAACATCGCCGCGCGCCTTCACAAGGAGCGCAGGACGAACGCCCTGGTCTCCGCCGGAAATACCGGCGCGGTTGTGGCTGCGGCCCTGTTCGGCCTCGGCCGGATCGAATCGGTGCAACGTCCGGCGATCGCCACGGTGCTCCCTACCCCGCAGGGGAACGTCGTCATTCTGGATGTCGGCGCCACCTCGGATTGCAAGCCGTACCACCTCCACCAATTCGCGATGATGGGCAGCATCTATGCCAGGCTCGTTCTCCACGTGGAGCGACCCCGGGTCGGGTTGCTGAACATCGGCGAGGAGGCGGAGAAGGGGAGCGAGCTCTACTACGAGGCGCACCAGCTATTGAAGCAGAGCCCCGTGCATTTCGTCGGGAACGTGGAGGGACGGGACATCATTCTCGGTACCGCGGACGTCGTCGTGTGCGACGGCTTCGTCGGAAACGTGCTTCTCAAGTTCGCGGAGAGCGTGATTCCCAGCGTGGGCAATATGATCAAAGACGAGATCCGGAGCGATCCCCTGAGCATGCTGGCGGGGCTCCTGTTGAAGCCCGCCTTCCGGAGGCTCAAGCGCCGCTTGGACTATGCCGAGGTCGGCGGGGCGCCGCTGCTGGGGGTCGACGGGACCTGCATCATCGCACACGGACGATCCAACGCCCGCGCCATCAAGAACGCGATCCGTGCCGCGGCGCGGTGCGCTGAGGCGCGCGTCGCGGATTTCATTCGCGACGACCTTCAACGCCTGGCGCCGGAGGCCGCATGATCGCACCCACGCGCGACGTTCATATCGTCGGAGTCGGATCCTGCACGCCGGACCGGGTCCTCACGAACAAGGATCTGGAGCAGATCGTCGACACCTCGGACGAGTGGATCACGACGCGAACCGGGATCAAGGAGCGCCGCATCGCCGATCCCGAGACTCCAGCTTCCGCCCTCGCCACCGAAGCGGCGCGCCGCGCGGTCCAGGACGCGGGGTTGAAGGGGGAGGACCTCGATCAGATCATCGTGGGGACCGTGACGGGCGACCGTCCGTTTCCCTCGACGGCGTGCCTCGTGCAAGACCGGCTCGGCGCCTCGCGGGCGTACGGTTTCGACATCTCCGCGGCGTGCTCCGGTTTTCTCTACGCGCTATCGCTCGCGCGCACGCAGGTCGCGACGGGGGCGGCGGACACCGTGCTCGTGATCGGGGTCGAGACCCTTTCGAAGATTGTCGACTGGACCGACCGCAACACGTGCGTGCTTTTCGGTGACGCGGCCGGTGCCGTCGTGCTGCGATCGACGGGACAGCCCGGCGGGATTCTCTCCACGAGGCTCCACAGCGACGGCTCGCTCACGAAGCTGCTCGAGATGCCGGGGGGCGGATCACTCCATCCCGCATCGCACGAAACCGTCGACCGAAAGCTCCACTATATCCGCATGAGCGGGAACGATGTGTTCAAGTACGCCGTACGCGCCATGGAGTCGGTAGCCTGCGAGGCGCTCGAGGCCGCGGGACACAAGCCGGAGGAGCTGGATCTCCTGGTCCCGCACCAGGCCAACTATCGCATCATCGACGCGACCGCGAGACGTCTCGGCCTGCCGATGGAAAAGGTTTTCGTGAACTTGGACCGCTACGGAAACACCTCGTCCGCCTCGATCCCGCTCGCGCTCGACGAGGCGAAGCGCCTAGGACGAATCAAGTCCGGTGATCTCGTGGAGCTGGTCACCTTCGGCGGCGGTTTCACGTGGGCCGCTGCCGTGGTGCGCTGGTGAGCCGGATTGCGTTCCTTTTCCCGGGGCAGGGATCGCAGGCGGTGGGCATGGGGCGCGCCCTCGCCGACCGTTTTCCGGAAGCGCGCGAGGTTTTCGAGCGTGCCGACCAGGTGCTCGCCTTGTCTCTCTCTTCCCTCTGCTTCGACGGACCCCTCGATACGCTGAGCCGAACCGAGAACACGCAGCCCGCCTTGCTGGTCACGAGCGTCGCGGCGGCCCGCGTGCTCGAGCGTCGGGGTGTTCGGCCTTCGGCGGGAGCGGGGCACAGCGCGGGGGAATTCGCGGCCCACGTCGTGGCGGGATCGCTTTCGTTCGAGGACGGATTGAGACTCATCCGCCGCCGGGGGGAGCTGATGGCAAACGCGGGAACGGAGCGGCCCGGAACCATGCTCGCGGTACTCGGCCTGGACGCGGCCGAGATCGAGAAGGTCCTCGCCGCGGTGGCGAGGCCCCGAGACCTCGCCGCCGCGAACTTCAACTCGCCGGGACAAATCGTGCTATCCGGGACGCGTGAGGCGCTGGACCGCGCCTCCGAGGAAGCGAAGAAGGCGGGCGCCAAGAAAATCGTACCGCTGCAAGTGAGCGCCGCGTTCCATTCGCCGCTCATGGAAAGCGCGGCGCGGGGGCTCGGTCAAGCGCTCGAGGAGATCGAGATCAGGCCCGCCAGATTTCCGGTCTACGCCAACGCGTCCGCGCGGCCGGTGCAGTCACCGGAGGACATCCGTATCGCCTTGCGGGAGCAGCTCCTCCGACCCGTGCTGTGGGAACAAACGGTTCGCGCGATGATGGAGGACGGCGTGCGGCGGCTCGTCGAGGTGGGCCAAGGTCGCGTTCTCCGCGGTCTCGTGAAGAGCGTCGACCGCGACGTCGCGCTCTTTGGAAGCGAGGATCCGGAGGCTGTCGAGGCGGCCGTGCAGGCGCTCCAGGAGGTCGCAGCGTGACCGATCGACGTTTCGCGGACAGGGTCGCGGTCGTGACCGGTGGGGCGAAGGGAATCGGCCGCACGATCGCGTCGCGGCTGGCGTGCGGTGGTGCGAAGATCGTCGTGTCGGGGCGTGACGAGGCGGCGCTCGAGAAGGCGTGTACCGAGATTCGTTCGACAGGAGGCGAAGCCATCTGGGTCCAGGCCGACGTGTCCAAGTCGGGAGACGCCGACGCGCTCTGCGCGAGGACGCTCGAAGCGTTCGGCCGGGCGGACATCCTCGTCAACAATGCCGGCGTCACGCGGGACAATCTGGTCATGCGCTTGAGCGAGGAGGATTGGGATCAGGTCATCGACACCAACCTCAAGGGGAGCTTTCTCTGCATCCGGGCCTTCACCCGGCCTATGATGAAACAGCGGTGGGGGCGAATCGTGAACCTGAGCTCCGTGGTCGGTCTCATCGGGAACCCCGGTCAGGCGAATTATGTCGCGTCCAAGGCGGGACTTGTGGGCCTCACGAAGGCCGTTGCCAAGGAACTGGCATCGCGCCATATTACTGTGAATGCGGTAGCTCCAGGGTTCATCGATACCGCGATGACAGCGGATTTGAACGAGAAGGTGCGGGAGGGCTTGAAGGCGCAAATCCCCCTCGGGCGACTGGGATCCGCCGAGGACGTGGCCCACGCGGTGGCGTATCTCTGCTCGGAGGAGGCCGGTTACGTCACCGGCCAGGTGCTGTCCGTCGATGGCGGTATGAGGATGTGAAACGATCGGATTGCCGAAACGGGAATCTAAAAGGGAGGTGAAGCAGGGAATGGCCTCATTCAGCGAAGACCGGGTCAAGCAGATCATCGTCGATCAGTTGGGGGTGGCGCCGGAGCAGGTGACGCCGGAAGCGTCGTTCATCGACGATCTCGGAGCGGACTCGCTCGACACCGTCGAGCTCGTCATGGCTCTCGAGGAGGAATTCGATATCGAGATTCCGGACGAGGACGCGGAAAAGATGACCACGGTGGCGGATGCCATCAAGTACCTGGAATCGCACGTGCCGAAGAACGCCTGATTCGGCGCCCGGTCGAACCGTCCAGTTCCGCGGAGATCGGGAGCGCAGGCGAGAAAACCGAGAACGAGTTCGTGAGCTATCGGAGGAATGGGAGTCCTCGACGGGTGGTGGTGACCGGGCAGGGCGTCGTATGCCCGCTGGGAAACACCGTCGAGGAGTTCTGGAAGCGGCTGATCGCCGGCGAGTCGGGGATCGGTCCGCTGACACGATTCGAATCCGCGGCATACGACACGCGGATCGCAGGCGAGGTGCGCGGATTCAAACCGGAAGATTTCATGGACCGGAAGGACATCCGCCGTACGGACCTGTTCGTTCAATACGCGGTCGCCGCATCGAGGATGGCTTTGAACCAAGCCTCCGTTCACGAAGGGGCCGTCGATCCGGACCGCTTCGGCGTGATCGTGGGATCGGGCATCGGAGGCATTTCGACCTTCGAGGATCAGCACCGGACTCTCCTCGAGAAGGGCCCGAACCGCGTGAGCCCTTTTTTCATTCCCATGATGATCTCGGACATGGCCTCGGGCCAGGTGTCGATCCTCTTCGGCGCCAAAGGCCCCAATTACTGCACCGTGTCGGCGTGCTCCTCGGGAGCGCACGCGGTGGGCGAGGCATTCCGGATTATCCAGAACTCCGAAGCGGACGTGATGATCGCCGGGGGCGCTGAAGCTCCGGTGACTCCGGTTTCCTTCGCGGGATTTTGCTCCATGAAGGCGATGTCCACTCGTAACGACGACCCGACCCGGGCCTCCCGGCCCTTCGATTCCCAGCGCGATGGATTCGTGATGGGGGAAGGCGCGGGAATCTTGATCCTGGAGGAACTCGAGCACGCGAAACGACGCGGCGCTCCGATTCTGGCGGAGATCGTCGGTTACGGCGCAACGGGAGATGCCCATCATATGACCGCTCCTGCCCCCGAGGGTGAGGGTGCAGCGCGCGCCATGCGGGCCGCCATCAGCGATTCCGGACTGCCTCTTCGCGAGTTCGGGTACGTGAACGCCCACGGCACCTCCACACCACTCAACGACAAGTTCGAAACCCAAGCCATCAAGTCGGTATTCGGGGAGCACGCGCACCATGTGGCCGTCAGCTCGACGAAGTCGATGACGGGCCACCTGCTCGGAGCCGCCGGCGGACTGGAGACGATCATCTGCGTCCTCGCGCTCGAGCGGCAGGTCCTTCCTCCAACCATCAATTACGAGCACCCCGACCCCGACTGCGACCTCGATTACGTCCCCAACACCGCGCGATCGGTCGAAGTGCGGGCAGCCCTCTCCAATTCATTGGGCTTTGGCGGGCACAACGTCACCCTGGCGTTATCGAGAAGCGTGGCACCGGAGGGTCCCTAGAGGATCCCGAAACGTGAAATTACTGAGAAAGCTGTTTGGAATGGAAAAGGCTCCCGCCCCTCGACTCGAGCATCGCGGAAGCCGTGAATTCGATCTACGCGGATTCGAAGCAATCCTTCATTACAAGTTCAAGGACCCGGAGCTGGCACGGCAGGCATTGACCCACCGCTCCTACCTCCACTCCCAACCCGAAAAAGGCGTGGGAGAATCCAACGAGCGGATGGAGTTTCTCGGCGACTCGGTCGTGGGGCTTGTCGTGAACGAGTTCCTGTACCGAAAGTTCACCTCCCTTCGCGAGGGAGAGCTCACGAAGATGAAGTCGCTCCTCGTGAGCCGCGTCATTCTTTCCCGGACCGCGAAGCTCATGGGTCTCGCCGGATACGTTCTGCTCAGCGAGGCGGAGACAGGATCCGGCGGCCGCGACCCCTTCGCCAGGTGCACGAGATCCTGAGCGATGCGAATCTCGCGAACTACAAGAGCATGCTCCAGGAGTACGTGCAGGGTGAGTTCAAGACGCACCCGCAATACCGGATCTCGAGCGAGATCGGCCCCGACCACGAGAAGGTGTTCACGGTCGAAGTGGTCGTGAACCAGAAGGTGCTCGGCCGGGGCCACGGGAACAACAAGAAGGAAGCGGAGCAGGAGGCGGCTCGCGACGCCCTTCTCCATTTCGAGAAGTTGGTGCGAGGCGAACGGCAGGATCATCGCCGGCGCAGGCGTCGGGGTGGTCGCGGGCGCCGCTCGCGGGGCGGTGGGGGGCGCGGCCCGGGGGCCGGGCAACCGGGAAGCGGCGGTCCGCACGAGGAGAGCCGGGAGCCGCGGGAGGACGAGGCGCGGGGCCCCGATGGGAGCAAATCCCCTTGGGCCGCATCAGGGTTGCAGTCCGAATCATAGATTGCTATAATTACAGCGTCGTCTCGAGACAGGGGAGGAGGGTCCACTTGGGCCCTCCTCTATCCTTTGACTCTGGAGACGACGTGGCTGAAGATCATCCATCCTCCCTTTTCTCGTGGACGGTCATGGGGTCGCTGTCCCTGATTTTGGTCGCGTTGCTGGCTGGCTCCGCCTGCGCCTTCTCCCCCGATCACTCACCCGTGATTCCCGCCAACCTCGAATTCCTCGCGCGCTCGGCGGTGGCCCAAGAGAGCGGCAATATCGAAGAAGCCGCGGTCTGGGCTGAAGCACTGACGGCCGAAGATGCGGCGTCCAGCTACGTCGCTTCGCGCTTTGCCCAGATCCTCGAGACTTCCGGCGAGGACACGCGCGCGCTCGGATGGGGCGAGCGTGCCCTCCAACTGGACAGCTTGAATGCCGACGCGGCGATGCTGGTCGGTCGCATGCGGCTCCGCGCGGGAGAAGCCGCGGTCGCCGTACAGGCCTTGACGCCGCCGCTGCGGATCCTGAGAGCGCGCCCCGAGCTCTACGCCCTGCGCGCGCTCGCGCACGAGCTCAATAAGAACTACGAGGCGGCGTTGGCTGATCTAAGGCGCACGGACGTCCTGCTTCCCGATTTCGGATGGGTGGCGACAGGCGTTTTGGGGATGGCGCTCGAGGACGGTCGGTTGGATGAAGCGTCTCAAGCCCTCCAGCTGGCCCTCGAGCTCACCCCGGACGATCCCCGGACCTTGGGACTGGGGGTCGCTTTGGCCCGGCGTTTGGGCGATACGGTTCTCGAGGAGAAGCTCCTCCGGCGGCGCGCCGAAGCCGACGACGCCGTCCCCGAGCAGATCGCGGCGTACGCCTCGTATTTGTTCCGTGAAGGGAACCGGAGAGCCGCGGAGGCTTTCCTGGGTAGGATAGGGCAGCGCGGGTTCGACCCAATCGACGTCCGCGTTGAAGCCGGCCGCATGCTCCTGAGCGACGGCGATTACCGCGCGGCACTGGAGGCGGTGAAGCCGCTTGGGAAAAAACGAGCCGCGCTGCCCGTCAAGGCCCGGGCGCTCGTGGCGCTCGGGAACGAGAAACCTGCGCTCGACTGCTACCGGAAGCTGCTTAAGCTGCGCTTCCTTACGGAAGAGGAGTCCCTGATGGTCGCGTACTTGGAGATCAAGGTCGGGGACCGGCGGACAGGGGTTTTGACACTCGAGCAAATCAGGGAAGGGCTCCTGGCAAACCCCCGAAAGGTGCTGGCTGGAGCCCTGTGCTACATTCTTCTACGCCACCCGGAAGAAGCCGTTGCCCTCATGCGGGAAGGAGCGTTGAGGGGCCCCGAGAGCCCCCTGCTCTACGCCGAGCTGGGGCAAGCCGCCGCAGAGTTAGGGGATAGCCTGGTGGCCGAGTGGGCGTTCCGGAAGCTCAACGGGCTGGGCAGGGAAAATTCCGAATGCCTCTATTTTCTCGCCGCATCAGATCTAAATCAGGGAGCAGTCGATCGGGCGGTCGGGAGGCTCGATCGTGCGGTGGCGCTCAACCCTTGGAACGGGCGAGCTCTGACGCTCCTGGGAAGTATTCGCTACAGCATGGGGCAGTTGGAGTTAGCGAGAGACCTTTTGAGGCGTGCGGTTCGATGCCCCGACGTGGGATCGGATGCCGAGCGGCTGCTCGGCCGGGTGTGCCGGGCCCTCCGGCTGGACAGCGAGGCCCAAGCGGCCGAGTCGCGGGTGCGCGGAAAGCGTGCCTCACAGAGCCCCGCAGGGCTCACCCTCTTCGCCAATCCCTAAAGAAACCAACCCCTTCCGGAACCGGCCAGCTCCCCACGGTGTATCCAGCTCCACGGAGAGTAATGTGCCCAGCGAGCTGCGTCTATTGAAGAAGCTCGACCTTGCCGAGCTAACCGATGAAGACGTCATGGAGCGTTGTGCTTTGGGCTCCGAGACGGCCTTCCGTGCGCTCGTCCAGCGGTATCGCTCGCGGATCATGAATCTGGTGTGCCGGTTCATCAACGACCGGGACCGGGCGGAGGAGATCAGCCAGGAGGTATTCCTTCGCGTCTATCGGAATCGCGAACGCTACCGAAAGAGCGGCAAGTTCTCGACATGGATCTTTACGATCGCCGTCAATCTGACGAAGAACGAGATCCGTAGTCGAGTCCGGCACAAAGGGACGTTCAGCCTGGACGCGATGGAGGAAGACTCCGGGGGGCAGGGGCTCGCGTTCCCCGACCTGAAACCCCTGCCCGACGAGGATCTGAATGCGAGCGAAATCCGCCGGCGCGTGGCGGAAGCGCTCGAGAAGATCCCAGCGCGTTATCGCGAGGCCGTCGTTCTACGCGATATCGAAGGACTGAGCTACGAGGAAGTGGGGGAGATTCTCCGTATCCCCGGTGGAACGGTCCGGTCGCGTATCAATCGCGCCCGGCTGATGCTGAAGGAGAGGCTCAAGCCACATTTGAATCTGGAGGACGCATGAACTGCCGGTCGGCCGAATCATTGTTCTCGTCCTACATTGAGGACGAGATCAGCCAGGAGGAGCGCCGGGCGTTGGAGGCGCACTTCATGGGGTGTCGGAGCTGCACCCTCGGAATGCGCGAGGTCCGAGCCACGATGGGGCTCATGGAGCGAATGCCCCAGGTGGCCCCGAGCGCCCATTTCGATGAGGACGTCTTTGCTCGGATTCGATCGGGCGAAGGGCTCCGACCAAGCCCCGCGGAGCTGATACGAGAGCTATTCTCCCCAGCCCGGTTGCGCCCCGCCTTCATGGTGGGCGCCGGCGTGTGCGCCGTATTCATCGCGGTCATGCTGTCTCCCGTGGGCCAGGGACGCCTTCACCCGAAGAGCACCAATCCCGGCGTGGCTATTCGAGAGCTTGCGCCGACCGCCGGCGCGCCGCGTGAGATGGGGCCGAGCGCTCCGACTGCCCCTGTGAGCGAGATCGAGCGGACGGCCGCTCCCGTGAATCGCGACGTGGCCCCGGTCGTGGCGAGCGTTCCCACGCGTGCCGCGATGCGCGATTCGGTCGTGGATGGTACGGTCCCGCAACAGCGCTACACGGATGAGATCATCAACGACAAGTTCTACCTGGAGCGCGGAGCCGAAGGGCAGGACCCGACCGTCGTCCCCGTCAACCAGACGCCCGACGACGGCGTGTACATCATCTTCTAGGCGCCACGCGCCGGACCGGAGTGCATCCGCGATGCCTGTGATCCGAATACGATCGGCGGGCGCCTCAGCACTCGCAGCCTTCGCGTTGCTCCTGCTTCCACACTCCAGCGTAGGCGCCGCCAGCATCCTCCCGTTCAAGAGCGACGAAGCGACGCTGCTCGTCGGCGTCGACTCCGCGCGCACCAGCGTCGTGACCATGGTCGCAACGCCCGGGCGCGATTCGAAACCGAGACCCGAGGCCCCTCTCCGGCGCCTCATCGGCACGGGCGTCGTCCTGAGCCCGCACCGGCTCCTCACGACGGCGAGCATGGCGCTCTCCGGTGGAACTTTCGGCGTGCTCTTGGGCGACGGGAACCGGCGCGATGCGCAGATCCGAGGTGTGGACCGGCAATCGAACGTAGCGCTCTTCACGGTGGAGGGTCCACCGCTCCCGCCACTCCGCCAAGCCTCTCCCCAATCGCTCGCGATCGGCTCCTGGGTGGCGGTGATCGCGAACGTGAGCGTCACGCGGCCGCAGATCACCCTGGGTCATGTCGTGGGCCGGGGGGAGCGGGTCGACTTTCCCTATTCCGGAGACATCGTCGAGATCGAAGCGTCGGCGTACCCCGGGGCCAGCGGTGGTGCGGTTCTGAACGAGGCGGGGGAGTGGGTCGCGATCGTCGTCGGACGCGCGGGACCCCTTCCGGCCCGCTCCTCGGCGTCACCCGTGGTCGAACCCGACGGCCCTGACCGGAAACAATCGACCGATCTCCTGATCGCGCTCCCCGTCGACCAGCTGCAGCGCATCGCCGATGACCTCGAAGAGTTCGGCAGCGTGCGGCGGGCGTTCCTCGGAATCCAGATGCGGCGCGGACTCCTCCCAGACACGCTCGGCGTGCTCGTGGAGGGGGTCGTCCCGCAAAGCCCTGCCGCCCAAGCGGGGATCAAGACCGGAGATCGAATTCTTGCGTTCGAGGGCTCGGTCATCCATTCGGGCGAGGAAATCACATCGCTCGTGCGCTCCCTCAGGCCAGGGGACGAAGTCGAAATGACCGTCTCGCGCGGCACGGAGATCTTTCCGATGCGCACGACGCTCGGTGCCGCGGTCGGCGCGCCCTCCGCTCCACCGCCGCTGAGCCGTTCCGCGGAGCTGGGGCGCCTCCGACGCTCCCTTCGAAAGCTCGAGCAGGAGACGCAAAAGATCGAGGAGCAGATCAAGCAGCTCGAGTCCGCCCCCGCCCGCTAGCGCAACCCCCAAGCTTCCCCGCCCGCTAGTCCAGCCCCGCGCGGTGTGGTAGCCTGCGCACCGACTATGGCGTTCACGACAAGAGTCGCGGCGGTTTTCCTGCTCGCGATCGCCGCGGCGGGTTGCGGCGGTCGCCCCTTCGCGGAAGGAGGCAGCCGCGAGCTCACGATCGTGACCACGCTCCCAGCCGACTCCCCCGAGGTCTTGCTCTTGCGCGCCGTCGTGGAGCGTCCCGCGATCCGGATCGAAGACGAGACTGCCTACGACGTGCATCTCGCGACCGCGGACGATCCCGGCGCGTACCGCGCGCGGACTGTGCTTTTTCTAGGTTTTGGTCCGATGGGGAGGATCCCCGATCAGCTGGGGCCTCTGAGGGCCTCTCTCGCGACCGCCCGAGAGCCGTTCGTATTTTCTCCGGACGTGTGGCTGCGTGGACAGGCCGCGGGTATTTTCTGGACCGAAACGAGAGAAGAGCTTCTTCCTGCGCTTCAGCGCCACCAGAACCGACTCTTTGAGGAGCTGGACCGCGCCACGTTTTCCACGGTGCGCGCCCGGCTCTTGGCGCTCCCTCGCGATCACGATGCCGAGAAGAATCTCCGGCGCCTCACGGGGTTCAGCCTCCACGTCCCGCGCGGGTATGCGCTGCGGGTGCATCCTGGCACGAAGGCCGCGCTTCTCCTGGACGAGGGCCCGCCGGCGCGGCTTCTTCGGATCATGCCGACTGACGTGGATCGCGGCCCCGACTTGAGGAGCGCCCGCGACGCGCTCGCCCGCGCGTTCCGGCCCAACGAGCGCACGCTCGACCTGGTGGAACCGACTCTCACTTCGGGCGAGCTGGCCGGAGCGGTCCGCCAGATCCACGGCCGCTGGGAAGACGAGGAGGTGAGCGCCGCCGGACCGTACCGCTTTTACGAGGTCGCGCGGCAGGGAAGACGGTTCTATGTGGACCTCTCCGTCTTTGCTCCGGGGAGGCCGAAGCTCCCCTACCTCCGCGAGCTTCAGGCGATCGCGGAGACTCTGACCGCCCGATGATCTCGGTTTCGGTCCCGCGAGGGCGGATCCGATACCCGATCCGGGTGGCACCGGGAATTCTCTCTCGCGCCGGCGATGTGATGCTAGGGATCCGCGCCTCAGGGAAGGTTCTCGTGGTCACCGATCGGACCGTCGCGCGGCTCTACGGCGCGCGATTTCTCGCGAGCCTTCGCCGCGCCGGATTCACGCCGCATGCGATCGCGCTTCCGACGGGGGAACGCACGAAAACCCTCGCCAGCGTGCGCCGCCTGTGCGAGCGCTGGGCCCGGTGGCGCGTCGACCGGTCCGTCCCGGTCCTGGCGCTCGGCGGAGGCGTGGTTTCGGACATCGCAGGGTTCGCGGCCGCGGCCTACGCACGTGGACTCGATTGGGTCGTCTTCCCGACGACACTTCTCGCGCAGGCCGATGCGGGCATCGGCGGAAAGGTGGGGGTCAATCTCCCCCTGGGAAAGAATCTCCTTGGCGCCTTTCATCACCCCCGCGGCGTCTTCTGCGATCCCGAGGTACTGAGGACGCTCTCGCCGCGAGCGTTCCGCTCGGGGTTGGCCGAGATCGTGAAGATCGGCGTCATCCGCCGTCCCGCGCTCCTCGCGAGCCTGCGCCGCCTCGCGCGGCGCGGCGCGCTTGCCGCCCCGGTCACGAGCTTGATCCGCGCCGCGGCGAGGGAGAAGGCGTGGTATGTCTCCCGCGATCCGGAGGATCGGGGAATTCGGCAGCACTTGAATTTCGGGCACACTGTGGGGCACGCGCTCGAAGCCTCGTATGATTACAAACGATTTACCCACGGCGAGGCGGTCTCGATCGGGATGGTCGCGGCATCCAGGTTGAGCGTCCGCGTGGCGGGGCTCGACCCGACCGCCGCGCTTGGGATCGAGGATCTTCTGCGTTTGCTGGGCCTTCCGGTCAGGCTAAACCGCTTGCCGGGGGCTGCCTTCTGGAGTGCACTGCAGAAGGACAAGAAGCGTGGACGGACGCGCCTTCGAATGGTATTGTCCCCCGCGATCGGAGCAGCTAACACCTATGAACTACATTCGCTTACCCCGCTCCGCGAGGTAATTACGAGCCTCGTCCAGAGACCCTGAGGGGGTTATGTCCGAGGACGCACGCTACGATTCAATCGCTCTCCTCGAACGGATCGCGACACAGGATCCGTCGTCGCCGCTTTACCTTCCGCTCGCGGAGCGCATGCGGGAACAAGGCAGAATCGAGGAAGCGATTCGCCTCTGCGAGGAGCGGCGCGGCCGCGCCGGGCAAGGCGTCGGGGACCGCATCGTCCTGGGCCGCTGCTACCTGGCGGCGGGCCGTCTGGCCGAGGCCCGCGCCCAGTTCGAGAGCGCGGTCCAGCTGGACCGGGAGAACGTCGTCGCGCTCAAGGCGCTTGCGGGAATCCTCTCCCACGAGGGAAATCACGGCGCCGCCTCCGACTTCTACCGCGCGGTCTGCCGCATCGATCCCGGCGATCTCGAATCGCAAACGGCGCTTCATCAGATCACGTCGGGAGAATTCCCCGAGGTGAGGCCGCCTGATCTGGTCGTAGCCCAGGGTGAGCTCACGTGGCAGCCGGTTCAGCCGCCACGGGAGGAGGAATACCTAGGCGAGATATCTCTTGGCCTGCACACGATCGAGTCCTTCGACGCCGAAGCGCCGAAGGCCTACGACGTCCAGGTGCAGGATTTCCAGGAGATGGCGCTGGAGCGCTTCGGGGAGCCCACGGTCCCGCAAGAACCAGGCGGTGACGTAGCGGCACCGTCAGTGATGGAGCCGAAGCAGCCTCCGGAGCCCCTGTCGGTGACCGATTGGACCGAGCTTCCCCGGAACCCACCGCCCGCCCCAGAGTTCTTCAAGCCTGCGAAGACGGAGCAGAACAAGTCGGCCTTCGAGATGTGGGTGAGAAGGCTGAAGGGTGGCTCGGGCTGATGGCGCGGACCGTATGGGTTTTGCACGGCCCGAACATGGATCTCCTGGGCTCCCGTGAGCCCGAGCTGTACGGGCGCGAGACGCTCCGGTCGATCGACCGGAAGCTCAAGAAGCTCGGGGAAGACCTTGGGCTCGGGGTGGAGTGTTTCCAAACCAATCACGAAGGGGCATTCATCGACCGCTTGACGGTCGCGACGAGGACCGCCCACGGTTGTCTGATCAACCCGGGCGGCTTCTCCCATACGAGCGTGGCTCTCGCGGACACGATCCGCGCGATGACGGTCCCGGTAGTCGAGGTGCATCTCACGAACCTCTACGCGCGGGAGGCGGCGCGCTCGGTCAGCTTGACGGGGGCCTACGTCTCAGGGGTCATCATGGGGTTCGGGGCACGGAGCTACGAGCTTGGGCTCCGAGAGCTCGCGTCGCGGCTCAAGGCGTCGGGAAAAGGCAGGAAGGCTCGATGAATCTTCGCAAATGGGTCCGCGAAATGGTGGCGGTCATGCGCGAGGAGGATCTTGCGGAAATCGAGGTGCGCCGTTGGTTCACGACGGTGCGCGTCCGTCGCCCGGGTACCGACCCCGTGATGCCGATCCAAGCGGCAGCCCCGGCGGAGACCCAAGGCGGCTCAGGCGAGCGTCACGACGCGGACGGGAAGCCGCCCGCGAACCTGGTTCCAATCAAGTCGCCGATGGTTGGTACGTTCTATCGGGCGCCCGCTCCGGACGCCGATCCCTACGTCGAGGAGAACAGCCCGATCACCGTCGGGCAGACTGTCTGCATTGTCGAAGCGATGAAGCTCATGAATGAGATCGAATCCGAAGTGGAGGGCCGCATCGCCCGGATTCTCGTCGAAAACGCGCAGCCCGTGGAGTACGGGCAGACGCTGTTCCTGGTGGAGTCCGACACCGCGGCGTAGCCTGCCCGGGAGGGGAGTGGGGATGAACATCAAGCGAGTGCTGCAAAAGATGGTGGAACTCAAAGCGTCCGATCTTCACGTCAAAGTCGGCACGAAGCCCACCGCGCGCGTGGACGGCGGCCTGACCACGCTCGACGAGCCTCCGCCATCCCAAGCGGATCTCGAGGCGGTCGTCGATCAGATCCTGACGCCGAAGCAGAAAAAGATATTCGAGGATACCAAGGAGGTGGACTTCGCCTTCGGGGTCACCGGCCTTTCGCGTTTCCGCAGCAACTTTTACCAGCAGCGTGGAACCATCGCGATGGTGTTTCGGCAGGTGCCGGCCACGATTCCATCCTTTGAGGAGCTGAATCTTCCGACGGTGATTGAGGAGATCGCGGGGCGTCCGCGCGGACTCGTGCTGGTGTGCGGCACGGTCGGGAGCGGCAAATCCACCACGCTGGCGGCGATGATCGACTCCGTGAATCGAAGCATGGCGCGGAACGTGATCACGATCGAAGACCCCGTCGAGTTCCTGTACCGCGACAAGAAGAGCACGATCTCCCAGCGCGAGGTAGGGTTGGATACCGCATCCTTCGCCGAGGGCTTGAAGCATATTTTGCGGCAGGATCCCGACGTGATTCTGATCGGGGAAATCCGTGACGCGGAGACGATGCAGACGGCGCTCATGGCGGCCGACACCGGCCATCTCGTGCTCTCGACCCTCCACACGGTCGACGCGCCGCAAACGATCAACCGCATCCTCTCCTTCTTCCCGCCTCACCAGCACGAGGAGACCCGGTACATGC
The DNA here is from genome assembly GCA_005893265.1 of Candidatus Eiseniibacteriota bacterium. Taxonomy (GTDB): domain Bacteria; phylum Eisenbacteria; class RBG-16-71-46; order SZUA-252; family SZUA-252; genus WS-7. The sequence continues at coordinate 7,240 of VBOX01000017.1, read as the reverse complement.
TCTCCGCGACGCTGGAGTCGGTCATCGCGCTGAGGCTCATGCCTCGGTCCGACCAGGGGGGACGAATCCCGGCGGCGGAGGTCATGACGGTCACGGCCACGATCCGCGAGTACCTCCTGGATCCGGAGAAGACGTCCCTCATCAAGAGCGCGATCCAGGAGGGCGTCTCCCAATACGGGATGCAGACCTTCGACCAGGCCATCATGAAGCATCACACCGAGGGGAAGATCAGCCTCGAGACAGCGCTCCGCTATTGCTCCAATCCGACCGAGTTCGAGCTCCGCGTGAAGGGCATCCACGCGACGTCCGACGAGTCTTGGAAGCCATTCGAGCACAAAGAGAATCTCGTTTAGCGGAATGTTCAAGAAGATCCTGGTCGCCAACCGCGGAGAGATCGCGTTGCGGATCATCCGCGCGGCGCGGGAGCTCGGAATCGAAACCGTCGCCGTCTACTCCGAGGCCGACCGGGAATCGCTGCATGTTCGCCTGGCGGATGAAGCCGTCTGCATCGGGCCTCCTCCTTCGTCGGCGAGCTACCTCCACATTGCCCGGATCATCAGCGCCGCCGAGATCACCGCCGCCGACGCGATCCACCCAGGGTACGGGTTCCTCTCGGAGAATGCCCACTTCGCGGAGGTGTGCGAGTCGTGCCATATCCGTTTCATCGGCCCGACCTCGGAGATGATCCGGCTGATGGGAGACAAGGCGGTCGCGCGGAAGACCATGCTTGAGGCCGGCGTGCCGGTGACCCCGGGGAGCGAGGGAACGCTGGAATCCCCGGATGAGGCGGCGAAGATCGCTTCCCAGCTCGGCTATCCGGTGATCATCAAGGCGGCGGCGGGCGGCGGGGGCAAAGGGATGCGGATCGCCACCGATGAGTCGTCGCTGCGCAACGGGATCCGGACCGCTCAGGCGGAGGCGGAGGCCAACTTCGGGAGCGGGGCGGTTTACCTGGAGCGCTACATGGAGAAGCCGCGGCACATCGAGTTTCAGATCATCGGGGACCGCCACGGGAACCTTCTCCACTTGGGCGAGCGCGAATGCTCGATCCAACGCCGGCACCAGAAGTTGATCGAGGAATCGCCGAGCGTCGCGCTGGACGACGATCTGCGCACGAAGATGGGGTCCGCCGCGGTGGCGGGCGCGCGGTCGATCGGGTATGAAGGGTGCGGCACGATCGAGTTTCTGCTCGGGGAGAACCGCGAGTTCTACTTCATGGAGATGAACACCCGGATCCAGGTCGAGCATCCCGTCACGGAGGAAGTGACCGGGTACGACCTCATCAAGGCGCAGATCGCGGTCGCGGCCGGTGAGCCTTTACCCTGGCGGCAGGACGAAATCCGGCTTCGGGGCCACGCGCTCGAATGCCGCGTGAACGCCGAGAAGCCGGATCAGAATTTTCAGCCGTCGCCTGGCAAGGTGAGCTATTTCCACAGCCCGGGCGGCCCCGGCGTGCGCGTGGACAGCCACCTCTATTCCGGTTACTACGTGCCGCCCTACTATGATTCCATGGTTGCAAAGATCATCACCTGGGGGCGCGACCGTATGGAATCCATCGTCCGGATGCGTCGCGCTCTCGAAGAGACGGTGGTCGAAGGAATCGACACCACCATTCCGCTTCACCTGCGAATTCTAAAGAGCCCGGCCTTCCTGAGTGGGGATATCCACACCGGAACCCTTGAGGAGTTGTTGGGAACGGAGCGCCCGGCGGCGTGAAGCGCATCGATCTCGCCCTCCTACCCTCCGAGCTGGAGCGGGCTTCCCTGGACGCGCGGCAGATCGTGGTCGTTGACGTCCTCCGCTCCTGCTCCACCATCGCGACCGCGCTCATGAACGGAGCCGTCAAGATCATCCCCGTGGAGACGGTTGAGGAGGCGACCCGGCTTCACGAGACGTTGGCTCCCAAATCGAGCCTCCTCTGCGGCGAGCGGGAGGGACGCAAGGTGAGCGGCTTCGCGCTCGGAAATTCTCCGCGCGAGTTCACGCGCAAAAAGGTGAACGGCGCTACTCTGATTTTCGCCTCCACCAACGCGAGCCCTCTTATGGCGGGCCCGCTCGCAGGGAGGGAACAGATTCTCCTGGGGTACGTGAACCTGAGCGTCGTGGCGAAAATGGTCGCTCAAGTGGACGCCGACGTGACGATCGCCTGCGCCGGCCGGAGCGGACGGTTCTCGCTGGAAGACGCGGCGTGCGCGGGGGCCCTGATTCGCCGGCTCGCGGACGCGAAGGGGAACCTCGAGTTGAACGACGCGGCCGCCGTCGCGGGGGATTTCGACCGCGACCATGGCTCGCCGCCCGAGGCAATTCTACGCCGAAGCGAGCACGGGCGTTACCTCATCGAGCTGGGGTTCGAGGACGACCTCCCGGTCTGCGCAGCGATCGACAGCGCTCCGGTCGTGCCGCAGCTGAAAGAGGGGCGCATCACGGCTTCGGTGCCCGCGGAGGCGGGGAAGGGGTAACCCCGCAGCCGAGCGCTCCGCACCACGCCGTGGAACTTGGGCGCGCGCGTCGATTCCGCTACGCCCCACGACGCGCACAGGCGTACGCTTTTCGGTGCTGACCGGATCGGAGCCCCGCCGTGAATCGTCCCACCTCAACCGCAGTTCGCGCCGCTGGGATCCTTGCCTTGCCGCTCGTTCTCATGAGCTGTTCGAGCTGGCACTCGATCGGCAAGGGGCCGCCCGCCGACTACGTCGCCCGCGAGAAACCCAGGTCTGTGCGCGTGTCGCTCGCGGAATCGACGCTCGTCCTGAGCCGCCCTATTGTGCGCGGGGATACTGTCGTCGGGCTCGACCTAGATGCAAGACCGGTGCGCCCAGTGGCTCTTCCCGCCGCGGATATCCGGAATCTGGAAGTGCCCTCCCCGAAGGGATCCACTGCGGCGAAAGTGGTGGTGGGGACATTCTGGGTCACCGGCCTGGCGCTCGCGGTGGCGTTTGCGTTTCACCGCGATCCGGGAATCCCCTGAGCCGCGCATCGTGGCTGCCGCTCCGCCTACATCCCCCTCCGCGCCCGCCGGAGCAGCTCCAGCCCGAGGCCGCCGAAGACGATGTTCCCAAGCCAGGCTCCGACAATCGGCGGGAGCGTGCCGCTGTGGCCGAGCGCCTGGCCGGTGCGGATGATCGCGTAGTATACGAAGCTGATGAATACCGCGAGACCGAAGCTGAGCGCGAGGCCGCCGCGTCGCACACGGATCGCGAGCGCCGTCCCGATCAGGACGACGATGAGGTTCGTCAACGGGAACGAAATCTTGAGGTAGAGCTCGACCAGATACTTCTGCACGCGGCTTCCGCTCTGCTTCAGCCTCGCGATGTACTTCTCGAGCTCCCAGTAGGAGAGCGCCTTGGGATCCTCCTCCGCCTTTTCAAAGCTCTCGGGGCGCTCCTTCAAGCCGGGAATCACGAGCTCGTTGAAGTGTGCGGCGTGCTCGCCGTCGCGGTCGAATCGCCGGACGAACCCCTGCCGGAACACCCAGCGGTCTTTCTCCCACTTCGCCGACTCGGCGTCGATGCGCCCGTTCAGCGTATGCTCCTTGATTTCCTGGATCACGACCTCGCGCATCGTCTTCTCGGGGATGTTGTAGCTCCGGATCAAGAACGTGCGCCCATCGCTTCCGAGATAGGCGAGGTTCGTGCGCACGACCGCGCCTTCCAGGTTTTCCCTCTTGATGTCACCGTGATAGATTCTGTTTTGCACCGCGTTCAGATGCGGCATGAGGGTCTCATTCACGGTGAACACCAGGACGCAGATCATCAATGCGAACAGGTACAGGGGCGTTACGATCCGGGTGAGCCCGATCCCCGCGGCCTGCATCGCCGTCAGCTCATTGTGCCGTCCGATTTGTCCCAGGGCGAGAAGGCAGGACAGGAGCATCGCCATGGGGAGCACCATCGTCACGATCCCGGGAATCGAGACGAGGTAGAAATGCGCCACAACGCCGAGCGGGACCTTGTTGTCGAGGAATGAATCGAGCTTTTCGAATATGTCGACCACGATGAAGATGGCGACAAAAAAGATGAGTCCGAGAACGAGCGACCCGATCTGCTCCCGGACGAGGTAGCGATCGAGGAGCTTCACGCCGCCGGGACTCGGCGCGGGCGGCGTCTCGGTCGTCGTATGACCTCGGCGGCTTGGAGCGTCAGGAAGAGCCCGATCGCTCCGATGACGATGTTGGGCGTCCACATCGCGACCGCCGGGTCCAAGAAACGCCGGTCGGCCAGCTCCTCCCCTCCGGCGAGGCAGAGATAATAGAAGACGAAGAAGATGATCGAGATGAAGGCCACCCCGATCCCGCTCTTGCGCGCCCGGATCCCCAGGGGGGCCCCGACGAGCACGAACACGATACACGCGGCCGGGATCGAAAACTTCTTCTGGATCTCGACGTCCAGGCTGTTCACGCGCTTGTCGAGGGCGTCCACCTCGACCTGGCGCATCTGGATCATGTCCATCGTGAGCGGATTGATGAACAGCTTTGGGGGCTTTCCGGGCGGCAGCGCCTCCGGCGGCCGGATGGGGGAGATGGCCCGGAGGACGTTCCGGATGAACCCCAGGATCCCCCTGGGGGACTGTCTTGGGACGGCAGCCTTCACAAATGCGTCGTAATTCTTGAAGCCGGCCCGGTGGATTAGGGTGTCCCGGGCGGCGGTGGAAGCGGCCAACTCCTTTTCAAGTTTCATGATCTGGCCCCGCATCATCCCCAGGCTCATTTCCCGGTCCCCCCGGGCGCTCGAATCCGACCTCTCCAGATCCGCCCCGGTGTTCCGAATATTGATGATGTGGGTCTTGAACATGAGCCGCCGGTAGATCCGTTCCTGGTCGTTGGGCGGCATTTCGTGGATCTCGCCGTCGTGAAGCTCGAGGGTGACGACGCGTCCGTCGGGGGAGCTATGGAACACCCCCCAATCCGCGAGAATGGTGGTGGGGCGAGCGCTCGAGTTGAGCTGGTAGATCTTCACGCCGCGAATCTGGCTCGTGCGGTTGTTCACCTTCTCAACGAAGATGTTGTATCCCTCAAACCCGTCGATAAATACGCCTTCGCTGATCTGCGTGGTGGGCCGTTTCCGGCTCACGTCCACCATGAGGTTCGCCAGGGCATGGTTCGTCTCCGGGAGGATATGATTGTTGAACAGCACGAGCCCTCCCGCGAGGAGGACCGCCGCCGCGAGCGGCGCCCCAACGATGCGCGCCAAGTTGATGCCGTTGGCCCGCATCGCGGCGATCTCGTTGTCCTGCGCGAGGCGTCCGAAGGTCGCCAGGGTGGCAATGAGAACCGCGCACGGAACCGCGAGGGCAAGCATCCAGCCCATCGACAAGGCGAACAACTCCAGGACGATCGCGGCCGGGATTCCCTTGCCGATGGCCAGATCCACCAGGTCGAACATGAAGTCCAGCGTGAGCAGGAAGATGACGATGCTGAAACCTATTAGGAACGGGAAGAGATGCTCGCGAAGGACGTACCGTTCGAGTATTCTCATATGGCCCTATCTTTTAACACATTTCGGACCGAACCGTCGCCGGTTCCAGGGGTTCACCTGCATATGTGACGGGGGCCCGGACCCGGTCTAACTCCTTTGATCCCAGAGCGACCGTCGCGTTAATGACTAAAAACCCCAAGCTCAGCGCCATTCTCTGCCTATGCCTCGTCTTCGGGGGAGGCCTCTTGCCCCTTGGTATCGCGGAGGCGAGCCTCTGGGGCTATACCCACGCCGATGCTACTCTCGGCGAAACCTCCCTGGGCGGCGACCACAGCGATATGCCGCCCGGCTGGGTGATGCAGCACTTCGATCCCACGGGCATGTTGGCACCCGCTTCCCCCAATCCCTCCATCAGCCTCGATCCTTCCAGCGGCCACATCCGCGAGACCTATAGCGAGGGCGGCATCGAGACGCGCCCTCCGATGGTCACGGACCTGGACCAGTATTCCGGGCTCCTCACCACCCGGACCTACCGCCGCCTCTGGCGCGATCAGGCGAAGAGCAGTCGTTCGGTGGCGCGAACCGGGGCGATCAAGCGAAGCGGATTCAACATCGATCTCCCGATTCAAATCCCGAAACAGCTCCGCGGAATCCTGGGGAGCGGCGCCCCCAACATTGACGTTTCGGGAAGCGAGACCATCACCTTGAGCGGCGTGAGCGACTGGACGGTACGGTCCAACGACCAGGGCTTGGACCGGGAGACCAAGCGTCCCAGCGCGTTCCCCTCGCTCGAGATGAAACAGGATTTGCAGGTCAATCTCACCGGGTCGATCGGGGACAAGATCAAGGTCGACGTGGACCAGTCGAGCAACGTTCAGACCTCGCTGGACAACAAGGTCAAGCTCCGCTACGAGGGGGACGAGGACGACATGATCAAGTCGATCGACCTCGGAAACACGAACCTCTCGCTCCAGGGCGCGTCCATCCGGCAGGAAGGGCTCTTCGGCGTGAAGACCGTGGCCAAGCTCGGGAACGTCGACGTGGTCACGATCGCGAGCAAGCAGGAAGGGAAGAGCGAGACCGCACGGTTCACGCCGTCGGGGGAGAAGCGGCGGGTCATCATCAGCGACCTCGACTACGTCAAGCGGCAGTACTTCTTCATCAGCGACCATGCGATGGAGTGGGTTCCGGCCTCGCTCAAGGTATATAGAGATGATAGGAACGGGAGCAACAACACGGAGACCCATGCGCTGCCCGGAATCGGCCGATATGATCCCACGACGGCCAGTGACAGTACCAATGCTCAGACGGATGGGGCATTCGACGTCCTGACCCAGGGCATCGATTACGACGTCTTCAAGCCCTACCTTCTGCCCAGCGGTGAGATCCCTGTGCTCAAGATGCGATACCCACTGAATCCGACCGACGTTCTCGCCGTGACCTACGTTGAAAAGGTCTTGGGGGTCGACACCAACATCGGTAGCGCGGTGGGAGATACCATCCTCCTCAAGGTGATCAAGCCAAGTGTGGGCGACGTTGGCGTGTTGGAAGGGGGGCAATTCGATCCCAAAGACGAGTGGTATCCGGCCCTCGCCTATGAGCTGAAGAACTTCTACGACCTGACCGCGCGGGACATCTCCCGCGAGACCCTCGATCTCAAGATCCGGCGCCGGGACGCCGGCCAATCGGTGGATCCGGATCGAGTCAAAGACAAGCCGCTCGTCGAGATACTCGGGCTCGATCGGCACGGAAATACGGTCGATTCGAACCCCGACGGTAAGGTGGACGACGATTTCATCATCGGCGAAGAGGGGATCATCTACTTT
>VBOX01000016.1 GCA_005893265.1 Candidatus Eiseniibacteriota bacterium | reverse complement strand
ACTCGGGAATGTATCGATCCGCGTGGAGGACGCCGAGTCCGCCGACGGCTGCAAGGTATCGGGGCGCGGAGAGCTCCAGCTTGCCATCCTGATCGAGATGATGCGGCGCGAAGGCTTCGAGCTTCAGGTCTCGAAGCCCGAGGTCATCACCCGCGAGGTCGGCGGCAAGCGCCTCGAGCCGATCGAGTTGGTCGTCGTCGACGCGCCGGAGATGTTCATCGGCGTGATCACGGAGGCGCTCGGCCGGCGGAAGGGGCAGATGACCAAGATGGTGAACCATGGGAGGGGCGGCGGCCAGCATCGGGTGCGGATGGAGTTCGAGGTTCCGACCCGCGGGCTGATCGGGTTTCGCTCGGAGTTCCTGACCGATACGAAGGGAACCGGGCTTTTGAACACGATCTTCTTGCGGTGGGATGTTTGGCAGGGCTCCATCGTGAACCGGCTGACGGGAGCCCTGGTGGCCGACCGGGTCGGCCAGGCGACCCCGTACGCCCTCTACAACTTGCAAGAGAGAGGTGAGCTCTTCATCCGGCCGGGCACGGGCGTCTACGAGGGCATGATCGTCGGCGAGAACGCGCGGGACGCCGACATGGACGTCAACGTGACCCGCGAAAAGAAGCTGACGAACATGCGCGCGTCCGGCTCGGACGAAGCGGTGCGGCTCATTCCGTACCGCGAGCTGTCGCTGGAGCAGGCGCTCGAGTTCATCAACCAGGACGAGCTGGTCGAGGTGACCCCGGCCGCGATCCGCCTCAGGAAGCGAACCCTCGCCGCGAACGTGAGACCCAGGCGGAACGAGGGGTAAGGCCCCACCCGCAGGGCTCGTTTCTCCTCACCCCCTTGACCAAGGCGTCCAACACGGCTATTATTACGATATCGTAATATACGAAGTCGCAGTAATGGGCCGCATCCCGGAGACGCCCGATGGCATTGCGTTACCTCTCCCCGATTCATAGGGCCGTCCGCCAGATCACCCTGTACCTGGAGCCCCAGTGCTTGGCACTCGGGGTGAGCCCGGCGGAAGGGCACCTCCTCTCCTACCTCCGCACCTACGCGCCTTGCCCGATCGTGGAGATCGTCCGTGTGTTCGGCATCAGGCCCTCGACCATGACGAGCATCCTGGAGCGGCTCGCGGAACGGGGTCTTATCCTACGAACACCGGACCCCGACGACCGCCGTTCCGTGCAGGTCACCCTGACCCGCGAGGGGAGGGCGGTGGCGGAGCGCATCAATCGCATGATCCGCGATCTCGAGGTCCGCATCGGGACGCGTGTCGGCAAACGTGAGCTCGCCGGTTTTCGATCCGTCATGGGCGCCGTGGAAGCGGCGACCGGCGTTCGAGTCAGAAAGGAGCGATCGACATGACCACCGAGGGACTGAAGCTCTTGTTCCAGTACAACCAGTCCTCGAGCTCCTCGGGGAGCAACCGGTCTGGAGCGCCTCGGACGGGGAGCTCTACAAGCGAGGCTCCACGCCGATCGCCGGAGGCGCCACGGCAAAACCCTTCCCGGCGATCTTCCAGGCGCTCGACCAGTCCCAGGAAAGGCTCCTGGCGGGGCTCTCGCGCATGCAGGATTCGGATCTCGGCTCCGCGGATACGAAGGGGAGCCTGGCGGCCAAGCTGGCGGGGCTCCAGTTCCACGAGGCCTACCACGCCGGGCAGCTCGGGCTTCTGCGGCGCATCGCGGGGAAGAAGGGCGCGATCCAGTGAGAGGACTCGTTTCCAGAGCGTCCTGGAAGCCGTGAAAGTGGAAAGCGGAGGCGAACGGGGTAGAGGCGTCCACTCTCGATGGAGGTGAAAGTGAAGCGTTTCCTAGGATTCGCGCTCGTTCTTGCCATATCGGCGGGCTGCGCGGCGGTGCCGCCCCAGCACGTCGGCGTTCTGGATACGTTTGGCAAGGTGCACGATGAGACGTGGGCCCCCGGGCTCCACGCGTGGGCACCCTGGCTCGGAGTCCATCGCATCAATTGCCGCACGCTCCAGGAGGAGGAGCAGACGACCACGCCGACCGGGGAAGGGCTCTTGGTCGGGCTTGATGTGAGCGTCGTCTATCACGCGAATCCGGACAAGGCGGCCGAGATCTTCTCGCGCTACGGTGGGCTCGCGGGTATCGAGGCGAACGTCCTGCAGCCCGAGTTCCGATCCACGATCCGCGACGTCACTGCCGGCTTCAACGCGGTCGATCTCTATTCGGGCCGGCGCCAGGAAGTGAGCGCCAGCATGCTGAACGAGCTGCGAAAGCGGTTGGAAGGACGGGGGATCACGGTCGAGGCGGTCCTTCTCCGGAACGTCAAGATGCCGAAGCAGGTCTCCGACGCCGTTGAGATGAAGCTTGCCGCGGACCAGAAGGCCCAGCAGATGGAGTTCGTGCTCCGCAAGGAGAAGAGCGAGGCCGAGCGTAAGCGGATCGAGGCGGGCGGCATCGCCGATTTCCAGCGGATCGTGACGGCGGGGATCACGCCGGGGCTTCTCACCTGGAAGGGAATCGAGGCGACCGAGAAGCTCTCGGAATCCACCAATTCGAAGTTCATCGTGATCGGAGGGAGGAACGGGCTGCCCCTGATCTTGAATCCCTGAGCGCCCGTGCGGCCGGCGGGGCTCGTTCCCCCGCCGGCTTCGCAACGGCCGGGGCTAATACCTCGGCGGCGGAACGCTCCCGGCTCCGTCGTTCCGTGGCTTCACGAGCATCGCGCTGAGAAGAAGGGCGACGCCGACGCCTATGGGGATCAGGCCCACGGCCCAGGCGTTTTTCTCGGTCTCCATGATCATGAGGAAGGCTGCGATCGAGACTCCCGCGACGGCGCACACGACTCCCCCGATCAGGAGACCGTGGTAACGCCGCATGGGATTGTAGACGCCGTAGCCGGGTCCGAAATCGATGACCGGAGGCGGCGGCAGCTTGGACGGATCCACGCCGCGCTCCAGGGCGGCGATCCTCTCCTTGTGCGCCAGCTCCGCCAGGCGCTGCTGGCCGATCGTCTTCACGATTCCCGCCGTGATCCCCCCGATGATCGCGACGATGGGGATGGCCATGGCGAATATGGAAATGAAGCTGTCCGAGCTGATGCGGAACATCTTGAACCCTCCGGTAAGCGGGTGCGATAAAGGATCCGCCGGGGCGCCTATCGACGGCGGCTTCCGGCGTAAGCTCGAATCCACCCCCTTGGACCGGGAGGACCGGTCGTGCGGTTTCAGGAATCCCGACCCCCGTGCGCTCCAATCTCTTGAAACCGGGACCCATCCAGGGCCGGTCCAACCCCGTGGTGCCGTCTATCTCGGAGTCAGCGAAGCAGGCCGCCGATGAGGCCTCCGAGGAGAGTGGGTGGATCGAGCGCGCGTGCGCGGGCGACACCGCGGCATTCCGGAGGCTGGTCGAGCGGTACGGTGATCGGGCGTATGGCCTGGCCCTCCGGATGCTCGGGTCCCCCGAGGAAGCGGAAGAAGCGGCTCAGGACGCGCTCGTTCGCGCCTGGCGCGCGCTCCCTCGGTTTCGGGGGGATTCGAGGTTTGCGACCTGGCTCTACCGCATCGTGGTCCGCCGCGCGCTGGATCGCTCGGCGGCGCTCAAGGCCAGGCGGGCTCGGGAGACAACCCTCGAGGAGACTGAGCTCGAGGCTCCCCCCTCGCCGGACCTTCCCGGCTCGGAAGGGGTCTCGCGGAGGCTCGACCAGCTTCTGGGGTCGCTTCCCGAGATGCAGCGCGCGGCGGTCGTGCTGTACTACTATGAAGATCGCTCGGTCGAGGAAGTGGCTCGAACGCTCGGCCTCCCGCTCGGGACGGTGAAGACGCACCTGCATCGCGCACGCGCGCTGCTGCGAGCCGGCTGGGAGCTGGAGGAACGGAGGAGCGGGATCGAATGAATTGCGCGGACCTGAAGCGCTGGCTCAACGAAGGGATGCCCCGAGGATCCGAACGGGACGTGGGTGAGCATGCGGAGCGATGCCCCGGATGCGCCGCGTCGCTCCACGCGCAGCTCGAGATCGACGCTCTCTTGAGGGGCGAGGGTCGCGGCCGCGTCGAGGCTCCCCCGCGGTTCGTGGATCGGGTCATGGCCGAGGTTCTGGCCGCGGACCGTTCGGCCCCCAGAATCGAGCTTTGGCCCGCCTTGCCCGCCCTGCCCTGGTGGGCCCAGGCCGCCGCGGATCCGGCCACGGTGCTTGCCTGCGTCCTGGTCGCCCTCCTTGCGTGGAGGATCGACTGGCTTGGGGACCTGGCACGGCTCGCCGGTAATCTGGGAAGCCGATACGTGACCCAACCGCTCGGGCAGACCTGGTCCACGATGGGCCTGGATCGCCCCGCGGTGACGCTCGGGTTCGAGCTCATCGCGATTCCCGCCCTGGCGTGGGGCTCTCTCGTGCTCTACCGCTGGACCGAACGAATCTTGAGGCGCTCCACCCGAGCGTAGCGCGGATCCGGCGCTACCCTCGCCCGACGGCCGTGGAAGGGCGACCCCTTACCGGACTCCCCTCCGCCACCGCGCGCCGAGCGCGTAGGGTCCGCCGCCATGCGCGGCGAGGAACAGGAAAACGAAGCAGTACAGGACCGCCAGCTCGCCATGATTCATGATCGGCCAGAACCCGTGCGGCGCATGGGCCATGAAATAGGCGATCGCCATTTCCCCCGAGACGAGGAATGCGACCGGGCGTGTCAGAATCCCAACCGCGATGAGGGCACCGCCGACCAGCTCGAGCATTCCCGCAAACCAGGGCAGTTCCGGAAACGCGAACGCCATCTTCTGAGCGCCCGGCTCGGCGAACCAGCCCAGGATTTTCTGCGCCCCGTGGCACCAGAAGAGAAACCCGGCGACGATTCGAAGTAGCGTGAGTGCCCAGTCGCTGAACCTGCCCCGCACGTGCTCGTTCATCGCCACCCTCCCTTTGAGAACGGACTCCTTTCAGGACCCCCACCACGTACCACATCGTGCGTCGAACGGTGGCCTAACGGCGCTCCCGCATCGCCGTGATCAGCGCCTCCATGTGATCCAGATAGCGTAGGAGCGAGCGTCTCCCAAGCTCGGTGATTCGAAACTCGGTCCTGGGAAGCCGACCTTCGAAGGACTTGGTGCACGCAATATACCTCGCCTGCTCGAGCTTCCGGGCGTGCACGCTCAGATTCCCGTCGGTTGTCTGCATCAGGCTCTTGAGCTCGTTGAACGTCAGGGAATCGTTCACGGCCAGAGCGCCCAGGATTCCAAGGCGAAGCCGCTCGTGGATGAGCCGGTTGAGCTCCGGCGGGCCGACCGAGTGCGCGCGCCGGCGCGCGGCGGTCGCGGCGGGCCGTTTGAGCGTGGGGCGACGGACGCGCCTCCTGGGTATCCGTTCGGGCTCAGCCACCGTACCGTCTCGCGATCGCGAGGCCGAATGCGATGTGGAGTCCCCCGAAGCCGGCCGCCATCAACGGGTCGCTCCAGGCCGCGGGCGCGTAGAGCGCGAATCCACCGAGAAGGACAAAGCAAAGCCCCATGACCGGAACCACCGCCACGGAAAAGAGCCCGCCGCTGACGATTCCGGTGCCGTAGAGCGTGAGCCAGAGGCCGGGAATCCGGTCGGAAGCTCCCGAGCGGAGCAGGGGAGGGGTCAGAAGCGCGCCTACCAGGATCGGGAGCCCGAAGCTCAGGGCAAACTTGCGGCTCGCCCCCGTGAAAAGGGGCAAGTCTGTCTTGCGCGCCTTGCTCGCGATCGCCCAGGCCGAGATGAGGAGCGCCACGAGCGCCTCGCCGACCCAGACCAGCACCCAGCGTTCGCGCGACGCCTGACCGGCCGCGACCCATGCGGCGGCGAGCGCCGTGACCCCTACCGCGGCCTGTCCTGTGCCGGATACGGCCGTGAAGGAGCCCGCACGCTCGATGGCGCCGCGAATGAACGAGAGATTGTCCATCGCGCGGAGATGGATCGGAACGGGATCGGGGTGTGATTTCGGAGGACGGGGCTCGTTCACCCCACGATGCTAGGAACGGGAGCCCCCGACCGTCAAGCGGTGCTTTGCAGCTTAAAGCCCGTGCCCGTCGTCGCTCCGACGTCTCACCGGCACCTATTCGCCCCTATCCTCGTCGGATTCGGCCTTCTCGTGCTCATCGTCCTTGTCTTCGTCTTCCGAGGTGCAGCTCGATCGGGTCTCGTTCGGCCGGCGCAGAAAGATCGTGCCCTGGAAGGACTCGAGCTCGAGCTTGGCCCTGCCGGAGCCGAGCGTCGTCTCAAATCGCTTGGATTTGATTTTCTTCAGCGTCACCGGGAAGCTCGAATCGATTCCGCCGCTGAAGGTCGAGAGGGACAGCGTCGCGTTGGAGCGCTCCGGCATGGCGACGTCGATGCAGCCGTTGTGCGTCGCGAAGCGATAGAAACCCGCGTCGGAAATCGCGCCCTCATACGTCACCGGACCGTTGACCGTGGACGCCTCCACCGAATCGGATTGGGCGCCCTCGATGAGGATCCCACCGTTCACCGACTCCGCGAAGATCGGGCCCACGACGTTCTCGAGATGAACGGCCTGATTCACCGAGCTTGCCTCGATACGTCCCCGGACCCCCTGGACTCGGATCAGGCCCTGGATCGAGCTGAGCGAGGCAAAGCCGGCGCATCCCTTCAGGGTGACGTCTCCCTGCACGGTCTCGATACGGATTTCGCCGCGCGAGTCCTCGACGTCGATGTCGGTGTTGATCCCGGAAAGCTCGAGCTTCATCCAGCGCGGCGCCGTGATGCGGTAGCGAACGGAGCCAGGGACCCACCGGCGTGATTTCACCTTGAGCCGCAGTGCGGAGCCGGTCCTCTCGATCAGGATCCTATCCTTGAGAGAATGGTCCGCCGCGATCTTGATCGCCTCCCGGCCCCAGGTCTTCACGGAGATCGCGCCGCCGAAGTTCTCGATCTCGAGCGTGATCCCGGGCTGCACGACGATCGTCGTGTCGGGCTCCGGAAGGACCGGTTCGCGCGCGGAGACGGCGGTCTCATGGTCCCAGCGCTCTGCCGCGAAGGCGGCGGGCCGCGGGAGCAGCGTGATGGCGGCGAGCAGCGTGGCGGCCAGGGCTGCGCGCATTACCGGGACCCTTCCGCGCTGGAAGCGCTCGCCAGCATCGTGGCCCGCTGCAGAAGCTCGACCTTGCGGCGCATCGTGTCGGCGAGGTGCTCCTTGACGTAGGTATTCGCGGGATCCGCCGCGAGCGCGCGCTTGGCCTGGTCGATCGCCAAATCGATGATGGCCAGGTTGGATTCCAGGGTGCGGATGGTCGCGGGGTCGAGACGATCCCGCTCACGCGCGAGCGCTTTGCGAAGCTCGGCGATCGCTTCTTCGTGAGGCGACTCGGAAAGAGTGTTCGCGGCGGGAGCCCTAGAGGACGCGGGCTCGGCCGGAACGAGGGGTGCCGCCTCCCGCTCCCCAGCGGGTGCCGTCCGGGGCGCGCCCGGGCGATCCATGACCCCCGACACCGGCGCGCGGGCCAGCGGGCCGAGCGGAGGCCCGGAGGATCTCAGGAGCCCGAAGACGGCGCCTCCGGAAACCAACGCCACGGCGAGACACGCCGCGATCAGCTGGGGGACCGAGAACGAAAGCCGCCGGTCCCGCCCGGGGCCCGATTCCGCGGCCCTCTTGGGCGCGATGGCTCCCTCGGGGAAGGGGATCGTGCGCCGGGGCACGATGCCCGCCTCGATCCGAGTCCAGAGGCTTGCGGGCGGAGGGGCGTCCTCCAGATCGCGGCCGCGCGCGCGGACCTGCCGCAGCTCGGCGAGGATCGACGCGCACTCGGGACACACCCCGAGATGCTCCTCGAGGGCTTTGTGCTCCTCCGGATCGAGCTCTTCGTCCAGGTATTCGGACAGGCGATTCATCCATGCATCGTGCATCACGTCACTCCGATCATCGGGTGAGATGCCGGCGCAGGATCATCCGGGCCCGGTGGAGCTGGGCCTTGGAGGTGCCGGACGAGATCCCCAGCATGCCCGCGATCTCCTCGTGTTGGTAGCCTTCCACGTCGTACAGCACGAAAACAAGCTTCGCGCCCTCGGGCAGCACTTCGATCGCCCGCTCGAAATCCATGCTCAGATCCCAGCTCCCGGCCTTTGCGGGAAAAGAATCCAGGGCTCCATCATTCTCACGAAAGCGGACCTTTTCCACGCG
Organism: Candidatus Eiseniibacteriota bacterium; assembly: GCA_005893265.1. Classification (GTDB taxonomy): domain Bacteria; phylum Eisenbacteria; class RBG-16-71-46; order SZUA-252; family SZUA-252; genus WS-7. The sequence continues at coordinate 10,939 of VBOX01000016.1, read as the reverse complement.
AAGGGCCGCGCGGCGCGCCAGGATGACGTTGACGGCGAGCCGGTGAAGCCAAGTTCCGAAAGCTGCTTCACCCCGGAAGGTCCCGAGTTTCTCCCAGGCCCTGAGAAAGATGTCCTGGGTGATATCCACCGCCGATTCGCTCGTCGTCATCCGGCGCGCCAGATTGAAGATCCGGGCCGAGTGTCCGCTGTAGAGGCGCGCGAACGCGCGGACGTCCCCGCGGGCGGCAAGCGCGGCGTCTTCCCGGTCCTTGCTTCTGGATGGCGTACCTTCCGAGTCCTTGCTCGGTGTCATGACCCCGCCGCCCGAGTAACTCATTCGCATCCTTGGATAGAAATGGCCCGCTTGGGGTTGGAATCGCCGGGCAGCCATTCCCCCTTCAACCATTCCGCCCGGCGAGCCATCTTAACGTTACGTTGGCCCACACGCACCCCCCCGCGGCGTCGGCGCTCGGACCCAGGAAGCCGGCTGGGGAGCCGGCATCGTGGCCACTTGTAGCCTCAAGTCTCGGGCGCCGTCCGTCCGCGGGTGGGAAGCTTTCCTAAGTGAAACCGGGTCCGCTGCGGATTGCGTAGAGTCTCATGCGGGGGCCAGTCCGAGCCTCCACCGAATCCCCACGGGCCTGAGAGAGGTGGCAGATGCGCGTGATCCTTCCGCTTGTGCTGTTCGCCGCCCTGCCCGCCTTCGCCCAGGCGCCCGACTCCGCCGGGGTCTACCAGCATGAGGATGCCCCGACGATCCACGCCGCTCCGATCTCCGAACACATCCGGGTGGATGGGAAGCTCGACGATCCTGCCTGGTCCAAGGCGACGCCGGTCGATCGGTTCACCCAGCGCGACCCCGACGAGGGGCGGCCTGTGTCCGAGCGCACCGAGGTCCGTGTCCTGATCGGGGAGGACGCGCTCTACGTGGGGGCCCGGCTCTACGACCGCGAGCCGACGAAGGTCCGCCGCCGCCTCGTTCGGCGGGACGAAGATCTGGCGTCCGATTACCTGGCGGTTCTGATCGACTCCTATCACGATCATCTGACCGCTTACCGCTTTCGGGTGAACCCCGCCGGCTCCTACGACGACTCCTATATCGACTCCCGCGGGAACGCGGATTTCTCTTGGGACCCGGTCTGGAATGTCCGCACCACAGTCGATTCGCTCGGCTGGACCGCGGAGATGGAGATCCCCCTCTCCCAGCTTCGCTACAACCCGTCACCCGAAGGCGTGTGGGGAATCCAGGTCCGACGCTGGATCGACCGGAAACAGGAGTTGGCAGAATTCTCGTTCACGCCCAAGAAGCAGCAAAGCGACGTGAGCCGGTTCGGGCACCTGACAGGGCTCGGGGAGCTCTCCGCGCCGCGGCACGTCGAGATCCTGCCGTACAGCCTTGCCAAGGCGGACTATCACGCCGTCGCGCGGGGAGACCCGTTCCAGGACGGCTCCAAGAAGGTCGGGTCCGTGGGCGCCGATCTCAAGTACGGCCTCACGAGCAACCTCACCCTCGACGCGACCGTCAACCCGGATTTCGGGCAGGTCGAGGTGGACCCGGCCGTGGTGAATCTCACCGCGGTGGAGACCTTTTTCCCGGAGCGGCGGCCCTTCTTCATCGAGGGGGCCGATCTCTTCCGATTCGGCCAGAGCCGAAGCCAGAACAGCTTCAATTCCACGATTCCGTTTCACGCGCGGCGCATCGGCAGGGCGCCGCAGCTCACGTTGAGCGGGGGCGGCTACAACTACGTGGACGGTCCGTCCGTGACGACGATCGACGCGGCGCTCAAGCTCACGGGGAAGACACGGAGCGGGTGGTCCGTGGGTGTCCTCGACGCCGTGACCTCGCGTGAGCGGGCGCGGTATCTCGACGATGTCGGGCTCATGCACAGGGTCCCGGTCGAGCCTTTGACGAACTACTTCGTGGGAAGGCTCCGTCGCGAGTCCGGAGGCGGCAACACCTCGGTCGGCCTCCTCGGCACCGCCGTGGCGCGCGATGGATCGGATTCGACCCTCGCTTCCATGCTCCGTTCGCGTGCCTTCACCGGCGGGGTCGATTTCAACCGGTACTGGGCCAACAGGAATTGGTCGCTGGACGGGTATGTGCTCGGCAGCTACGTCCGCGGCAGCGCCGGCGCGATCGACCGGGCCCAACGCTCGAGCGTCCGCTACTACCAGCGTCCGGACGCCGATCATCTGCGCTACGACCCGACCCGCACGTTCCTGACCGGCGCCGCGGGCCAGCTCTCGCTCAACAAGATCGGGGGGGAGCACTGGGTCGGAACCGCCACGTATCAGGATTGGAGCCCCGGGTTCGAGGTCAACGACGTGGGATACATGAACGCGGCGGACGCCCGCGGCTTCTCGTGGCTGGCGCTCTACAAGGAGAACAAGCCCGGAAGGATCTTCCACAACTGGGACGCCTTCGCGTTCACGAATCATTCGTTCAACTACGCTTGGGATCTGACGTATCAGGGTTACGAGGCGGACGCGGAGGGGACGTTTCGCAACTACTGGTACGGGGAAACGCGAGTCTCTTGGTATCCGGGCGGCTACGACGACCGCCTGACACGCGGCGGGCCGATGTCGCGCGTCCCGCCGGGTGGACGCGTGCGGTTCACGGTCAACTCCGATTTCCGGAAGAGCTACCTCGCGGGCTGGCAAGGAAACTGGACCTGGGACGACGCGGGCGGCCGCTCCGTCCAACACAATCCCTCCCTGACGCTCCACCCATCTTCATCCGCGCTGCTGCGCCTCGAACCCACGATCCGCGTCTCGCGGGACATGGCGCAATACGTCGCCACCGAGTCCGACCCCACGGCAACGGTCACGTATGGCTCCCGGTACGTCTTCGCGACGCTGGACCAGACCTCGATCTCGCTCGACACGCGGCTCAACTGGACCTTTTCCCCGAAGCTGAGCCTCCAGCTTTATCTGCAGCCGTTCGTCGTGTCGGGACTCTACAAGGACCTCAAGGAGCTGGCGGCGCCGCGGAAGTACGACTTCAGTGTGTACGGCCGGCAAGCCGGCACGATCCAGCGCGACTCCACGGGCGTCTACCAGATCGATCCCGACGGGCCCGGTCCCGCGACCGCCTTCTCCATCCCGGACCCGAACTTCAACTTCCGCTCGCTCCTGGGTAACGCCGTTCTGCGGTGGGAGTACCGCCCTGGCTCCGCCGTGTTCCTCGTGTGGCAACAAAGCCGCAGTGAGGAGCAGCCCTTCGGGGACTTCGACTTTTCCCGCGACTTCCGCGCCCTGCTGGACAACGGCCCCGAGAACATTTTCGCCGTCAAGGCTACCTACTGGCTGGGGATCTGATCTGCTATCCTGATCGCTTCGCCTCCACACCGAATCCATCAACCCAATCCGGAGACGCGGTCATGGCAGATGTGGTGATGTCCCTTCTCAAGCCCGCGGAAGGTTTTCGCTCCCGCGAGGCCGCCAGCTTCTATGCTCAGCTCGAGGACCAGGCCCGTATTCTCCACGAATCCATTCAGGGGATGACTCCTCAGGAGCTGGAGTGGCAGCCCGAGCGCGGCATGAACACCATCGGGATGCTCCTGGCGCACAACGCCATCGTGGACGTCTTCTGGACCCAGCTTGCGATTCTCGGAATCACGGAGACCGACAGCCTCCCCGCCCTCGGAATCTCGATGGATGACGATGGGATGCCGCTCGCTCCGGATGCGGAGGGGCCGGCCAATCTCAAGGGCAAGCCGCTCGCCTTCTACGAGGATCTGCTCTCCAGGGGACGCGCCTTCGTCAGGGAAGCATGGGCCAAGGTTTCGGACGCGGACATGAACAAGGAAATCACGCGGGAACGCCCCGACGGCAGTCGACGGATCTTGAGCATCCGCTGGGCCATGTACCACATCCTCGAGCATTACGCCGGGCATCGCGGGCAGGTCCAGGTTCTTCGCCATATGTACCGGGCGACGGTCGGCTCTCTTTCGAAGTAACGCCGCGGCGCGATCGCCGGAGCGAAGCTTGGTGGACATGAGCGAGCGCGGTGCCGGGTCCGTCCGTTACGTCGTGTACACCTGGGTGCCCGACGAGATGCTCCCGGAATGGAACGACTGGCATAACCAGGTCCACATCCCGCGGGTGCTGGCCTCCCCGGAGATGCGGGGCGCCCGGAAGTATCGCGTGCTGGAGACCACGGTCGATTTCGGGTTCAAGCCGCAATTCGTGACGGTATACGAGCTGGATCGCCTCGAGGATTTCCAATCCTATCGCGCGGGGCGCGGCGTGGAGCTCAAGCGCGAGTACGATGAGCGCTACGGCGGCGTCGGTAAAATCGCGCGCATGCTCCTGGCTGGGACGCCGCTTGAAGGGATCCGCCCGGCGGAATCCGCCGATGACCTTGCCCACGCACGGGCGCTGTTCGAGGAATACGCCCGGTCGCTGGGATTCGACCTCTCCTTTCAGGATTTCGGGCGCGAGCTGGCCGGGCTCCCGGGCGAGTATGCGCCGCCTCAGGGCTCGATCTTCCTCGCGGTTCTGGGAGACGACGTCATGGGATGCGCCGCGTTTCGTCCGTTGGGTCCGGGGATCTGTGAGATGAAGCGCCTCTACGTGCGGCCGGCGTTCCGAGGGCGGATGCTCGGGCGGAGGCTGGCGGAGGCGGTGATCGCGGAGGCCGTAGCCAAGGGCTACCGGAAGATGAGGCTCGACACCGTTCCCGCCATGAGGGAAGCGATCGCACTCTATCGCTCGCTTGGATTCGAGCCGATCGATGCCTACCGGCCGAATCCGATCGCCGGCGCGATGTTCTTCGAGAAGGACCTCAGCACATGACGCGCCGTCCGATGAACGCGAAGCGAATCCTGGGAATCGTCGTCTGGCAGACCGGAATGGCGGTGCCTTTCGGCGTATTCTTCAATCTGCTCTACGGAGAAGGATTCAAGTCGCTGCCCTCCTTTTTCCTGGTTTCCCTCATCTTCTCCTACGTGATCCGAGTGTCCATTTGGGCGAACCGGACGTTGATCCTGCCGCGGATTCTGCGTGCGAGCCGCTCCAAAGGCCGCCCCGCCCTCATCCTCGAGATCGGGAGCTTCGGCCTCGCCGCCATGGTGGGCTCGGTCGTGTCGTTCACCATCATGAACCTCACCTTCGGGCACGGGCATATGGCCACCGGGAAGGTGATAGCCGAATTCTTTGCGTTCGCGCTCCTTTTCAGCGCGCTCTTCCTCGGCTGGATCTACGCTATGCGGTTCCACCAGAACTACACCGATCGCATCCGCGCCGAGGCGGAGGCGAACGCGAAGGAGGAGCAGGAGCTCAAGATCGCGGGGGAGATCCAGCGCGGGCTCCAACCCGGCCGCCCACGCGTGACGCGCACCTTCTCCGCGGCGGGCGCCGCGATCGCTTGCAGAACCATCGGCGGTGATTTCTTCGATTACTTCGATCTTCCCGGCGGGCGGCTCGGGTTCGCGTTGGGGGACGTGGCGGGCAAAGGACCGCCCGCGGCATTGCTCGCGGCGATGGTGCAGGGGATTTTCACCTCCCGCGTCGACGACGGGTTCGGGCCCGCGGGGACCATGGAGCGGGTGAACCGCGTGCTGAACGGGCGCATTGTCGAGGGGCGGTTCGCGACCGTCTTCTACGCGGTCCTTTCGCCGGACGGGAAGCTTCTCTCGTGCAACGCCGGAAACAACCCGCCGTACCTTGTGAGCCGCGATGGCTCGGTGCGGCGCCTTGAGAAGGGAGGGCTCCCGATCGGTCCCTTCACGGAGCCGACCTACGAGGAAGAAGAGACGCCGCTCCGAGAGGGAGACACCCTAATCCTCTACAGTGACGGCGTGAGCGATGCTGCCGATTCCAACGACGAGGCGTTCGGCGAGGAGCGCCTCTTGCGGTGCCTGAACGGCGCCTGCGCGGTGGAGCCCGAGAAGCTGATCGAGCACGTCCTCGGGGAGGTCCGCGCGTTCGCCGCGGACCGGCCCCAGTTCGACGACATCACGCTGCTCGTGGTGCGCTACGCGGGGGGCTAGCGGGGCTCTGGCGGAATCCAGCGCTCACGGGCCCGGCACCGGGCGAAGGGCCTCCTGGTAGAACGAAAGATCCCGCCGGCTGAAGCAGACGAAGCGGACGAGCTCGATCACGGATGGCCCGCGAAGATGGTCGCGGACCGTGCGCACGGCAATACGACAACCGTCTTGGATGGGATAGCCGTACGCGCCGGTGCTGATGGAGGGGAACGCGATGGAGCGGATCCCCCGCGCGCCCGCGAGGTCCAGGCACGACTCGTAGCAGCGGCGCAGGAGCTCGGACTCGCCCGCGGTGCCTCCCCTCCAGACCGGTCCCACGGTGTGGATGACGTACGAGGCGGGCAGCCGGTACCCTTTCGTGATCCGCGCTTCCCCGGTGGGGCAGCCGCCCAAGGCGGCACATTCCACGAGGAGCTCGGGGCCCGCGGCCCGGTGGATCGCGGCGTCGACGCCTCCGCCTCCCATGAGGGATGAATTTGCCGCGTTTACGATGGCGTCGACGCGCATTGTGGTGATGTCCCCTTGGACCGCCTCCAACGTGGCCATCGCTGGTACTATAGCAATCGTGTCCAGGCGGCGCGTGCCCCAGCCAAGGAACGCATGAAATCCCTGCCCGGCCCATCTCGGCGCGGCGACGGCGGCGTCACGGCGCGCCGCGTCGCGCTCTCCCTCGCGGTCGCGGGGCAGGGGATCATCAACCTGCTCTCGGCGCTCCTCTCCCACCCGCCCAGCCGCCTCATGGCCCTTCGCCGCATCGTGCCCACGTACGTGCTGGACACGAGTCGAACCTTCACCCTACTCGCGGGAGCGCTTCTACTCGTTACCGCATGGGGTCTGCGCCGCGGCAAGAGGCGAGCCTTCGTCGCCGCCCTCTTCCTCTGCGCGGTATCCGTGCCGGTCAACATGCTCAAAGCCTTCGATTTCGAGGAAGCGACCGCGGCCACGATTCTCATGTTCGCCCTGGGCGTGAGCGGGGACGCGTTCGGCGTGAAGAGCCGGGAGCCTTCCCTCCGCGCCCTGAGGTCGCGCGCTCTCTGGGCGGCGTTCGGCCTCGCGGTCTACGCGATCGCGGGCTGCTGGCTCCTCCAGGCTCTTTACGGAGGCGGCGCATCGCTCGCCGGCGCGGTGGGGGAATCGGCATACCGGCTCTTCGGCGTCGGTCACGAAACGCTTGTGCTTCCGTACTATCTCGGACCGCACGCACGGAACGTGGTCCGCTGGTTTCTCGATTCCCTGAGCATCCTGGCTCTCACGCTCGTGGTCGGCGTTGGGCTCGCGGCGCTCAAGCCGGTCCGGCATGGGGGGCGGCATCGGCTGGCGTCCGCCCGGGTCGCGATCCTGCTCGAACAGCATGGCGATTCATCCGTCGCCGCGTTCGCGCTCGCGCCCGGGACGGACTATTTTTTCAGCCCGACTGGGCGTGCGGTGATCGCGTACCGTTTTGAGTCCGACACGCTGCTCGCGATCGGCGATCCCGTCGGGCCGGAGGAAGAATTGAGGCCTTTGCTCGAAGCTTTCTCGGAGCACTGCTCCGAGCGAGATTGGAGCTTCGCCTTCTTTCAGGCCCGCCCGGAACGGCTTCCCCTGTATCGCTCCCTGGGCTGGCGCGCGCTCCACATCGGCGAGGACCCGATCATCTGGACCGAACCGTTCACGCTTGAGGGCTCGACGATGGGCGACGTGCGGCGATCGACCCACAAGCTCGAGGCCGCCGGTATCGAGGCGCGGCACTTCGTGCCGGGGTCCAATCCGTTCGATGCCTCGAAGTCCGAGGGCCACCTCGCGGCGGAGCTCCGTCACATCTCGAGCGAATGGCTCTCGGAGAGGCACGTCGAGGAGAAGGGTTTCTGCATGGGCCGTTTCGACCTGCATCGCCTGCGCGGGGAATGGCTGGCGGTCGCCTGGGACCAGACGCGCGGAAGGGTCCAGGGGTTCGTCACATGGGTTCCTATTTGGGCCCGCCGGGGCTGGGCCCTCGACCTCATGCGCCGCCGCAAGGACGCGCCGGCGGGGGTCATGGAATTCCTGGTCGCGAAATCGGTCGAGCAGGCGAGGGCGCGCGGCGATGCCCTGCTTTCTCTCTCGCTTTCCGCGCTCGCGATGGTGGATTATGCGGAGCGTGAATCGGGATCCGCGGTTTCGCAAGCCGGGGGAGCACCGGAAGGGGCCCGTGCGTTTCTGATGCAGCACCTCGCGCGCTTCTACGACTTTGAAAACCTCTTCCGCTGGAAGAGAAAGTTCAATCCGGCCTTCGAGGATCGCTATCTGGTTTACCCCGAGCCGCTCTCCTTGCCACGCATCACGCTGGCTCTGGTCCGGGCCCAGACGACCGGCGGGATTCTCTCCTATTTTCGCAGGTCTTCCCGCCGGGGCGAGGATCCCCAACCGGCGGCGGCATCATGAAATGTGGCTTAACGATACACGAACGGCCACCGGGACGCCTGCGGAACCCGCTTCCGAAGCGCGGGGTAGCAAGGGATGAAGCGCCTCGAGTCCGCCAAGCAAAAAGGAGCCGGGAGTTCGTGAAACAGAGACTGATCATCGCGGCCTTGGTCGCCTGGGCAGCCCTTGCCTTCGCGGGCGCCGCGGAGGCACGCGTCACCGGATCGTCCCCCCCGGCGTCGCGTCGATCTGCGGCCTCCCCGCGGCACTCGGCCGCAGGCGCATCAGCTACCGCGACGCAAGGTGTGAGGACGCGCCACGGTCGAACGCATCGCCGCGGATTGCGCCCGAGTGACAGGACCGGTCAAATCACAGCCGGTCCCTCAGGCGCAACGCCAGGAGGCTCCCCCCCGCTGCCGGCCCGTCGATCCGGTTCGCGTCACAATGCGGCGTTGAGTCCGCCCCCGCACCTTCTCCGGCAGCTCGCGCGAACAAGATCGGGCAGCCCCGGGCTTGGCGTGGAATCACTCTCGTACATCGCGGCTTTCACGGCCATGAGCCGGCTGAATTCCAATCCGGTGCCGCCGCCGATTTCGCAGGACGACCCCGTCACATCCGGTCGGGGCCCTCCGCGGGCCCCCCACCATGACGCCCTTTCCCCCTGGCCTATCGCAATCTGCGCCTTCCGGCGCACCTCGAATTCCTTCGCATCACAACCCGACCAAAACCGATCCGGCATCTCTAGCTCGTTCGCGGCAAGAAACGTCCGCGCGGATCGGTCCGGTTCCTTTCTTTTCTGGATCGGCTCGATAGCCGACCCCTCGTCGACCGCCCGGAGGGCGCGGTGGCGTGCAACGATTCGCCCTCCGCAGGAGGTGTTGTCATGATCCGCTCTCACAAGTTTCACACGCTCTCTGCTGTCGCCGTCGCGATGATCCTTCCGATCGCCGCGTACGCCGTCCAGGGAACGACCACCAAGGCTCCGGCCACACCGGCCGCCAAGACGGCGATGCACCATGACGCAACGCCGGTCAAAGCCGAGTACGCCAGCAAGTCGCACGCGGCGCACGCCAAGCGCGCGTCGGCGATCGACATCAACACGGCGAGCAAGGAAGAGCTGATGGCGCTCCCGGGCCTTACCGATGAGCTCGCGCAGAAAATCATCGACGGCCGTCCGTTCAAGTCCAAGGCCGAGCTCGTGAGCAAGAAGATCCTCACGCGCGCCGAGTATTCGAAGCTGCGCGGACGCGTCATCGCCAAGCATGAGGCGAAGATGTCCGAGGCCAAGCCGATGGATTCGACGCCCACGACGAAGGCTCCCGAGACGAAGGCTCCGGAGACGACACCAGAACCGAAGTAGCAGATTCACGCTGGCCCGCGGGGGGAAGGAAGCCTAGAGTCTCTCCGCGGGCTTCGCTTTTTCTCACCTTCGGGGATCGCATGGCGGGACTGATCGCGCGCTACACGGAGTGGCTTCACACACGCTGGCCGGCCGGGACCGTGGAAAAGCTCCCCCGCATGCGCGCGGACGGTGGCACGAACCTCCCGGGCGTCTTCATCTCGGGAGATTTGACCGGGATTCCGCTCCTCAAGTTCTCACTCGATTCCGGGGCGCGGGTCGTGCGCTCGATCGCCTCGGATCCCGGGCTTCGCTCGGAGGCCCAGGGCAAGGACACGCTCGACCTCGTCATCATCGGAGCGGGCGTCTCCGGCATGGCCGCTGCCGTAGAGGCGCAAAAACAGCGCCTCGCGTTCGAGGTCCTCGAAGCAACGGAACCCCTTTCGACCATCGTGAACTTCCCGAAGGCGAAGCCCATCTACACCTACCCCCGATCGATGAAACCGGCCGGCGACCTCCAAGTGAGCGCGGACGTGAAGGAGGAGCTTGTCCAGGAGTTGAAGGATCAGACCGCGCGCGCGGGGATCACTCCCATGGCGTCCCGCGCGGAGCGAGTGGAGCGCCAAGGGTCCACGATCCTGGTCCATCTCGCCGGAGGCGGGACCCTCCGGGCGCGCCGCGTCCTGATCGCGATCGGGCGGAGCGGTAATTTTAGAAAGCTGGGGGTGCCCGGCGAAGGTCTCGACAAGGTGTACAACCGTCTCCACGACCCCAAGGACTTCTCCGGGAAGGAAACGCTGGTGGTCGGCGGTGGGGACTCGGCGGTCGAGACCGCGATCGCGCTCGCCCAGTGCGGTGCCCACGTCACCCTCTCGTACCGGAAGTCGGAGCTATCACGCCCCAAGCCGGAATTACTCGAGAAGCTGGATCGGCTCCGCCGCGACCCGAAGGCGGACGTCACGATCGAGCGGCCCCATTCCGAACGGGTGACGACCGCGGCGGGACCGTTCGTCATGAAGCGGGATCCGGAAGGCTCGGTCGCGCTCAAGCTCGGTACCCGGGTGAGCGAGATCCGGGAAACCGAGGTCGTGCTCACGGGCGCGGGGGGCCCCGAAGTGATACCCAACGACGTGGTCTTCACGATGCTGGGCCGCGAGGCGCCGCTCGAGTTCTTCCGGCGGTCGGGACTTCGGATCGCGGGCGAGATGCGGACACGCCAGTGGATCGGGATGGGGCTCTTTCTACTT
>VBOX01000015.1 GCA_005893265.1 Candidatus Eiseniibacteriota bacterium | reverse complement strand
ATGAAATCGCCTCGCGTTCAGAAACGTGAACCCGGTCTCTTCCAGCGCGCGCGCCGAGCCCTCGGGACCGAGATCGATCCGGGCCCCGAGCGCCTCGAGCACGTCGGCGCTGCCCGAAGCGCTCGAGACCGATCGGTTCCCGTGCTTTCCCACGGGGACGCCCGCCGCCGCGGCGACCAGGGCGGTCGCGGTGGAGATATTGTACGTCCTGGAGCCGTCCCCTCCGGTGCCGCACGTATCCAAGAGCGTCTCACGGGCCGCGGGAAAAGGGACCGCTTCGGCCCGCAGGGCCTCGGCACCCCCTAGCATCTCGTCGGCGGATTCCCCACGCTGCGCGAGCGCGAAGAGGAACGCCGCGATCTGCGCGTCGGGCACCTCGCCCCGCATCATCGCCCGCACGGCCCCGCCCGTCTCCTCGCGACTCAGATGCTCTCCGCGGAGGAGGCGCGGAAGGAGCTCGCGGATCATCGGGACGCGGTCTTGGCGGAATCCGGCACCAGACGGAGAAAGTTCCGGAGCAAATCCTTGCCGCACGTCGTGAGAATCGATTCCGGATGGAACTGCACTCCCCAGGTCTCGTGGTCCTTGTGCCGCACCGCCATGATCTCGTTCTCGGGGGTCCATGCCATCACTTGCAAGACCCCGGGGAGCGTGTCCCGCGCCACGATGAGCGAATGGTAGCGGGTGGCCTGAAACGGATTGTCCACGTCGAGGAAGAGTCCGCGTCCGGTATGGATCACCGCGGAGGTCTTCCCGTGCACGAGCCGGTCAGCGCGCACCACCTTCCCGCCGAACACCTCCCCGATGCACTGGTGCCCGAGGCAGACTCCCAGAATGGGAATTTTCCCGGAGAGCCGCTCGATGACGCCACAGCTGATCCCGGCGTCGCTCGGGCGGCCCGGGCCCGGGGAGATCACGATGGCCCGGGGATTCCTCCGCACGGCGTCCTCGACGGAGATCTCGTCGTTCCGGACCACGTCCGGGGTACTGCCCAGCTCGCCCAGATACTGGACGAGGTTCCAGGTGAAGGAGTCGTAGTTGTCGATCATGAGGATCACGAATCAAACCCCCGCGACGCGAGGCGCACCGCTTCCTCGACCGCGCGCCCCTTGTTTCGCGTTTCGAGCCATTCCTCCTCGGGATCGGAATCAGCGACGATCCCCGCGCCGACGCCGCAGTGGATTCTCCCGCGTTCAAAGGTGGCCGTGCGGATCGCGATGCAAAAATCGGCGTTTCCGTGGAAATCGAAGTAGCCGACCGCCCCGGCATACGCACCCCGGCGCGCCGGCTCCATTTCCTCGATCAGCTCCATCGCGCGCTTCTTCGGAGCGCCGCTCACGGTTCCGGCGGGAAAGCATGCCCGGACGACGTCGAAGGAAGAGAGTCCGTCGCGCGCTTCCCCCTCGACTTGGCTGACCAGGTGCATCACATGCGAGTAGCGCTCCACCTCCATGAAGCTGGTGGCCCGCACGCTTCCCACCCGCGCGATACGGCCGACGTCGTTTCGTCCGAGGTCCACCAGCATCACGTGCTCGGCGCGATCCTTCTCGCTTGCGAGGAGCTCCCGCTCGAGCGACTCGTCCTCCGCGCGAGTGGCCCCCCGGCGGCGGGTACCGGCGATTGGGCGGAGCGCGATCCTCGAGCCCGAGACGCGGACCAGGATCTCGGGCGACGAGCCCGCGACCGAGCGCTCCCGATTCTTGAGAAAGAACATGTAGGGCGACGGGTTCAAGATCCGAAGGGCGCGATAAACGTCGAACGGGCTCACCGGCGCTTCCGCGTCGAGCCTGTGCGCGAGCACGAGCTGGACCGCATCCCCCGCCCGAATGTGCTCCTTGGCCCGTTCGACGCTTGTTATGTAACGTTGTTCGCCCATATTGCTTACGAATGTAACTTCGTGTGCCTTGTGATTGGTCTCGGCGATCGCGGCGGGGAGCCCCCGGAGCCGCGCAACCATCTCATCGATCGTCGCCACCGCTTCGCGGTATCTCCGCTCCGGCTGGCCGTTGGGGCGGCTGTTCACGACAAACCGGAGCCTGTGGCGGAAGTTGTCGAAGACTAGAACCACCTCCGGGAACACGAAGTGGAGGTCCGGCTGAGCGAGGTCGTCGGGTAGCGAGGATGGGAGCCGCTCGAGAAATCGAACATAGTCGTATCCGATGAGGCCTACGGCGCCGCCGCTGAAAGGGGGCAATCCCGGCACGTCCGCGGCTCGTACCTCGGCCAGGAGACCCTGAAGCACCGAGAGCGGATCCCGGCTCTCGGTCCGCTCCGTGCGCTCGCCTCGCCGGATCTCGACCTCGGTTCCCTTCGAGCGGAACTCCAGGCCGGGCTTGAAGCCGAGGATCGAGTAGCGGCCCCAGTTCTCTCCGCCCTCCAGGCTCTCGAGAAGAAAAGACGCGTCTCCTCGGTCCAGCTTGGTGAAGGCCGAGACGGGCGTGTCGAAGTCGGCAAGGATCTCCCGCGTGACCGGCACGAGATTCCTCTCGCGGGCCAGTTGGAGGTACTCGGAGAGGGTCGGGTTGATCATGCGCCTCTCGACGCGGTACGGCGGGCTCTCGGGGGCGCGTCGTCCGCGGGGTCGCGGGCCGCAAGCAGAAGCTCCCGGGCTTGCCGGCGGGTCGTTTCGGTGACCCGCGCTCCGGCGAGCAGCCGGGAGATTTCCTCTTCTCGGTCCTTTCCCGTCAGCATGCGCACGCCCGTGGTCGTACGGCCCCTCGCCGTCGACTTGATCACCTCGAAATGACGCGTCCCGTGGGCGGCGATCAGGGGCAGATGGGTGATACAGAGCACTTGGCGGCGGCTCGCGAGCGCGCGAAGTAGCCGGCCGACTTCCTCGCCCACAGCTCCTCCGATCCCCTGGTCGACCTCATCGAAGACGAGAACCGCCACCCGATCCCGTTCCGCCATCAAGGACTTGACCGCAAGCATGACCCGGGAAAGCTCGCCTCCCGACGCGATCCGACGCAAGGAGCGCGTGGGTTCGCCCGCGTTCGGTCGGAAGTGGAATTCTAGGCCCGGGATCGCGGCAGGGTCAATCGCGGGCCGGTCGCGCGCCTCATCCGACTCGACGAACGCGACGGAAAGGGAGGCTTTCTGAAATCCGAGCTTTTGCAGCCGGGCGCTAACCTCGCGCTCGAAGCGCGTTGCCTCTGCCCTTCGCTTGTCGACCAGGCCATCGACGCCCTTTCCAAACTCCGCCATGCGGCGTTTGAGCGCTGCCTCCCGCGGGTCGAGCCCTTGTCCGGAAGGATCCGAAGCCCGGAAGCGGTGGAGAAGCGAGTCGCGGATGGCCAGAAGGCCCGCGAACTCGCTCCTGTGTTTCCGCTTCAGGCGGTGGATCAAGTCGAGCCTCGTCTCGAGCTGCTCCAAGGGCAGCGGCTCTTCGAGCGCGCGCGCTTCCGCGTCCTCGATCTTCCCCGTCAGCTCGCGCAGGGAATCGAGGAGCGATTCCGCCTGATCGGCCAGCGCGCCTTGGTCGGGAGCCGTCGAGGCGAGTGACCGCAACGTGCGCGCGGCGCGCCGGACCAGACCCTCCGCGGCTCCTTCCTCGGCGGCGAGCGATTGCCGGGCAGCCCGCAGCGACTCGACAATGCGCTCGCGATGACGGAGCCGCTCGCGCTCCTCCTTCAGCTTCTCCTCCTCGTCCGGCTCGAGCGATGCCCTCGTGAGCTCGGCGAGATCTTCGCGCAGGCGCTCCTCATCGGCGCGGTCCCGGTCCCACGCGGCGCGAGCCTCCCTGAGCGCGCGCCCCTCCTCGACGATCGTGCCCCGCTCAACCTCGAGCGCGGATCGCTCCTCGAACACCCCCGCCCAGGCGTCGTAAAAATCCGCCTGGCTCTCGGCACGGAGCAGAAGCTGGTGCTCGTGCTGGCCATGGAGATCGACGAGTAGGTCGCCCAGCTTCCGGAGCTGCGAGATCAGAACGGTGCGTCCGTTCACCAACGCCCGGTTCTTGCCGTCGCCGGTGAGCTCGCGACGCACGATGACGCGGTCCTCCTCGAGCTCGACCTCGAGGGCGCGCACCGCCAGCAGAAGGTCCGGACGTCCGCTCAGATCGAAGCTTCCTTCGACGAACCCGCGGTCCTCGCCCGCGCGCAGCCAATCCGGATCGGCCCGCTCGCCGAGGAGAAGCGCAATGGAGCCTAGGATGAGCGACTTTCCCGCCCCGGTCTCACCCGTCAGGACGTTGAGCGCGGGATCGAACGAAAGCTCGATACGGTCCACGAGCGCGAGCCCCTGGATCGAGAGCCAGGTCAGCATCGATCACCCGCGAAGCCGCGTGCCGGAAGGAGAACCGGCCCAGGCGAGCTTCTCGCGAAGGACCTCGTAGAAGGACTCGCGTTTGAGAGAGAGCATCTGCACGCGCGACTTTGCCCGACGAAGCTCCACCTCGTCTCCAGGCGCGAGGAGGCGCGAGATCTGACCATCGATCGTGAGCCTGGCGCGGCTCACGCTTTGGCCGACGCGGACCCGGAGCTTCTCGCCTGCGTCGACGAGCAGCGGACGAAACGCGAGGGAGTGCGGGCAGATCGGGGTAGCGAGCAGCGCTTCGATCGTGGGGCGCACGATGGGTCCCCCTGCGGAGAGCGAATAGGCGGTCGAGCCGGTCGGGGTGGCGACGATGAGGCCGTCCGCCGCGAGGGTCCCGATCGACGTCCGTCCAATCCGGACGTCGAGCCTCACCATCCGCGATTCGTCGGCCTGGTGGATCACGGCATCATTGAGCCCGCATTCCGACCAGACCGCCCCTTTGCGTGGTCGGACGCGGGCCTCGATCATCATCCGGGCCTCGATCTCGACCTCCCCCGCGAGGAGGCGCTCCAGGGCCGGATAGAGGTCTGCCTCCGCGGTTTCCGTCAGGAAGCCAAGCCCGCCCAAGTTCACGCCGAGGATCGGGACACCCACGCGTGCCGTTTGGCGGGCCGTGGAAAGGAAGGTGCCGTCCCCGCCCAGGACGAGGACCGCGTCGACGCGTGAGACCAGCGATTGGAGCGGGAGCCCCGCACCCACACCGCGCACGCCCTGGCCGAGACTCCGCTCCAGCGTGACGCTCAGGCCGCGGTCACGCATCCAGCGGACCAGCGCGGGTAGAAGAGCCCGCGCCCCTTTTTTCTCCCGGTTCCCCACGATTCCGATCCGGCGGGGAGGGAGCGTCATGCGTCTGTTCCGACCGGCGCGAGCGATTCCGGTTGCGGTCGGGGTTCCTCCTTGAGCCAGCGCTCGACTTCGCGAGCAATCGAGTCGGCGTCGAGCCCCGCGTGGCGCAGAAGCGAATCCCGCGTCCCGTGGTCGAAAAAGCGATCGGGAACGCCGAAGCACCTGGCCCGGATCTCCGGCTTTCCTATGCGTGTGAGGAGCTCGAGGACCGCGTCGCCGAATCCCCCTGGCAGGGCACCCTCCTCCAGGGTGACGATGCGTCCGGTGCGGCGCGCCCAGTCCCCGATCAGGCGCTCATCCAGCGGTTTCGCGAACCGCGCGTTGATCACCGCGGCGCGGATTCCGCTCTCCATGAGCTTTCTCGCCGCGGAGCGGGCGGCTGCGACCATGGTGCCGTAGGCGACCAAAACGAGGTCCTCGCCCGGCTCGAGGAGCTCCCCTACCCCGATCGGCAGCGGCCGCGGCTCGGCATCGATCGGCACTCCGAGCCCGCTCCCGCGCGGATACCGGACCGCGATCGGGCCCTCACCGTAGGTGCTCATGGTGGCGAGCATGTGGCGGAACTCGTTCTCATCCTTCGGGGCCATGAGCACGAAACCGGGCAGGCACCGCATGTAGGAGATATCGAAGACGCCGTGGTGCGTGGCTCCGTCTTCGCCCACCAGCCCCGCGCGGTCCAGCGCGAAGCGGACCGGCAACTTCTGCACGGCGACATCGTGGATGATCTGGTCGTAGGCGCGCTGCAAGAACGTCGAGTAAATCGTGGCGAAGGGCTTTGCTCCCGCCGCGGCGAGCCCGGCGGAGAAACAGGTCCCGTGCTGTTCCGCAATGCCGACGTCGTGGAATCGTTCGGGATAGGCGGTCGCGAACTTCGCCAGCCCGGTACCATCCGGCATGGCGGCGGTGATCGCGACGATGGTCGGATCCTTCGCCGCGAGCTCGGCAAGGGTCTGTCCGTAGACCTCCGTGTAGGTCGGCGCTGAGGGCTTCTTTGCGCTCGTGCCGGTGAGCTTGTCGAAGGAGCTCACGCCATGGTATTTCCGCGCATCCTCTTCGGCGAACTTGTACCCCTTTCCCTTTCGGGTCAGCGTGTGGAGGATCACCGGTCCCTTGATTTCCTTGAGCTGCTTCAAGACTTCGATCAGGGTCGGCAGATCATGCCCATCGATCGGTCCGTAGTACTTGAAGCCGAACTCCTCAAAGAGGATATTGGGGAGCACGAGATTCTTCATGCTCTCCTTGATGCGGCGGACGAGGGTTCGCGCCTTCCCGCCGGCGGGCACCTTCCCCAGGAGCTCCCACACGTCGGTCTCGAGTCTGCGATACACCGGTGCCGAGGTGATACGCGTGAGATAGCGCGCGATGGCCCCGACGTTGGGGGAGATCGACATCGAGTTGTCGTTCAGAACGACGAGGAGATCGGTCGCGACCACGCCCGCCTGATTCAAGCCTTCAAACGCGAGCCCCCCGGTCAGCGCGCCGTCGCCTACCACGGCAATCACCTTGTGCTGTTCGCGCTTCAGATCGCGCGCGCACGCGAACCCGAGTGCCGCCGAGATCGCGGTCGAAGCGTGGGCGGTCCCGAAGGGATCGTATTCGCTCTCCATCCGGCGCGGAAATCCCGAGAGGCCGTTCTCCTGGCGGATGGTGTCGAACCGGTCGTTCCGGCCGGTGAGGATTTTATGACCGTAGGATTGGTGTCCGACGTCCCAGATCAGGATGTCGCGGGGCGTGTCGAAGACGGAGTGCAGCGCCACCGTGAGCTCCACCGTACCCAAGCTGGGTGCCAGGTGGCCGCCGTTCGCGGAGACCACCTGGACGATTCGCTCACGCATCTCCTCCGCGAGCTCGGCGAGCGCTTCGGGAGGCAGCCGCTTCAGATCGTCGGGAGTGCGTATCGAATCAAGATGGTGCGTGGTCACGGGCCTCCCGGCGGGCGAAAGATGGCCATCGAGAACAGGACGCCGATAATGGCTCCCACGAGCACTTCGAGCGGCGTGTGCCCCAACAGCTCCCGCAAGCGATCGTGCGGCGGTCCCGGAAGCTGAATGTGCTCGTGCAGGATGCGGTTCAAAAGCGTCGCTTGACGGCCTGCCGCGCGCCTCAAGCCCGCAGCGTCATACATCACGATGAGGCTGAAGAATACGACGACGTTGAACAGGACGGAATCGAAGCCTTCCACCATCCCGACGCACGTGCTGAGCGCCGATACCGACGCCGCGTGCGAGCTGGGCATCCCTCCTGTTTCCACAAAGCGCCGCACGTTGATTTTCTTCTCTCGCAGGAGGAAGGTC
The DNA here is from genome assembly GCA_005893265.1 of Candidatus Eiseniibacteriota bacterium. Taxonomy (GTDB): domain Bacteria; phylum Eisenbacteria; class RBG-16-71-46; order SZUA-252; family SZUA-252; genus WS-7. Next base: position 35,477 of record VBOX01000015.1, on the reverse strand, counting down.
AACACCTTGCTCAGCTGCACCAGGAAGCCGCAGGCCACGGCGTGAAAGAGGGGGTTCGAGGCCGCCGTCAGGGACATGATGCGCCCTCCGCCTAGCTCGTCCGCTTCCCGAGAAACACGGCCAGGGACTCGAACTCCGCCGCGCGCCGCCCAAGCCCCTTCGCGATCCGCCTGGCCTCCCGGAGCAGCCGTTCCGATTCGCGTTCCGCGCGTTCGACACCGACCGCCCCGGGCGCGGTGGCTTTGCCACGGGCTTGATCCGAACCGACGGCCTTGCCGATCTTCTTCCGGCTCGATCGGACGTTCAGGAGGTCGTCTCCAATCTGAAACGCAAGGCCGATGCGCAAACCGTAGTTGCTGAAACGACGCTTGAGGCCGGGTGACGCTCCTCCAATCTCTGCCCCGAGAAGAAGGGAGCCGCGGATCAGCATCGCGGTCTTGCGCGCGTGCATCGCGAGGACGCGCTTCAAGGAGGTTCGCTTCCCTTCCGACAAGAGGTCCATCGCCTGTCCCCCGATCATCCCTTCTGTACCGGTCGCTTCGGTGACGATGCGGATCAGCGCCCGCGGATCTTTGGCTCTGCCCAGAGGGGACGCCGCGAGTGTCTGAAAACCGAGCGCCAAGAGCGCATCCCCCGCCAGAATCGCCATGCCTTCCCCGAAGACAATGTGGTTCGAAGGGCGGCCGCGCCTCCAGTCGTCATCATCCATGCCGGGCAAATCATCGTGGATCAAGCTGAATGTGTGAATCATCTCGAGCGCTACGGCCGCGGGAACGGCTGCGGCGCTCGAGCCAAGGACGGATTCGCAGGCGAGTAGGCAGAGCGCCGGCCTCAGGCGTTTCCCGCCCGCGAAGACGCTGTAGCGGATCGCGGAGTGCAGGGGACGTGGCTCCTCACGAGCGCGCGGGAGCCGCGCGTCCAACGCCGTGTCAATGCGGCGCCGGGCGCGCTCGAGGTAGCGTTCAAAAAGGGAGCTCGCCGCCTCCACGCTCCTCCTCATCGGGCGGCGGCACCGCCTGGGTGACCGATGCGCCCTCCTGGGTCAGGTGCTGGATCCGTTTCTCCGCCTGGCCCAGGACCGCCGTGCACTCCTTCACGAGCTTGATCCCCTCCTCGAACGCGCGGATCGACTCCTCCAGAGAGAGATCCCCGCGCTCCAGTCTCGAGACCAGCTCCTCCAGCCGTTGCATCATCTGCTCGAAGGAGGGTCCCTCGATTCCAGGATTCACGTCCGCCTCGGTTCCCTTTCGCTTCATGGCTTCTCCTTCTGCTGCTCGCTTGCTTCGGGCTCCACCTGCGTCACCCGCGCCCGCGCCCTCGCGTCGTAGAACTGGACCTCGATGGAGTCGCTCTCCGTGAGACCCGCGCCTCGTTTCAACAGCGCGCGGTCTCCCTCGCTCCATACGAGGGCGTAGCCGCGCTCGAGCACGCGATGGTGGTCGAAGGAGTCGAGGAGCCTCGCCTGGCTCTGGATTCGCTCGCGCTGTTGCGAAAGGCGCGAGGCGAAGGTTTGCAGCGCCCGGCGGCGGATCGCTTCGATCCGGTCGCGGGCACGCGCGAAGGAGCGGCTCGGAGCGTGCCCACGTAGCCGTTCGGTCAGTACGTCAGTCTTACGCCGGCGGGAGGTCACCCATCCGCTGAGGGCGCGGGAGAGACGATCCTGGATGTTGTCGACCGATTGGAGCTCTTCCCGAACGCGCCGCTCTGGACCTTTGAGCGCGTGGTGATGCTCGAGCGCACGAAGGTGGGTGCGGGCCTGGTTGATGTCGCCAAGGATCCGGCCGCGAGCGTGCCGGCTCATGTCGAGCAGCGTGCGCCGGATGTCCTCCAAATCCTTCAATATTGCCTCGCCGGCGTGACTGGGAGTGGCGGCCCGCAGATCGGCGGCAAGGTCGGCGAGGGTGAAATCCACCTCGTGCCCCACGGCTGAGACCACCGGGATCCGCGACGAGGCGATGGCCCGCACGACCGCTTCCTCGTTGAAGGCCCAGAGGTCCTGGGGCGAGCCGCCGCCACGCCCGACCACGATCACGTCGACCCGTCCCCAGGCATTCATCCGACCGAGAGCGGCCGCGATCTCCTGGGCTGCGCCGTCTCCCTGAACGCGCGTGTCGATGACGGTGATGGAGGTGTAGGGAGCCCGCGCCCGAATGATCCGGACCATGTCCTTGAGCGCCGCCCCGGATACGGACGTCACGATCCCGATCCGCGTTGGATACCGCGGGAGGGTGCGCTTCCGCTCGGGTGCGAAGAGCCCCTCGGCCTGGAGCTTTCGCTTCAGCGCTTCGAACCGGACCTGGAGCGCGCCGTATCCGACCGGCTCCACACGGAGCGCGCGGATTTGATAGTTCCCCGACTTCGGGTAGACCGTGACTTCACCTTCCACCTGAACCGCGATCCCATTGGCGAGCGTATGTCGAACGGAGACTCCCGCCTGCCCGGCGAAGAGCACGACGCGGATGATGGAGTACTCATCTTTGAGCGAGAAGTACAGGTGGCCGCTAGCGTGTCTGGTGAGGGCCGTAACCTCTCCCTGGACGAGGACGACCCCGAATCGGTCCTCGAGGAAGTTCTTGATGCCCTGGGTCAGCTCGGAGACGGTGAACACGCGATCCCGACGCCCTGGGGCAGGCAGCGGTAGGACCCGGCCCCTCTGATTCATCGCGCTCCTTCCTGCGCTTCCACCGCATCGGCCAGATTGCGAACCAGGAACGCTACCGTCATGGGTCCGACCCCTCCAGGAACCGGGGTGACCGCCGAGGCAACGGAGCGAACCGAGGCCATGTCGACGTCCCCCTCGAAGCGAGGGCCGCCCGGTGGTGGCTCGGGGATCTCGTGAATGCCGACGTCCACAACGACAGCGCCGGGGCGAACGTACTCCGAGGTGATCGCTCGACGCCGTCCGATCGCGACGACGAGAATCTCCGCCTCCCGGGCTACGGACTTGAGATCCCGGGTCGCCGAATGGCAAAGCGTGACGGTGGCGTTGAGACCAGGGCTCCGTTCCGAGAGAAAAACGGAGAGAGGGCGCCCGACGATGCGGCTTCGCCCGATGATCACGACCCGTTTTCCGGTCAGGTCGCCGCAGTGCCGCCGCAAGAGCTCGAGCACGCCGAGCGGTGTCGCCGGCCTGTGGCCGGGAAGTCCGTGCACCCACCGCCCTACGTTCAGCGGGTGGAGCCCATCCACGTCCTTGATCGGAGCGATGTCCTCGAGGTGACGGTCCTCGGGAAGGTGGGAAGGGAGCGGAAGCTGCAAGATGATGCCGTGGACGCCGCGGTCCGCGCTCAGCTCGCGGAGCTTCGCGTGCAGCGCATCCTCGGTCGTGGTCCCCGGAAATCGCTCCACTCGGGCGCGCACCCCCAGCTCCTCCGCGGCCCGGCTCTTCGAGCGGACGTACGGGTTCCCCGCCGGCGTTTCGCCGACCGTGACGATCGCCAATCCCGGCTGGATGCCGCGCGCGGCGATCCGATCGAAGCGCTCCTTCACCTGGGCCCTGATCTCCGCAGCCGCCTCCTTGCCCCAGAGAAGCGTCGCCGTCACGGTGTCCTTCACGACCCTCCCGAGCCCGGCGTCGAGTCCAGGTCCATCGCCACGCGTTCGATGTGCCGGCAGCGCCCGGTTGTCTCGTCCACGTCGAGGTGGACGCCGTGGAGCTTCACGTCGCCCGTCGCGGGCTCGAAGCGGGTGGGAAGCTGTGTGAGGAACTTCCGGATGGCCAGTTCCTTTTGGACGCCGATGACGGAATCGTGCGGGCCGGTCATCCCGGCGTCCGTGATGTAACCGGTGCCGTTCGGGAAAATCCGCTCATCCGCCGTTTGGACGTGCGTGTGCGTCCCGACCACCGCGGAGACGCGACCGTCCAGGTACCAGCAGAGGGCGATCTTCTCCGCCATGGCTTCCGCGTGGAAATCGACGAAGATCACCTTCGTCTGGTCCCGCATCGTGGCGATCTCGCGGTCCGCGACCCGGAAGGGGCACTCGATGTCGTTCATGAACACGCGCCCCATCAGATTCAAGACGCCAATCGGAACGCCGGCGCGCGTGCGAAAGAGCTTCGCGCCGCAGCCCGGAACCCCGGGCGGATAGTTATGAGGCCTCAGGAGGAGCGGCTCCTGATCCAGAACGGGGAGCACTTCCCTGCGGTCCCAGATATGGTTCCCGCTCGTCATGCACTCCACGCCGAGCGACTTCAACTCCTCGAGGATGTCCTTGGTGACCCCGAAGCCCGCGGCCGCGTTCTCGACGTTGGCGATCAGAAAATCGATTCCCATCGAAGAAACGAGCTCGGGCAGAAGGTCCCGTACGGCTCTCCGGCCCGGCGAGCCGAAGATATCCGCGACGAAGAGGATGTTCACGAGAAGCCCTAGCGGGCGTACTCCATCGCTCGCGTTTCGCGAATCACCACCACTTTGATCTGGCCGGGATACTGAAGCTCTTTCTCCACCTTGCGCGCGACGTCGGAGGCGAGCTGCAGCGCGCGCGAGTCGTCCACGTGCTTCGGCTCGACCATGATCCGGATCTCGCGCCCCGCCTGGATCGCGAAGGACTTTTCCACGCCCGGGAAGCTGTCCGCGATCTTCTCCAGTGCTTCGAGGCGCTTCACGTAGTTCTCGATGCTCTCGCGGCGCGCGCCGGGGCGCGCGCCGGAGACGGCATCGGCGGCCATGACCAGAGCCGCGTACAGGTTCTCCGCCGTCGGATCATGGTGGTGATAGCCCACGGCCTTCACGACGTCCGCCGGCTCGCCGTACTTCTGCGCGAGATCCATGGAGATCTGCGCGTGCGCACCCTCGACCTCGTGCGTCACGGCCTTGCCCAGATCGTGGAGGAGGCCGGACCGCTTGGCGATCTGGACGTCGAAGCCGAGCTGCGCGGCGATCATGCCGCAGATCCAAGCTACCTCCTTCGAGTGCTGGAGGATGTTCTGGCCGTAGGAAGTGCGGTATTGGAGCCTCCCGAGAAGCTTCACGATTTCCGGGTGGATCCCGTGCAGACCCACTTCCAGCACCGCCGCCTCGCCAAGCTCGATGATCTGCTCGTCCAATTCCTTCTGGACCTTGGCGACCACCTCCTCGATTCGGCCGGGATGGATCCGTCCATCCGTGACAAGCCGCTCGAGCGCACGCTTCGCGACTTCGCGGCGCACCGGATCGAATCCGGAGAGGATGACCGCTTCCGGCGTATCGTCGATGATGACGTCGATCCCCGTCACGGTCTCGAAAGCGCGAATGTTCCGTCCCTCACGGCCGATGATGCGGCCTTTCATCTCGTCGCTCGGGAGGTGGACCACGGAGACCGTCGATTCCGCGGAGTGATCCGCCGCGCATCGTTGGATCGCGAGCGTGATGATCTCGCGCGCTTCGCGCTCGGCGTTTCGGTTCAGGTCCTCGCGGATTTCCTGCAGTCGTTTCGCGGCCTCGGACCGGGCCTCGTTCTCGAGGTTGGTGATGAGCTGCTGTTTCGCTTCGTCGGCGGTCATCCCGCTGATCCGCTGGAGGCGAGCGTTCTGCTCGAGCAACACTCGCTGCAGTTCCTTGTCCCGCTCGTCCACTTGGACGGTCTTCGTCTCCAGCTCCCGTTCCAGCCGTTTCTGGTCCCGGTCCTTCTTGTCGAGGACCTCGGCGCGGCGGTTCAGGTTCCCTTCCTGCTCTTGGAGCTTCCGCTCCACTCCCAGGATCTCGCTCTTCAGAGTTTGGGTCTCGCGATCCAGCTTCGCTTTCTCGCGGAACCATTCGTCCTTCGCCTCCAGAAGGGCGCTCTTTTTCTGATTCTCAGCCTCGCGCTCGGCTTCACGGACGATCTTCTCGGCCAGCTGCTCGGCCCCGAGAACCTTGCCCTCTCCGATGCGCCGATGCGCGGTCCAGCCCAAGAAGAGCGCCGCGATGGCTGTGCCAAGCGCGATGAGGATTGTTGCTAGCGGGGATAGCATGTGAGTTGAACCTCCCTTATATAAAAAAAGCCCCGCCGATGCCGTTCACACGAGACTTTTGAACCTGGATTCTCCAGGTGGGCTCCCCAGCTTCGGGTTCGCGCCGCCCGCGTGAGGCCGGGCTTCCACTATGCCGAAGTTTCGGGCTCCCGGCTTTTGAGTCGTGGCTCAAAAATGCCTGGTGCATCACGTACATGGCAGGGCGCCTTTATGTCACGTTCGTATCGTGTCCCTTACGAGATCCCTCCTCCTGGTCTGGAACGCGTCGCCAATTCCTAGGTCTCCTCGCGCAGGCAAGCGTCAAGGGCAGATCCCAAGGTTCGGGCCTTGCCCTTCAGATCCGTCATGAGCCGATCCTTCTCCATCCGTTCCCGGAAGAGCTCGTCGGCGATGTTGAGCGAGGTGAGGATCGCGATCCTGGCCGGGGACCCGGAGGAGAGGCGGCGGTCGAGCTCGCGCATCTTCGCGTCGACGTACGCCGCAACCTCACCGATGTACTCTGGGTCGGCGCCCTTGATCTTGTATTCGCTTCCGAAGATCGTCACGCTGAGCATGTCCGGTTCTGTTGCCATCGCGATCCCCTCGGATCTCTGATTCGGCGACGGTCCTGGCCGGGAGGCGCCGGGACCACTCTGATACCTAGGCGTGTACCGCCTTCTCCAGAATCGAAAGCTTGACCAACATCTCCTCCACGCGTCGGGCGATCGCTCGCCGCTCATCAAGCAACGACGTCCGCTCCAGCTCGAGCGCGTGAAGCCGCGGCTTTAGGTCCGACGACGACTTTTCCCTTCCGGCCGAGTTCTCCAAGACACGGACGCGCTCCTTGAGCTCGCGGTTATCCCGCTCCAGCGCGCGCTTCTCATCACGGAGCCGGTCCAGGATCTTGGCGGCCGCCTGAATCTTGTGTTCCAGCTGGTCGAGTTCGGCGATCATGGTCATGGTCGTCCCGCGGCGGTCGATTCGACGCCGCCTCTTAGAGTAGCACCCACAGCCGAGCCCAGCGCGCGGACGATGTTCTGAACCGCTTCGTCGACTTCCCGATCTTGGAGTGTTCGGTCGTGTGAACGAAATTCCAGCGCGTACGCCAGGCTCTTCTTGTCCGATCCGAGTTGTTCACCCTCGAAAACGTCGAACAGCTTGACGATCTCGAGGAGCCTTCCTCCACTCCTCCGGATCGTGTCCTCCACCTCGCCGTGCGTTACCGCGCGGCCCACCAGGACCGCGAGGTCCCGCTTCACGGCGGGGTATTTCGGCAGCGGCTGGAACCGTCTTCGCGAAGGTACAGCATCCGCGATCGTTGTGAAATCCAGTACGGCCGCCCAAGCGGGCCGTTCCAGACCGGCCGCCGCCGCGAGCTTCGGCGCCACCTGACCGAGCCGCGCGAGCCGCGTCCTGCCCGACTCGATCGCGGCTCCCGCGCCGCTCGCCCAGCACGTTTCATGGTATGGGGCGCTCTTTCGCGAGTCAATTCCCAAAGCCTCGAGACAAGACTCGACCACGCCCTTCAGCTCAAGGTATCGATCCTGATCGGCTTGGGGCTGGACCCACGGGTCGGGGGTTCCTACAAGGACGAGGCCGATCTCGCGCCGCTCGGATCCGAGCGGAGGAGGCGAGGCTTGGAAGATCTTTCCTGCCTCGACCAGACGCACCTCATGGGCTCCATGACGCAGATTTCGCGCCGCGGCCTGAAGCAGTCCCGGAAGGAGGCTCGGCCTCAGATGCTTGAGCTCGCGGCTCTTGGGATTTTGGATCTCCCAGAGCTCGTCCTCCCCACCAGCGGGAAGCACTTCGGAAGGTACATCTCCGACCAGGGCATTGGTTAGAAGCTCGTCGAAGCCAAAGCCGCAAAGGACTTGCACAATGTGTTTTACGAGGTGTGGTGCCTGCGCGTCCAGGAAATCCGTCTTGCCTCGGCTGCGCACGAGCGATGGGATCAGGTCGTATCCTTGGACGCGAGCGACCTCCTCGATCAAGTCCTCCTCGATCCCGAGATCCTTGCGGAACGAGGGCGCTTCGAATTCCCCCGATTCGTCCTCGCCATGCCAGGGTTTCGTCTGGCGAATCTCGAGGCTCATGAGGCCGTTCGTGATCGCGGCGGGGTCGACGTCCATCCCGAGGAGTCGAGTGAGCCTGCGGCGCCGGAGTCGAACGCGCTTGGGAGGCTCCTTCCGCGGCCAGAGGTCCACGACTGCCTTGGACACGACGCCCGATGCCACCTCCGCGAGGAGGCGCGCGGTCTCATCGAGCGCGAGCGACACGCCCTCGGGATCCACCCCCTGGATAAAGCGCTGCGAGGCGTCCGTGTCGAGCCCCAGCGTTCGCGATCCCGCCTTCGTCAGCTCGGGCGAGAACTCCGCCGATTCGAGAACGACCGTGGACGTTTGACCCGTCACCCCGGAATCGAGTCCGCCCATGATTCCCGCGAGCGCCATGGGGCGCGACCCATCCGCGATGACGAGCACGTCGGGAGACAACGTCACCTTCCGGCCGTCGAGGAGCGTGAGCCCCTCCCCAGCGCGGGCGCGGCGCACCACGATTTCCTTCCCTCCGACCTTCGAAGCGTCGAAGGCATGGATCGGCTGGCCGTGGGTGCGGAGAACATAATTGGTCACGTCCACGACGTTGTTGATGCTGCGGGATCCGGTTGCCTCGAGCCTTTGCCTGAGCCAGTCGGGGGAGCCCGCGATCCGCACATTCTCGACCACGCGCGCCATGTAGCGCCTGCATCCAGCGTCTTCGATCGTGACGCGCGGCACCGCCGCTTTTCCGCTCGCGCGCAAGGCCGGGACCGGCTTCAGCGCCCCTCTACCGATCGACGCGATCTCGCGGGCGAGGCCCCGCACGGCCATGCAGTCCGTACGGTTCGACGTGATCTCGACATCGAGAATCGCCTCTCCGGCGCCGAGCAATTCTTGCACCGGTGAGCCGAGAGGCGGCGAGCCGGGCAACACCCAGATCCCCTCCGCCTCCTGGGACAACCCGAGCTCACGCTCGGAGCAGATCATCCCTTCCGATTCCACGCCGCGGATCTTGGTCTTGCGAAGCTTCGTCCCGTCCGGAAGTCGGGCGCCGATCTGCGCGACCGCGACCGACTGCCCTGCGGCGACGTTCGACGCGCCACAGACGATCGAGAGCTTTGCCGAGCCGACATCCACGACGCAGAGGTGCAGGCGGTCCGCGTTCGGGTGCGGCGATGCCTCCAGCACGCGCCCCACGATGATCGCGGGATCGAGCGAGACCCGCTGCTCGATCGATGCGACCGGGAACCCGCGCATGGCAAGTGCGTGCGCCAGAGCTTCCGGTGTGGGCGGGAGGTCGACCCAATCGGCCAGCCAGCCCCACGTGACCTTCATGCAGCGAACGCGAATCCGGTCCAGCGCTCGGGATCGTAGCCCACGGCGCGAAACACGTTCGGATGAACCATGCCGGCGCCGAGCACCTCGAGCCAGCCTCCCGACAAGGGACCGCAGACGCTGCAACCCTTCCCGCCGCAGAAGAAGCAGCGAATCTCGACCTGGGCTCCCGGTTCCACGAACGGGAAATAGGAAGGCGAGAAGCGGAGCTCGGTCTCCGGGCCGAAGAACTCCTTCAAGAACCGGTCGAGCGTCCCCTTGAGGTCCGCGAGGCTTACGTCCTCGTCGACGTATAGACCTTCCAACTGGTGGAACTCGAAATGATGCGTCGCGTCGACCGCCTCGTTCCGGTACGCCCGCCCGGGACAGATGATGCGCACCGGTGGTTTGTGGGACTCCATGACGCGGATCTGCACCGAGGAGGTGTGGGTCCGGAGGAGCACGTCGGGCCTGAGATAGAAGGTATCCGTCGTGGCGCGTGCGGGGTGGCCCTCAGGCATGTTCAGCGCGCCGAAATTGTGCCGGTCATCCTCGACGTCCGGACCTTCGGCGAGGGCGAAACCCATTCCGAGGAAAATGGTGTGGATCTCGCCTAAGACCTGCGAGATGAGGTGCTCATGTCCGCGAGGGACGCACCGGCCCGGCAGCGTGACGTCGCGGGCTAGGGCGGCCGGTGCGGCCTCGAGTCGGCCACGAGCCTCCTCGTAAAAGCGCTCGAGGGTCTCGCGCAGCCGGTTGGCCCGCGCGCCGACCGAGGCACGTTCCGCCGCGGAAAGGTCTTTCAACCCGCGAAGGATTTGGGTGAGTTCGCTCTTTCGGCCGAGGTGGCGGACGCGCGCCTCTTCGAGCGCGGATTCGTCCCGCGCCGCTTCAAGGGCCCGCGCCGCTTCGGCCTCCAGGGCGTCGAGCCGTTCGATCACAGGGCGGACGCCTAGGCTGCGGCTTGGGCCTGTTTCGCGACCTCGGCCAGACGCGCGAATGCCGGCTCGTCGCGAACGGCAAGGTCGGCCAGAATCTTGCGGTCGATATCGATCTGCGCGACTTTCAGTCCGCGGATGAACGTGCTGTAGGAGAGCCCGTGAAGTCGGGCGGCCGCGTTGATACGGACGATCCAGAGTCTCCTGAAATCGCGTTTCTTCGCCCGGCGATCCCGATAGGCGAACTGGAGGCTGCGCATCAGCGTCTCGCGCGCTGTCTGGTAGAGCTTGCGCCGGCCGCCGCGATTTCCTTTCGCGGCGATCATGACCTTGCGACGGCGCTTCCGTCCCGGGACGACGGTTTTTGTACGTGGCATGGCTTGTTACCTCATGGTGGGCGGCTGCCGGAGACCCGGATCAGGCGCCGTATGGAAGTAGTTTCTGCAAGCGCCGACGTTCGGTCGGCTCGATAAGGGCCGGCTCATGGAGACGGCGCTTCCGCTTCCGTGATTTCAGCCCCAGATGGTGTCTGGCGTATGCTTTCGCCCGTTTGATCTTTCCCGTGCCGGTCCGCTTGAAGCGTTTCGCGGCCGCGCGGTTCGTTCTCATCTTCGGCATCGTCGGCTCCTAGGTCCGAGGCGCCGGTCGCTTGACCGCCGCCGTGACCGGCTTTCTCTCCGGCTTCTTCTCCGGCGCCTTCCCGGCCGCCGATCGCGGCACCATCAGGAGGACGAGATTCCGTCCTTCGAGACGCGCCGGGTTTTCCACCTGCCCCACCTCTTCCAGATCCTTCACCACGCGCTCGAGGAGGCGAAAGCCCGCGTCCGTGTGGGCCATCTCGCGCCCGCGGAACGTGACCGTGAACTTCACCTTGTCGTGCAGCTCGAGGAAGCGGCGCCCGTTGTTTACCTTGAATCGGTAGTCGTGATCCTCGATTTTCGGACGCAATTTGACTTCCTTGAGATGCGTGACGTGCTGCTTCTTGCGCGCCTTCTGCAGTTTCTTGTTCTGTTCGTACTTGTACTTCCCGAAGTCCATGACTCTGCATACGGGCGGGCGCGCCGTGGGTGAGACTTCCACCAGATCGAGCTGGCGCTCCTGTGCGTAGGTGAGCGCCTCTCGGATTCCCAGGATGCCCACCTGTTCTCCATCCGGCCCGATGACGCGGACCGTGGGGATGCGGATGCGATCGTTGACACGGACCTCTTTGGTTGTGGTGATAGGTCGTTCCTCCTCTCAGCGCGGGGTCAGGTAGTGAAGCGAAGCCGGCGGGTCAAAAGAGTGCGGGCGAACGATGCCTCCATTTCGCATCGTGCGCCCGTCGGCAATGCCTTCCGCCGCGATCGGCGACGGAACTCTCTTGTCGAGAACCCCGGTAGCGTTGCGCCTCGGGGTGAGAAGCCGGCGGCTCCTGCTTCGTATCGTGGCGGGAATTCTACTGCCTGGCTGCGGACTCGGCAACCACTTTCTCCACGAATTCCTCGAGCTTGACCGCTCCTTCGTTTCCCTTGTGGCGGCTCCGAACGGAGACGGTCCTCTCCTCCGCCTCACGGCGGCCGAGAACGAGCATGTACGGGATCTTGAGAAGCTCGGCGTCACGGATCTTCGCGCCCATCTTCTCCTCGCGCAGGTCGGCTTCTACCCGGATGCCGCGGTCGAGCAGGATGCGGCGAATCTCCTCCGCGTACGGGATCTGGGCGTCGGCGATCGTGATGAGGCGCGCCTGGACGGGTGCCAGCCACAAGGGAAAATCGCCGCCGTAATGCTCGATGAGGGTCGCGAAGAAACGCTCCAAGGAGCCGAGGAGCGCGCGGTGGATCATGAAGACCTGGTGTTCCTGGCCGTCCGAGCCCACGTAGTTAATGTCGAACCGTCGGGCCTGGTTGAAGTCGAACTGGATCGTCCCGCACTGCCATGGGCGTCCGATCGCGTCGGTGAGCTTGATGTCGATCTTGGGGCCGTAGAAAACCGCCTCCCCCTCCGCGCGATGGTACGGGAGGCCGGACGCCTGGACGACGCGCTCGAGCGCGCCCTCGGCGAGGGCCCAGTCCTCGTCCGAGCCCATGTAGTCCTGCTTCCGTTTCGCATCCCGCACGCTCAGGTCCACCTGGTACTCCTTGAACCCGAAGGTCTGGAGCATGAAGCGGGCGAAGTCGAGCGCCTGAGCCAGCTCGGACTCCACCTGGTCGCGGGTGCAGAAGAGGTGCGCGTCATCCTGGGTGAAGCCGCGAACCCGGGCGAGCCCGTGAAGCACGCCCGACTTCTCCAGTCGGTAGACGGTCCCCAGCTCCGCGATCCTCACCGGGAGATCGCGATAGGAATTCTTCCGTCGCTTGAAAATCAGGACGTGGAAGGGGCAGTTCATGGGCTTCAGCACGTACTCCTTTTCGTCGGCTTGAAGGAAGTACATGTTCTCGCGATAGAAGTTCGTGTGCCCGGACCGCTGCCACAATTCCACCTGAGCGATGTGAGGCGTGTTGACGAGCTGGTACCCGCGGCGCAGATGCTCGTCCTTCCAAAAGTCCTCGATGACGCGCCTCATGGCGGCGCCGTGCGGATGCCAGAAGATGAGTCCGCCGCCGGCGTCTTCCTGGATGCTGTAGAGATCCAGCTCCTGCCCGAGCTTCCTGTGGTCGCGCTTTTTCGCCTCCTCGATACGGGCGAGATGCTGCTGCAGCAGGTCCTTGTTCGGGAACGCGGTGCCATAGATCCGCTGGAGCATCGGCCGGTTGGAATCCCCCCGCCAGTACGCCCCGGCGACGCTCAGCAGCTTGAAGCTCTTGAGCACCCTCGTGCGGGGCACGTGGGGGCCCCGGCAGAGATCGGTGAAGAAGGAGTGCGTGTAGGTGCTGACGGTCTCGTCGGGAATCCCCTCGATCAGCTCGACCTTGAACGGTTCCTGCTTCGCGCGGAACTCCCGCAAGGCATCATCGCGTTTCATCTCGCCGCGGACGAACGGGTGATCCTCCTCCGCGATCTTGTGCATCCAGCTCTCGATCTCCGCCAAATCCTCCGGCTGGAACGGACGGTCCACCTGGAAGTCGTAGTAGAACCCTTCCTCGATCGCCGGCCCGATCGCGAGCTTCGCGTCTGGGAAAAGTTTCAAGACGGCGGACGCCATGAGGTGCGCTGTGGAGTGGCGCAGGACTCGAAGCCCTTCGGGCGAGTCGAGCGGGATCAGCTCCACCCGCCCAGATTCGCGGATCGGGGTATGGAAATCGACGACCTTGCCGTTCAGCTTCGCGGCGATTCCCTGCTTGAAGCCTTCCCGAAAGCTCTTCACGAAAAGCTCGTCCAAGGTTGTGCCTTCGCTCGCCTCGAAGGAACGGCCGTCAATCTCGAGTTTCATCAGGCTCTGTGCTGTTGGGGTCGTGGAGGGCATCGTGAAGTGGTGGGCGATAGAGGACTTGAACCTCTGACCTCCTGCATGTCAAGCAGGCACTCTAGCCAGCTGAGCTAATCGCCCTCCCCTACTGCCGTTATCGAGCAAATTGCTCCCCGGGAGTTTATCCGAAGTCCCCGGCAAGTCAAGGCATTACGGGTGCGGCGCGGGAGCCGGCGGCGTACTACCCAAGCTGTCGGGAAGGACCTCGTAGATCAACGCGCCTTCGCTCTCGAAGACGCGTCGGAAACCCGGAATCTGGGCTCCCGGCTCGGCGAACGGCCTCACCGCGGCGCGGAGCGCCATCTCCGCGGCCGAAATGAGCAGGTAGCGCGCCCGGGAGCGCACCGCGACCTCATGGAGCGCCCGAGGGGAGTCGATTTGCGGAATCGGGACGAACCGGAGGCCCGCGATGAATGCCACGTGCGGTTTGCGCGCGAGAAGGGTCTCTCCCTGGGCGTGCGCCTTGAGGTACGCCGCGGCCTCCAAAATATCGTACGGTCCCGCCTGTACCGCCTCCGGGTTCCGGAAGTCCTCGGTCTTGCCGTAGGCGGCCACGGCGCCGGGCAGCCAAAGCAGCAGGAACGCGAAGGCCCGGGCCGGAAACCGCCGCTCGATTCCGGAGACCCACCCCGAAACCTTCTCCCAGCTGAAGGGAGCGACGGCGAGCGCGGCGTAGCAGGCGAGCATCGTGAGGGAGAAGCGTGTTCCATAAAAGACCGGCACCAGGGTCAGGAAGTAGAGCAACCCGAAGAGAAGGTAGGCGCCCCAGCGCCTGGTTCGCTGGGTGAAGGCGACCACGAGTAGCCCCGCCACCGTAAACACGCCCCAGAGCGGGGTCATGAGCTCGGTCAGGTCGCGTCTCAGATGCTCGAGCGTATTCTTCGCCATGGCGAGCGCGAAGCGCCCCGGGTCGAGGAGCACGACGTCGGCGAAGGAATGGATCCTCCTGTCGCTGCCGTAGAAGAAACGCTCCCAGTTCCCCTCGCCGTAAACCGCGTATCCCACGTTCGTGTAGTTGTTGTTCGTGAGCGGGTTCCCCGTGTGAGCCCAGTTCACCGCGAGCCAGGGCAGCGCCGCAAGAGCAAATCCGGCGCTCCACAATCCCGCCCCGCGCCAGCGCGAGGCTCTCGTGCGGTCTCCATTCAAGATCGCGACGATCGCGATGACGGCAGCGGGCCAGAGAAAGAGCCCGTTATACCGCGTCGTGAAGGCGCATCCACCGAGGAGCCCCGAGGCAAGAATGGCCCCCCACCCGGGACGCTCGGCGCCGAGAAGGAGCGCGACGGAGCCGATCGCGATCGCGAAGAAGAACATGTCGGTTCCGACTTCATAGGTGTTCGCGAGAAAGGTGGGATTGCCCAAGAGGAGGAGAACGCTCAGGAGCGCGAGGGTCGAGCCGAGGAGGCTCCGGTGAAGCCGAAACACGCACCACGCCGCGGCGCACGCGGAGACCAGCCCCACGACCTGAGCCGCCTTGAACAGATCCAGGCCGAGGTAGGAAAAGGCGGCCACCACGAGCGGGTAGCCCCATCCTTTTGAGTCGAAGTGCTCGATCAAGACATGACCTTGTTTCAAGGCCGCGGCTGCCGGCCCGTACTTCCAGTAGAAATCGGTTTCGACGGCGTAGTTTCCGAGGCGGTGCAGCGAAAGCGCCTTGAGCGCCCAGTAGATGCCGTAGCAGGCGATCGTCGCGATGGCAACGATCCGCACGACGGTCTCGGTCTTCCGCGACTCGCCAGGCGCGACCAAGGAGCGCGATCCGGCGGGCGCCACAGAATGCCCGCCGGCGGCGCCCCGCCGCCATTCGTGTGAGGGATGGTTCCGCTTGTGAGGCTTCGTCAAAGGGCGCGGCCCACGGCGTCCGCGATCTGGCGGACTTGCTTCGCGAGCGCGTGGAACTGCTCCGGGAAGAGCGACTGCTGTCCGTCGCAGATCGCGCGCTCGGGGTCGTTGTGGACCTCGACCAAAAGCCCGTCCGCCCCGGCCGCGATCGCGGCGCGCGCGAGCGGGACGACCTTGTCGCGAACGCCCACGGCGTGGCTCGGATCCACGATCACCGGCAAATGGCTCAGCGATTTCGCCACAGCGACGGCGTTCAGATCGAGCGTGTTGCGGGTGTACGTCTCGTAGGCACGGATGCCGCGCTCACACACGATCACGCGGTCGTTCCCTCCAGAGATCACGTACTCGGCGCTCATGAGCCACTCGTCGACTGTGGCCGAGAGCCCGCGCTTCACCAGCACCGTCTTCTCGGTCTTTCCCAGCTCTCGGAGCAGGGAGAAATTCTGCATGTTGCGCGCCCCGACCTGGAGGATGTCGACGTACCGCTCCATGAGGCTGATCTGACTCTTGTCCATGATCTCGGAGATCACGAGAAGGCCGTTCGCGTCGGCGACGCGGCGGATGAGCTTGAGCCCCTCTTCGCCCAGTCCCTGGAACGAATACGGCGAGGTGCGCGGCTTGAAGGCCCCGCCGCGGAGGACGCGCGCTCCCGCCGCGCGGACCGCGGCGGCGGTGCGCACCATCTGGTCTTCGGACTCGATCGTGCAGGGCCCGGCCATGAGCACCACGGCCGTGCCGCCGATCTCGACGTCGCCGATTCGAAGCACGGTTGTCTCGCGGCGAAAACTGCGGCTCGCGAGCTTGAAGGGCTCAGGAATGGGGAGCGCCTCCGCGACCCCCGGCATGGCGCACACCTCGGCGAGCGGGGGCAGCGCTCCGTCCCCTACCGCGGCGAGCACGGTCGGTCCGGAGGAAGGCGCGCGCACGACCTGAAAGCCCAGATCGCGCAGCTTGGCTTCCACGGCGTGGAGCTGCTCCGGAGTCGCATTCGGTCGAAAGGTGATGACCATTCGCTCCTCTGAAATAGAAACGCCCACTGTCTTGGTCTCGACAGTGGGCGGGGCCTCAGGGCTCACCGGGTGCAATCATCCCCGCGCGCGCTGCGGCCCCCGCTGCCAGGTCCACCCGTAGCGGAAATTGTTCCAGCGAAGGTACATGGAATGCGATCCTCGTCGAGCATCATGCGGCATGAAAGACCGGTGGAGCCTAGCATTCCCCCTGGCGAGGGTCAAATCATCTCGGGCGCAGGATCGTCTGCGACGAGGAACATCGAAAACACGATCCACTTCCCTCCCGGCACCCTCAACATGCGGAGGATCTCCTCCTTGTCCACCGGCCTCGGTCCAACGAGCGGGCCCGCGTACCGAATGCGGACCCGTATGATCCGTGTCTCGAGCAGGGTGTCCCTACCCACTACCGCACCGGGAGCCGAGACCGGGACCGCGCGGGCCGCGTTCCGGTACACCGAGGTCCGGTAGGAGAGGAGCCGGGCCCTTCGGAACAGAGAGTCCGCGTCGGCCTCGCTCGCTCGGGCCCAGGTGGAGTCGGCGGACCGTTGCGTGTATATCGAGACACGTACGAGGGAGTCGAGCGCGGCCATCCGGATCCCGCGTGGTGGTTCCACCCTGAGGACACGACCACCGGTGAACGAGGTGGTCGACGCGAGGCAGGTAGAGCGTTCTCCAATTTCTTTGACGTCGCGCCGGGAGACCGCGCGAAGATAGTCGTGGGCCGCGTTGCGCGCCTCTCGAACGTCGGGGGGCTCGCGCGTGCAACCCGCGAAGATCAGGGCGGTGATCAATCCGGCGCCACCGATGATCCGGGCCGCCGCGGGAAAGCTACGTGCGCTTGAAGACATGCATGTTCTTGCGGCCGGGTGTCTTGATCCCCTTCGCCTCGTTGTAGAGCCGCCGCATGTTCATGAAGTGGACTTCCTCGTAGAATTCCAGCCCCTCGTAGGCGCCAAGGTAGCCCCAGTCCCGGATCTGGTTGAGCTTCGTGCCCCACGCGGCGACCGTCGAGGCCTTCTCGCGGACGTCGAGGAGATAATGGTAGGTGAACTGGATGGACGCTTGAGGCTTCCCGAGCACGCCGTGCCCGGGCACCAGGGTCTCGATCTTGAACGCGGGCGTGAGGAGCGAGTCGAGCGATTGGAGCCACCCGTTCACTGCGCGGGGCGTCCAAGGTGGATCACTCGCACCGGACGCTTGGTCCCGCCGTACGAGGCGCGGAGCGAGATTTTCTTGACGGTCGGAGTGAGACCCGAGTGGCTCAGCGAGTCCCCCGTTTCCCCCGGCGCCCAGGTCAGCAGGTGCTGAATCTCCCCCGCAACCTTCTCCTGGGCGATGAAGGTGGCGCCCAGGGTGGCGAAGTAGCGGTCTCCTCCCGTATGGTCCTCGTGCTGGTGCGTGTTCACGACGTAGCGGATCGGCTGGGGGCCCGAGCGTGCGCGGATCGTATCCGCGAGTGCCCGAGCGCCCGCCTCGCTGAAGCCAGTGTCGATGACGAGGATCCCATCCCCCAGCTCCACCCAACCCGTCCAAACGTAGCTGATCTTGGCCGCGTAGACCCCCGGCTTCAAAGCCTCCACGGTGATGGTGACGGTTGTATCGACCGCTCCGGGGCGCGGAGGGGTGTCCGCGCCCATCCTGACCGTTTGAGCATGTAAGGAAACGCCTGCAGCGACAAGCGCGAACACAACTAGGGCGAAGGCATAGGTCGGTCCGCTGCGGATGCGAAATCCCGTCACTGGCTCCTCGTTCTTGGTGTCATTGGGGGACTCCATTCTAGCAGGCTCTAGCGAGGCCGTGGTCCTCGCTTCGGTCGGGTGATCTCGAGGGGGAGCCCGTTCAGGTCCTGAAAATAAATGGAGAATGACGTGCCATGATCCACCGGCCCGCGGAACGTGACGCCCAGTCTCCCGAGACGTCGCTGAGCTTGCTCGAAGCCGGCCCGGTCCGTGAGAAACGCGACGCGTAAATAGCCATATGAAACCCGGTGTCCTCCCCGCTTCCTAACGGGTAGCCGCCTCTTCGCGCGGGTCGAATGGAACAGCGCCAGCATGGTGTTACCCGCCCCGATCATCACCGGTTCCGGATCCCACGCTTGAACGCGCTTGAGCCCCAGGACCTTTCGGTACCATGTCTCGGTCCGGTCGATGTTCGGAACCAGGACCTCCACATGGTCGATGTGCTTCACTCGAAACGGCATCGCTACCTCGCAGGTTATGCTTGTATGGTCCCTGAAACGTACACTACGCGCATGAGACCTGCACGCCTTGCCCTGGCAGTCCGGCTCGTGCGCGACCCCATCAGCCGCCGAGCTGCCGGATGTATGCCGGCTCCACCATCGTCCCCAGACGTTGAGCCTCACGCGCGTCGTTCAGAGCGCCGGTTCGGTCCCCCAAGGCTGAACGCGCGTAGCTCCGATAGAGGTAGTAGGCGCCCAGGCGGGGCTCGCCGGGCGGGCTGAGCCGGATCGCCTCGTCGAAATCGGTGATTGCCATTCGGTGACGGTTCAGCTGCTCCTCCGCGAATCCAATCGTGCCGAACTGTATGTAGGTATCCGGACTCTTAGGGTCCAGCTCTACGGCGCGACGACAATCGGAGATGGCCCCCTCGTATTCGCGCATCTCGATGTACGCGATCGCCCGATTGGCATACGCCTGCCTGCCCGTCGCGTTCAGC
This sequence comes from Candidatus Eiseniibacteriota bacterium, assembly GCA_005893265.1. Taxonomy (GTDB): domain Bacteria; phylum Eisenbacteria; class RBG-16-71-46; order SZUA-252; family SZUA-252; genus WS-7. The sequence goes on along the minus strand of VBOX01000015.1, from coordinate 16,362 downwards.
CCGATCGCTCGTGAGAAGTCGGCCACCGACCCGGCCGCATCACCCTTGCGAAGCTTTGCGGCGCCGCGGCTGTTCAAGGCCTCCCCCCAGCTCGGGTTGAGCTTGATGGCGCGGTCGTAGCACGCAAGGGCGGAGTCGTATCGGCCCAGCTCGGTCAGGGCGTTGCCCTTGCAGTTCCAGATCCCCGAGGTTCTTGAATTGAGCGCCAACGCTTGATTGAAATCCGCGAGCGCGGCCTCGAACCGTTTCCCGTGCCGAAGGTAATAGTTCCCTCGGTTGACGTATGCGTCAGCGCACTGTCCCGGATGCTTCTGAATCGTATCGCTCCAAAGAGTCCCGGCATTCTGCCACACGTCGGCGCGCTTCCAGGTTTGCAGCATGGACACGGGAAGCAGGACGAGGAAGATCCCGGCCAGGACCGGTTTCGCGCGTAGGCCGGCCCGGCCGGGGTTCGGGCTCTCGTCCAGCCACCATGCAGAGGCGAAGAGGAGGCCAATGTAGGCGAGGTAGGTGTACCGGTCTGCCATCACCGCGCCACCGACCGTGATGAGCTGGAGGACCAGGATGATGTTGATGAAATAGAACGCCAGGCCGAATTGGACCGACCGGTTGTGACGGGACAGGTACAGGATGGCGGGCACGAGGACCGACGCGGCGGCGAACGCAACGTAGTACTCGGGACCGAGCCCCGTCCTGGGGCTGGGATAGGGGTAGATCGCGGAGAGGCGCACAGGGACGAGAAGCTTCGCGACATACATCACCGTTCCGTACGTGGCGAAGAGCAGCTTCTGGAATGGATTCCATAGGTTGGTTATGGCCCCACTGCCTTGCTGGGCGCTGAGGGTGAGGATGCCGTCGACCAAAGAGACGGCGAGGAACGGTACCTTCTCCAGCGCGACGGAGATCTTGAATGGGCGCTTACGGATGTAGTCGATCGCCAAAAGCGCGAGCGGGAAAACGACGGCCGCGGGCTTGGACGCGGACGACATGACGAATGCGAGCACGGCGACGCCGAGCCATGGCCGCTGCCGCCGGTCGACGTACCATAGGTACGCGATCAGGCCGATGAGGTAGAAGAAGGCGTAGAGCACATCCTTGCGCTCTGCGATCCAGGCGACCGATTCGACGTGCATGGGATGAACGCCGAAGAAGAGGCTGGTTACCACGGTCGTCCAGAGTCTGCCCTTGGAAAGTTGTCGGATGAAGAGGAACACGAGGCCGGTGTTCGCCAGGTGAAGCAGAAGGTTGAGCCAGTGGTAGGAAGCAGTGTTAAGCCCGGAAATCCGGTAGTTCAGCGCGAGCGACGCGACGGTGAGCGGATGGTAATTCCCGCCGACGGGCGTGGTCAGGAGGGCATGAGCGTTCGGATGGGTGACGAGCGGGTTTTCCGAGACGTACAAATCGTCGTCCCAAACGAAATCGTTGTCCAAGCTGGGGATGTATACGACAAACGTGAGGACGAGGATGGCCCCGAGCCGCCGGTTCTGGATTCGAGCACGCGCTATGGAATGTTGCCACTCAACTAGGGCGAAATCCAGTGAAGCCGCGCCGCGACAGACACGTCACCGGCTATCATCGCGCGATGAGGTCCTTGCGCACAAAGATCGGGACGGACACAATAGTCACTTCGTGGGATCGGCGGGAAGCGAACCGGACCTCCATGACCAGGGGATCATACACCTCTGGAAACTCGGGGATCGACAGCAACTCACGATCCCCTGGCAGCACCGGTGTGAAGGTCGAGACGGGATCGCCGCTGAGGATTATGACGTGGGGTCGCCGAGAGAAAACGTAGCGGCCATCCCCTTTCTCGTGCCCTGCTCCGCCCTCGCCCATGGTGCTCATGGACCGGGAAGCGATATGCTCGTTCGTGAGGCCCAGCGTGTCGAGAAACGGTAGCTCGGAGTAGAAGGCAATCACTCCCGCACCCGAGAAGGCCACGAGCTCGTCGGGCGCCAGGCGTCGCTTGAGTTCGAGCCCTACGGCCCGGAAGCACCTCAGCGCGTCCGCGTGTACTGCCGCGTCGATCACCCGCACGCGTGGGCTCGCGCGGTTGACGGCGCCCAGCCCCAACGCGGTCGAAAGGGCCACGCCGAGCGTGACCGCCGTGCTAATCCGGCCCATGTTTGATACCGCGGCGACCGCGTACTGCATGAGGAGACACGCCAAGGGAAGCACCACGACGAAGAGCCGGAATGCCGGAAAGCCCTCCCCGCCGATGCCGATGGCGTACGCGGCATACACTCCGAGACCGCCGAGGAGGAGCCAGGGTCGATGGTCACGGTCGCGACGCGTCAGGAGCCAAACCCCCGCGGCGATCGCGACGATCGCGATGATTGGGAGGCCGCTGCCCACCTCCCACACGTACCGGAGTCCTCTGACGAGGGTGGCGGGTGTCAGACCGACCTTGTCACGGAACGTGTTGGGCAGCACGTGACCGTAGTAGCCGATTTTCCACGCGATGTAGGGTGCCCCGACGATGAGGGCGGGCACCGCCAGCGCGATCGGGCGGTGCCACGCGCGCGACCGGACCGCGTTCGCGATCGAATGAGCGCCCAACAGGAGGCCAAACACCGCGTAGGAGGGATGCGTGAGAGCAGCAAGGGTGGCGAGGCCACCAGCGGTCGCGGCCGCGGGCAGTGGATTCCGCGCGCTGAGCGACCGGAAGTAGAGCAGGAACGTCGAAGCCACCAGGAACGCACCGAGCGGATTCTCCAGCCCACCCACCGCCCAGGCGGCCCAAGAGTCGGTCAGGAAGAGCGCCACCGTCGGGAGGATCACGAGAAGCGCCTTTGCCCCGGGATTCCCCGGCGGCAGCACGGGAAACGCGAGGAGCAGGACTCCCGTTGCTACGGCGAACGCGACCCCCAAGGCCCGCGCGATTTCTGGAAGCGGTGCCCCCAACCGGTGCGCCCCCGCGAGCAGGAGCGTCCAGAGGAAGTTCGAGTACCCCTCGACTCGCTCGCCGACGTTGTAGACGAGCCCAGCGCCTCGGGCCAGGTTCCGCGCATACCGGTATGAGATGAACGCATCGTCGTCCATCCACGAAGAGTAGTAATGGGCACGAACGATGAAGTAGGCGAACGCGAACAGGACGGCTGCGACGGCGACGGCTCGGGGACCCCACTTGATCATTGGCGGATCATAATGACGTCCCTGGGGGTGCTTGTACCCCTCATTAAGCTAGAGTTGCCTGAGGGGTTCAGCGACTTGTAGTGGTGCCCCCGGGGTGACTCGAACACCCGGCACGCGGTTTAGGAAACCGCTGCTCTATCCACCTGAGCTACGGGGGCAGGCTACGGCGGATTCTACACTGTGCGGCCACCCCATGGACGCGATCCGGTTGTCAGGGGTTCCGCCGCGGGCGGGCTAGCTGCGCCCCGCCGGCACCGCGACCCCGTATTCCAGCGTCGCGTACCACTCCCCTCTTCCCTGTGGCGTGTAATCGAGCATGTGATACACCGGGCTCAGGAGATCGAGGCCGCGCTCCCTCATCGATTCGTCCAGCCACGGATCCCCCGTGTAGAAGTGTCGCACCGCGCCGTCCTTGGTCCGCGTGAAGACCGACATAGCGGAATCCTGCCGTCCTTCGCGGTCCTCGCTCAACAGATCGTATTTGAAGGTGTTCGACCCGCAGCTCAGAAGGCGGAGATTGTGCCAGCCCCTCGCCCGAGCGTGATCGCGCAGAGCGGTGAATGGGTGAATCGCCATCCTCCAGACTGGCCGGTCCTTCCTCGAAGACGTAATTCTGAACGATCGGGCCCTCGGGAAGCCGGCGCCGAAGCTCGGCGACCCGCTCGCGTTGTCGGGTCAGGTCGATTTCGGCCAAGCGCAGCTCCTCGCGCTTGGCGATGTACGAAGGCGATTCATCCTCGAGCCGCGTGTGACGCAGCGTGCCGTCGATCTTCCCGAATGCCATACAAACCTCCTCTGCACCGCGCAGGCCTGAGAGCGCGTTGCCCTGAGCACCGAGATTGTACTCCCTGTCACGCGGTTCGACCGCCGGATCAATGAGCAGTCTCTGACGCGTGATTCTTCGCCACGACCTCGAGCGCCTCGTCCAGCTCGGAGGCTGGGATCCACCCGCCGCGGAGGACGACGCCCCTTCGGCGCGATGCCGCATGCACGTCCTTCAGCGGGTTGCCGTCGACGAGGATCAGGTCGGCGCGCATTCCCTTCCTCACGCGTCCGATCTCCGCGTGAAGGAATTCCGCGGCATCCGCAGTGCCGGCGCGCAAGGCTTCGTAAGGTGTAAGGCCCGAGGCGACGAGCAGGGCCAGCTCCTCATGCACCGAGAAGCCGGGGACGACGAAGGGATTCGAGGCATCGGTCCCCAGCAAGATCCTGGCACTCGAGTCCCGCAGTGCCCGGGTCATGCGCATCTGGAAGGCGGTCATGGAGCGCATGGCAGCGTAGTCCTCGGAGGTTGCTTCCTTGAAACGAAAGTCCTTCGAGGGGTCCCACACGGCCACCATCTCCCGGGCGACGTACTTCACGGTGGGCATCTTCATCAAGGAATCGGCGTGGTCGAGCTCCGAGACGCGCTTCCCCACGATCAGCGTCACGCAGCTCCACACGCCGGCGTCCCGGGTCTTTCGGGCGAGCTCGGGAATCTTGGCCTCGTCGATGTTCGACACCATGACCCGGCGCCTTTCGTTCCCGTTGGAGATCGTCGCACCCGGCGATCCGTCCTTCTGCGCGGCCGTCAGATAGCCGGTCAGATGCTCGATGGACTCCTGCCTGCGGGCCTCGAGCACCCCGAGCACGCCCACGGAGTCGGGCACATGGCCGACCACGCGCATCCCGTGCCGCTTGGCGGCGTCGAGGATCGCCGCGTAGCCGCGCCGCGACAATCGCGAGTAGACCTTCACGAAATCGTACCCGGCCGCCTTCTCGGCCACGATTTCACTATCGGCCTCTTCGGGTGTCTCGATCACCTTGCTGCCCGGCCAGATCGGGGGATTGCCGTCCAGAATGGTTCCCGCGGTGTATACGGTCGGGCCGAGTCGCTTGCCGGCCACGTACTCGTTCCGCCACTCGAGCGTTTCCGGGAATCCCCACATGCTGCGGACCGTCGTGACTCCGTTCGCCACGTAGACCGCCCCGTCTTGGGGGTCGTTCAGGTGCACGTGCATGTCGATCAGTCCGGGCATGAGCCAGAGGCCTCGCCCGTCGATTCGCAGCGAGCCGCGCGGCACGCGAGTCGAGGACTTGGGTCCCACGGCCTCGATCCGGTCGCCACGGACCACGACGTTCTGGTGCTCGAGGACCCGATCCGAGTCCATGGGCACGACATTGACGTCGACAAAGACGAGAGGGCGGAAACCGGGCGCCTCATGCCGGCCGGCGGCGGCGGGTGACGCCGACACGAGCCACACAACCCCGAGAGCCACCCCGACGCTCGCGACCGTGCGACGAACCGAGCTCACGCGAGTCACCCGTGATCTCCTGATCCAGCGTCATCTCGATCATCGTCGGACGCCCCATCGTGCCACGAGAGCGACTACCCCCCACCAATACCGGCTGAGAGTGACGAGCAAAGGCGCGGCGTGGCAGGTGAAACGGGGTAGAGAATGACGAAACGGCCCCTTCGCCGGTCGATAGCGAAGAAGTCGCTTAGCATTAGGAAACCGCTGCTCAATCCACCTGAGCTACGGGGGCGTGAGCCCGGACATCAATCGACTACTTGAACCTCTCGGGGAACTGCCTCGTGATCCCAGCGGTCAGCGCGTCCGCGAACATGAGCATGTGCTCGTGCCCCTCATCGTAAGCGCGCATGTTGGCACCCCAGTCCTTATTGAGCCTTCCTACGACTTCTGCCGTCGTCAGGTCCAAATCCTTCTGGAGCATGCTCTCCAAATCCTGTGTCGACCTAAAGATGGTGATGTAGTTCCAATTTGGATCCGCCCCACTCAGGAAGGCTGCGACTCTTTGCTGTCGGCGGTCCATTTCGCCTGGATGGCAGTCAAAGCGCCTCGGTTGCCGGCCTTTGCTGCGGTGACGACTTGGGTAGCGATCAGAATGTGATCTCGCAGCAACGTCGCCAGCTTGTCCCTGCCCCAACGCGAAGTACGGCTTGATCGCCCCGCCAATTCCGTCCTGATTCCTGAGCAGGCGTTCCGCGACCTTATCCGCGTCCTCCGCTTAGCAAGCGAGCTGGGTACCTCCCTGGATTCCCCTGCGGAGCCTTAACCGTCTGACCCTCTCCATACAATGTCTCGGAGGTCGCCGAACGCCAGTTCGCCAGTCTACCATTTCCTTCATGCTTCACGCGGAGTTGGAAGTCGACGATGGTCATTCGTCCCCCTTGACCTCCAGATCCAGCGTCATCTCGACCATCGTCGGGCGGAAGCCGAGCGCGGCGAAAAGGCGCCGCGCGTGCTCGTTCCCGCTCTTGGTTAGGAGCACCACCTGCGACCGGCCGTTGGATCGGATCCACGCGATGGCGGCGCTCATGAGCTCGCGTCCGGCGCCCAGGCGGCGCGCCGCTTCGTCGACGTAAATGTCGTGCACGACCCCGCACGGACCGCGGAACTCCATCCAGTTCGTCGACTCAACGTCCGCAAAGACATAACCGATGACCGTGCCGGATTGCTCGGCGACCATCACCAGGCTGTTGGGGTTCGAGAGCTGGGACACAAGAAACCGCCCGTAGCCGACCTCGGGGTGCTCGACCTGGATGAATCGCCTGGCGTCGGCGTCGTGATGCTGGCGCATGAGCGCGCCAAGAGCAGCAAGTGCTGCTCGCTAGCGCAAGCGGTGGAGGATTTGGCTCAAGACGTACAGCACCAACAGGGCCCCGACGAATCCCGGCAGGCGTCCCGCCCATCCCTTTGCCGACAAGGCGGCGAAGTGGAAGGCGCTGAACGCGACCGCGCACGCCCAGACGCCTCGAATCAAGATGGGACGGTAGTCGTTCGTCGCGTACGTGAGGTAGGCAGCAGATGCGGCTTTGAGTCCGGCGATGACACCGACCGCCCAGAACGCCAAAAGGAGGACCAAACGAACCCAGGTGCTCGTTGAGTTGGACCGAGTCGGGGTCGGTCCGCGGACTGTGGTGCCATGTTCGACCATATGGTCCTCCCTGCCCCCCATTCGGCGCGCTGCGACCATGCGCCGATCATCCGCCCCTGCTGGGCGTCTGCTAGTCCCCGTCCTGGAACACCGTTGCTCGATGCGTTTCCGGCAGAAATGCGTACACACGGTTCGAGTCGTGGTCGTGCGCGATCGTGTGCGCTCCGCGCCCGGTGGACACAACCTCAATCGTCTTCCAGGCGCCAATATCGATGACGTCGATGAGGCCGGGGTCCCCGATGGCAACGTATAAGTGTGCCAGCGATTGGCTCAGGAATACCACGTCCGGCGAGCCGCTCAGATCGAGTATTCCGCGAATCTCGCCCGACCGGGAATCGATCGAGACGAGCTTCCCCTCGTCGCACCCGCAGAGGAGGCGGTGACCCGAGGGATCGATCTCGAGGCCGTGGGGCCCGCGTGCCGGCACGTCGATGCGTCGTTCGATGCTGCCGTCACTCTCCGGAACGACGACGACAATGACTGGCGGATCTGCGATGTTGACGAAGAACAGACGCCGCTCAGGATCGAAGATCGCCCATCGCGTGCGTCCCGGCATGGGAATGGTTACGAGCGTTCGCGGTGCCCGAACATCGATGAGCGTCACGCTTGGTGAGTTCGGGTCCCCGACGTTCGCGCAGAGTAGAACGCCGCGATCAGAGTCGTACGCCAATCCATTCGGGCGGAGCCCTGCCGGGACCTTCTCAACAGTGTCCTCCGACTGCGGGGAGAAGATCCCCACCGTGTTCTCCCCCCGATTGGAGGTGAACACGAGATCCTGCCCCTCGTCCACGAGGGCGCCGGCGACACCCTTGAGTCCCGTGATGGAGCGAACGTACCGGTCTGCGCGGGTATCGATAACGTCGACAGCATCGTTGGCTGTGTGTGCCACGTACAGACGATTCCGACGGTGATGGATCGCGGCATGGTCGAAGCCGCCTTCGCCCAGATGCGCCGGGAGCTCAACATCTCCAACGAGCCTCAGTCCCATCGGTCGTGTCCGGCGTCGGTCACCTAGTAGCGCCTTCCGGCCGGCGCTCCCGTACCACCCCCTGGCAGTAAGCGTAGAGCGCGTCGTAGACAATCCACTCGGCCGCGTTCAAGGCGTGGTCATCCTTGAAGCCGAGGCCGCGGAAGCCCTCGGCGACCGCCTTGAGGCCCGCGGACTCCGGCTGGTTCCAGAGAGAGTTGTCAGTGTCGGCGCCGTTCACGATTCTCGCAAGTAGCATGAGCGCGGGATCGGAGGTGAGCCCATGCTTCTTGACGATCGCGTCGAAGGAGCACTCCTTTCCATGGTGCCCCAGTTCCACGCCCTTTACGTCATAGGGTGTCGCCTTCTCCTTCTCCGCGACGGCCATGACTTGATCGGCGGGCACGAACAGAAACTCGGCTTTTGGATCCACGAATTTGCGGATGAGCCAAGGACAGGCTACCCGGTCGACATGCACGTTCTCTCGCGTCACCCATTTCATTGCATCCTCCTCCTGCGGCGGGAATGCTGATCCCTCATCGGGAGCCCGTCCGGTCGAGTGCTGTGCGCAAACCGCTCGCGAGCGCATCCACGGAGCCCGTACCCCAGTAGTGAAGGAACATGACTCGCGGCACCTCCCCAATCATATGCTGATGAATTGCGACGATATTGATCCCGGCTCCGCGCAAGGCTTTGAGGACCGGCTGAAGCTCCGTTTCGAGCACCGCGAAATCACCATCCACCACGGCCTGGCTGTCGGGCCCGGCGAAGGCGGCCCAGGTGTTGACGCCCATCGTGTTGCCCATGACCCCGCCATGCATTCGCGCCGTCCGGCCGACCACCACCTTGTATACGCCGTTGTTGAGATCGCCTTTCAGATGCAGCACCGCTTCGATCTTTGCGGGATCGAGCGAGGACTTGGCGGGGTCGATCTCAGCATGGGGCGTCTCGCCCTTTCCGCCGCCCGTATCCTTGATCTTCGTGAACACCTTTCCCACGGCTTCCGCAAGGGTCTCCTCGCTCCCCATCCCGCCGATGTGCATGAACATGACCTTCGGCGTATCCCAGAGGAAGTGATTGTGGAGCGCCGTGACCTCGAGACCATTGTCGAGGGCAGTGGTCATGACAGGATTTACCTGGTCTTCCAGTAGGACCATATCGCCCATCGCCACCGTATGCTGGCCGACACGCTTGAACGAAGCCCATGACGTCAGGCCCATCGGCGGGGTCATACGCACGCCTGCCACTTTGACGTCTAGGTCGCCACGAGGCATGGATACCTTGAAGACGCCTTCCTTCTCGTCGAGTTTCCCTTTGGCTCCGGTTAGTTCCTCGATCCGGACCGTGTCGAGTTGGCGCGGGCTGACCACCGGGGTCGCCGCCGCGCTCGTGACCGCAGCGATCAGAATTAGCGCTGGCGCAAGCTGCCTTCTCATGATGCCTCCGTTGGTTTCGCTACGGAATATCCGCTAAGGTCCCTCTCAGTGTGCTGGAATGAAAGCGTGATCCCCGATCCTTCCGGGCGAAGCGGAACACGAGGCATGCGAAGGGCCCAAATCGAAGTGATCCTCGCGGCCGTGGCCTTCGCGGCGAGCGTGCCCGCTACCAAGCTCCTCTTGGCCGATGTCGCCCCACTCGCCCTTTCAGGAGTCCTTTACATTTCCGCCGGGAGTCTTTGTGCCGGCCTCGCTTGGCTCTCGGGTCGAACCGGGACCGCCATGGGCGGGACCAACTCCGTCCGAGGCGCGGAATGGGTCTGGCTCCTGGGGGCCGTTGTCTCCGGAGGCGTGTTGGCGCCGCTCCTGTTGTTCCTGGGCCTGCGGGAGGTCAGCGGTCACGTGGCCGGACTCCTCCTCAATTTTGAAGCTGTGTTCACCGTGGGCCTAGGCGTGCTGCTTTCCGGCGAATACTTGGGACATCGCGGATGGCTGGGCGCGGTTGCCATTCTACTGGGCGCGGTTCTGCTTTCCCTTCCCCACGCGGAGCCGGCGTCGATCCCAACTCGTTGGGCGGGGATCGCGCTTGTCATCGGCGCGTGCGCGCTGTGGGGCCTCGACAACAACCTTACGCAGCGCGTGAGCCTGCGTGACGCTCGGCAAATCGTCGCCATCAAGGGGTTGGCCGGCGGAATCACGAGTCTTTCGCTCGCCGCCGCGTTCGGTGGATTCGGCCACTGGAACGCCATTCGAGTTCTTATCGCGCTGGCGGTAGGCGCGGTGTCCTTCGGTCTCTCGATCGCGCTATTCGTACGGGGACTCAGGCAGCTCGGCGTGATCCAGACCGGGATGCTGTTCGCGCTCGCGCCGGGTTTCGCCGCGATCCTCTCATGGGCCCTTTTGCGCGAGACCATTGCGGCTTGGGGCCTGCTCGCGCTCGGGTCCATGACCGCGGGAGCCCTCCTCCTCGCGACGGATCGACATGAGCATCTACATGAACACGAGGCTCAGGAGCACGCGCACGAGCACACCCATGATGAGCATCACCAGCACGACCACACGCCCGAGCAGCTCGCGAAGCTGCCTCATGCCCACTGGCATCGCCACCAACCGATGGTTCATCGCCATCCCCACGTCCACGACGTTCATCACAGGCACCGGCACTGAGAAGGGTATGATTGCAGCTGTCTCGCGGTCTTGAGTGTGGCGACTCTCACAACTGGAATGGCTCTTCCCCGCTAACGACGGTATCCGCGCGCTGCTCGGGCTTCTGCGCTTCGACGTATGCATCCTCCTGCGGCATCCAGACATTCACCCACTGGGAGCGCTTGGCTTCCCCGTCACGCGCGATGCCCCGCGCCAAGCGGCGCTCGTAGGCGCATGTCACCCAAACCGCCAGGTCCCAGTACCGACCAAGCTCCGCGCGCATGGACGAAACGCCCTCGACGATCACGATGCCGCCGACAGAAACAGTGTGCCATTCCGCCAACGAGTCGCTCTTCCAATCGTGCCGCTGGTACCTCCCCGGTAGATCACGATCGAGAGGATCGAGCACTTGCGTCTTCATGCGTTCCCATTCCCATCCCGGAACGTTGGGGCGAGCGAAGTCATCCGTGCGAACGATAGTCGCCCCTCCTGAACCCGTCGCCACGGCACCGGCCAGAGTCGACTTGCCCGATCCCCCATACCCATCGATAACGATGATGATCGTTCGACGCCCCTTTGGACGCAGCGCCGCGATCCTGGCAAGCAGACCCGGCATTAGGCCTGTTTCCGCTTGAGCCACTCCGCGTGCTCCTTTGGAATCGGAACCCCGAAACGTTTGTGAAGCGCCTGCACGTCCTGAATGTCAGTCTCGCGCAACTCGAAGCCGGTGCGGAAACGCGCCACATGCTCCGCTGTAATGCACTTCACGGCTCGGCCATTCACTGACCCCACGCCCGTCAGGGAATCCGCCGGGTACTCTATGCCGTAGACCCACCTCCCCTCGGCATCCAGGGTGAACGAGTGGACGTCAATCTCATGCCCCTGGCCGTCGCCCAGCACGAAGTTCCAGTCCTTCGTGTCCTTTCGGGGCACGTCCCGATACCCCCGAGCCTCCAGCAGCGCTCGTAGCCGCGGCACGTCTTTGTGCACGACTGCGATATCGAGGTCCCCGTGGGGTCTGGTCTGCTTGCCGAGGAGCGCATCAACCCCCCAACCCCCATCAAGCCAAACGGCGATACCATCGCTCTCAAGGAGGCGGACGATTTCCAGGACATCCGCTGATGTCATGTGCGTCTAGCCGATGGGTGCGTCATTGCCCGCCATGATCCGCTGGTCGGAGGGCCTCCACGGCCACGCTATAAACCTTCTCGAGGCCAGCCTGATTCCTGCGCAAGTGGAACTTCGGTTTCCAGTGCAGCTCGGCGAGCGAATCGCTGACGGAGAAGAGCGCGGCCACCTGCGCCTTGCGATACTTCCCCACCGCGAACAAAGCCGCTGCCTCCATTTCGACCGTCAGCACACCCTCCCCCCGGTACCCGCGGGCTTCGGCCATGGTCTCGCGGTCCGGGGTATCGATGGTCCAACTCGTCCCGCTCGCGAACTTTAGGCGACGCGATTGAAGGGACGCTCGAACCCGATCGGTCAGCACCGGCGACGGAAACGCGTACTTCGAGGGCCGGAGGTAGTGGTGGGAGCATCCTTCGTCGCGGATCGCCCGTTCGCAGAGCACGAGGTCGCCGATCTGGAGGCCCTTTTGGAGTCCGCCGGCGGTACCGATGGATATGAACCTGGGCACTCCCCACTCGATGAACTCCTCGAGGTGGATGACGGCGCCGGGGGCGCCGATACCGAAGTTCCCGATAATCGCCACGCCATGGCCGGTCTCGCGAAGGAGAAACATCTCCCCGAAGAACCCGCTCACACGCTGGGTCTTATGGTGCCGAAGCACGTACCGCATGAGGTTCCGGTCGTAGGCGATGATGAGGCCCTCGGGGCGACGGCCTTTGGGGACGGTGCCTCGCGATCGGGCATACGCGAGATAGGCCTTGGGCGTTACAAGAGCCTCGTGCGCGTGCTTGTTGCGAAAATTTGGGAAGGCCATGTCAAGCAACGAAGATACGTCAGCGCGACCACATGAGCGAGAAGATCCAGGGGTTCTTCGCCTGCTCTCCTTGAGCCTCCGAGTGCAGTGGCGCAAGCGTGGTGAGCGTCAAACGAGTCGATAGATCACAACCTTACACCCATCCCCATCGTCATTCCTCCAGGTGCGTGGGGCCAGGACGCACCCCACGCACCCGCGTGCCGACTCCGGTTGCCTAGCTTGTTGTAGGCGTCCGGATTGTCGTGGTTCATCGTGACGAGGTAGAGCACGCCCTTCTGTGTGAGCACCCCCATGGGCATGCCTTGGTCGATGCACATGGTCGCGCAGCTCGCGTGACTGGCGCCCTTGCTCGCGTGACCCAGATAGCAGCCGGTGTCTACGACCTCTCCGGTGACCGTTGTCGCGGGATGCTTTGAAGGCTGACCGGCCTGGGCAGAGATTGCCAGCACGACCGCGGCGGCCATGACGAATCCAACGATTCCCTTCTTCATGTTCATTCTCCTGTATGCGCTCATGCCCGTCCGCGACCTCGGCCCGTGCCGGGGCAGAACGGATTCGGAGTAGCGCTTTGTCGGGTGGTTTTGGGTTAATGACCAAGGCGCGCCAAGGCGAGCCCTGCCGCGTGAGGCTAGCTACTAAGGCTTAGGAGCGAAGGACTGTGAAAAGAGGGAGTGGAATGGGTGGACCGAGGGCCATCGCCGACAGCCACCACCGATGATCGCCGGCCATCTGCGCCGGAACCTCGTCTACGCCGGCGAGCGGATGGAAAGCGACATGAGAAAGCGAAGCGATCTCGGGCTGGGCGTTGGGTTGCACTCCGGTTTGCAGCTGTTGGCAAGGACGCGCTTGGCAGTCGTCCGATCCCGGGGAGGCCCCATGACCGGCCCCGGCCCCGTGGTCCGCGTGGCATGGGTCCGCGCCTACCCCTGGCGCCCCGGGCGTCATGTTTGCGCAGATGAAGGCGCACGCCGGCGCCAACCAGACGCCGAACAGCATGGCTCCCACGGCAATCCAGGATACGACGTTACGGGTCTGTTTCGCAGGCAGGGTCTTCATCTAGTTAGTTAGATACCCAAGCCGTCCGATTGGTTCCGTCGGAAGGTGCCCTAGGCGCCCGGCGTAAGACCCACGCGCCGAACGAGCGATTGGAATCGGGGCTCCCCATGGAGCGGGTCGAAGCAGGGCTCGATGTTGATGAACACCATATCTCCCGCGTGGACGGCGAACGCGTGCTCCAGGGCGGCCAGGGCCCTTTCGCGTTCGCCGAGCCTTGTGTAGACCATCCCGAGGCGTATCCGATCTTTGAACTTCGACCCGGCCGGCCCTGATTCGAGCTCGAGCATGGCGCGCCAGTATCCGGTCGGCCCGGCCGTGGCGTACGCATGCTTCAGTTTCGAAACGACCCCTTTACCCCCCGTCATCGCGGCGGGGAGCTTGTCGAGGATGTCCATCACGCCTTGGTAATTACCGGTTTGCTCGTAAACATGAGCCAAGGTGCTCGGCCCCAGATGCGAGCTGGGGTCCAGCTCGCTGGCCCGCTTGCACTGCGCGATGGCATCTTCGTAGCGCCGCGCGTAAAAGAGCGTCGCCGCGGCGTTCCAGTTCACGATGAGCGAGAGTGGGTCGAGGTCCATCGCCAGGTGATCCTGCTCGATCGCCTCGTTGACCCGGCCGGAGGCCGCGAGGATGACCGAATAGACGAGGTGGGCCGTTGAATAGCCCGTGTTGAGCTGGATCGCCTGCCGGGCGTTTTTCTCTGCCCCGGACCAATCCCAATCGCCGAAGAAAAGCGCGACCGCGATCGAGGCGTGCGCCTCGGCGGAGGACTCGTCGGCCGCGAGCGCGCGCCGCGCATACTCCTTAACCTTGGCCATCCCCTCTTTCTGGGGCACGGTGCCTAAGACCTGGGTCTGGAGCAGGTACGCGTCGGCGAGGCCGCTGCTGTAGCGGGCATCGGTCGGGTCGAGCGCGAGCGCCTTCTGGTAGTACTCGATGGCCTTCAGGATGGCCGCCGGGCTGACCTTGCTCCACTCATACCGGCCCCTGAGGTATAGCTCGTATGCCTCGGGGTTGACGGTCCTTCGCTGCGTCATGCGGGCCGCTTCTTGGGGCGAGAGCCTAAGCTGGATCTCACTCGCGATGTCCCGGGCCACCTCGCTCTGCAGTCCCAGTACGTCCTTCACGTCACGCTCGTAGCTCTTGGCCCACAAATGGCGATCTTTCGCGGCCTCGATGAGCTGCGCGGTGATCCTCACTCTGTCGCCGGCTCGCAGCACCGAGCCCTCGACGATCCCATCGACGTCCAGCGCGGCCGCGATCTCTTTCAGCGACTTCGTCGAGTGCTTGAACGGCATGACCGAGGTCCGCGAGATCACCTTGAGCGAGCGGATGGGTGCCAGATTCGTGATGAGCTCCTCGGTCATTCCGTCCGCGAAGTACTCCTGGGTAGGGTCTCCGGAGAGATTGGCCAGGGGGAGAACGGCCAGCGATTCGATCCGGGGCCGGTCCGCCGCTCCTCCACCAACAGCACCTCCGATCCCCTTCCGGATGTCGCCGGTGCGGAGCGCGAGCGTCACGGCGAGCGCTATTCCAACTGCTACCGCACCCGCGCCGGCCGCCATGGTCCAGACGCGCCGCGATCCCCCTCCTGACGCCCTGGTTCGGACCACGGAAGGATCGAGCGCCTCCAGCGCGGCCTCGATCTCGCTCGCCGAACGGTACCGCGAGCCCGGATCCTTCGAGAGGCATCGCGCGATGACCATCTGGAGTCCGGTGGGCACCCGCGCGCTCAAGGGATTCGGGCTTTCGTTCACAATCGCGGTGGCAAGCTCCGCCATCGAAGCGCCGTCGAAGGGGAGTCTTCCCGAAGCCATCTCGTAGAGCATCACCCCGAGCGCCCAGATGTCGCTCCGGGCGTCCGCGCTCCCTCCGAGGAGAACCTCCGGCGGCAGGTAGTTCGGCGTACCGAGGATCATGCCCGAGGCGGTGAGGTCGGGATCTCTCTTGTCGTCCGCCTGGGCGTCCTTGAGGCGCTTGGCGAGCCCGAAGTCGAGCACCTTCACGCGCCTCTCGGGGGTGATCATGACGTTGGCGCTCTTCAAGTCCCGGTGCACGACGCCCCGTTCGTGGGCGAAGGCGAGCGCGTTCGCGATCTGCGAGCCGAACTGACACACGGTCGCGTGGGGGAGTCCGCCGCGCTGGATCAGTTCCCGGAGCGGCTTGCCCTCGACGAGCTCCATCGCGAAGAACATGTGCCCACGATCCTCCCCAACATCGTAGACCTGAGCGATGTGGGGATGGTTGAGCGAGGACGCGGTGCGCGCCTCAGCGATGAGCCTGGCGCGGGCGTTCTCGTCCGCCATCAGATTGCAGGGGAGAATCTTCAAGGCCAGATCGCGGTCGAGGCGCGCGTCGTGGGCTCGATAGACCATCCCCATTCCGCCGGCGCCGAGCAGGCTCGTGATGCGGTAGTGAGATATGGTCTGTTCGAGAAGTTCGTCCATGGGGGGGTTCAGCCACAGGTGGCTTCAACGTCACTCTAATGCTTGAACAGGACAACGTCTACAAAGGTTAGAGTGCATCCGTGAGCCCGGGTTCCAACGAGACTCGTTCCGCCATCTTCGCCGCCACGGTAGCGGCGGCGGCCAGCATTGCCTTCCAGGTCGGGTCCAAGGCGACCCGGGACGCCCTCTTCCTTTCCAGCTTCGGGGTCGGGGCGCTCCCGGCGATGATCATGGCTACCTCCGTGCTCGCGATCGGGTTTGCCTTCCTGTCCGCCCGGGCGCTAACGGCGTGGG